>JBCCHN010000036.1:0-44549 GCA_039028695.1 Pseudomonadota bacterium
AAGGCGCTGGCCATCGACTGGGACGATGAGATTATCAAGGGCACCTTGATTTGCCGGGATGGGTCGATTGTTCATCCAGCGCTAGAAAAACCTGCAGCTGAAAAGCCGGCAGCCAAAAAGGATGTAAAGGCGGCCGATGAGAAATCCGGTGAAGAGGCAGGCGCAAGAGCAGTCGAACAGTCGGAGCCTAAGGGGCCTGAGAATGAGGGGTCGGAATAATGTCGAATGTAGAGTTTTCCGATAAGGCGACAGGTCTCGCCGACAAAGCCCGTGAGCTTTCCGATGAATTGGCCGGTCTGGCCTCGGAAGCCGGGCGCTTGGTGACGGACAGCGCCGCGGTCGAGGGCGGGACCTCGCCCTTAGTGGTCGGTTTGACCGTTTTGGTGCTGGCGATTTTTGTCGGTTACCACGTTGTCTGGCGGGTGACGCCGGCGTTGCACTCGCCCCTCATGGCGGTGACCAACGCTATTTCCTCGGTGATTATCGTAGGCGCTCTGATGGCGGCGGGGCCGGCGGATTTCGGCTTTAGCGAGGTCATGGGTTTCCTGGCGGTGGCCTTGGCGGCGGTCAATATTTTTGGCGGATTTATTGTGACCCATCGCATGTTGGCGATGTTCAAAAAGAAGAAGTAGGGGGCTGTCATGAGCGAAAATTTGGCGGGCCTGCTCTATCTGGTCGCATCGGTTTGTTTCATTTTGGCCTTGCGCGGGTTGTCTCATCCGACCACCAGCCGCAACGGGAACCTCTTTGGCATGGTCGGCATGACCATCGCGGTGGTCACAACCTTGGCCCTTCCGGGTGTGGTGAGTTACGGCATGATCATCGCCGGCTTGTTGATCGGCGGGGCCGTCGGCACGGTCATTGCCTTGCGCATCAACATGACCGCCTTGCCCCAATTGGTGGCGGCCTTTCACTCCTTGGTGGGCTTGGCGGCGGTGCTGGTGGCCCTGGCCGCTTTCTACCGGCCCGAGGCCTATGGCATCGGGGTGCCCGGCGACATTAAGATCGCCAGCTTGATTGAAATGTCTCTCGGCATTGCTATCGGTGCCATCACCTTTACCGGCTCGGTGGTCGCTTTCGCCAAGCTGCAAGGGCTGGTTTCGGGCAAGCCTCTGATCTTTCCCATGCAGCACCCCCTAAACGCGGTCTTGGGGATTGCCATCTTTGTGCTGATCGTCGTGCTCTGCACATCCCAATCGGCGAGTAGTTTATGGCTGATCGTAATCATTTCCCTAGCCTTGGGGCTGCTCTTGATCCTGCCCATCGGCGGCGCGGACATGCCGGTTGTGGTGTCCATGCTGAATTCCTACTCGGGCTGGGCGGCCTGCGGCATCGGCTTTACTTTGGAAAACAACTTGCTAATCGTGACTGGCGCCCTGGTCGGCTCGTCCGGCGCGATCCTCAGCTACATCATGTGCAAGGGCATGAATCGCTCAATTTTTAATGTGATCCTGGGCGGCTTTGGGGGTGAGACCGACGGTGCTGCTGCCGGCGCGGGCGGTGACGAGGACCGAACGGTCAAGTCCGGCGCGGCCGATGACGCAGCCTTTCTTATGCAGAATTCCAGCTCGGTCATCATCGTGCCCGGTTACGGCATGGCGGTGGCCCAGGCCCAGCATGCCTTGCGCGAGATGGCTGACCTTCTGAAGGCCCAAGGCGTCGATGTGCGCTACGCCATCCATCCGGTAGCAGGTCGTATGCCGGGGCATATGAACGTGCTTCTCGCCGAGGCCAACGTGCCTTATGACGAGGTGCTGGAGATGGAAGAGATCAATCGGGACTTCAAGTCTACCGATGTGGCTTTTGTCATCGGCGCCAATGACATCACAAATCCGGCGGCCAAGACGGACCCGGCCTCGCCCATCTACGGTATGCCCATTCTAGAGGTCGCAGAAGCAGGAACAGTGCTCTTCATCAAACGCTCAATGGCCTCGGGCTATGCGGGGGTTCAAAACGAGCTGTTCTTCCGCGACAACACCATGATGCTGTTCGACGACGCCAAAAAGATGTGCGAGCAGATCGTCAAGGCCCTGGAACAAGGTTGAGGCCGGGAACTGGCCTGCCCTTAGAATAACGTTGAATCGCGACGCCAGCATTATCCTTTTCCGGCCTCGCCGTCGGGGTGACCTCTTCCAAGGAGAGCGATCATGAGCGGGGATGTGGGGCAAAAGATGCTCCTCGGCGTATTGTTGGTGGCGCTGGCGGCGATCAGCATCAGTTTTTCAAACATTTTGGCGCCGGTTGTAACGGACGGCGGCGTTAGCGTTCAGACGCTCATTGTCATTCGCTTCAGCTTTTTTGCCATCGCCTGTGGCATTTGGCTAACGCTGCGGCGGGTGCCCTTGATGCTCGGGCGAGCGAGCTTTCTCCATGCCATCGGGGCGGGGGCTGCCTACACCATCGGATCGGGTTCGCTGGTCGCCGCCTTTGTGGAAATTCCGGTCAGCTTGGCTGTGCTGATTTTTTACAGCTTCCCCCTTTTGACACTTTTGGGGGAATGCTTCTTCGACCGGCGCTGGCCGGCGGTTCGAGAAATAGGGTTCCTGTTGGCCGCGCTGTTGGGGCTGGGTCTCTGTCTGGGGATCGGCATTGATCAATTGAATGGGGCGGGTCTGGCCTTTGCCGTGCTCGCGGCACTGGGAGTGGCCGGATCCTATCTCTGGTCAGGCCGTAAACTGCGGGCCGTGCCCTCCACCGTCATGACATTTTACATGGCGCTTACCGGCTGGGTCATGGTGGCGGCCTTGGCGACGGCGACAGCCAGCTGGACTTTGCCGTCTTTGGAGGTCTTGCCTCTTGTCTTGTTGGCTGCGGCAGTATTGACCTTCGCGGCAGCCTTTTTCGGTATGTTTGCCGGTGTGAGCCTTATCGGTCCTTCCCGTGGGGCCATGATCATGAACTTGGAGCCGGTCTTTACCGTGGGACTGGCGGTGTGGTTGCTGGCGGAAAGCTTGACAGCTCACCAGGTTGCCGGGGCCGCTTTGGTTGTCGCGGCCGTTTTTGCGGCACAATGGCGGCGTAGCTAGGTTCTTTGCCCCGTCAGCTGGTGCTCAATCGGTTCGCCAAGCCTCGCCTTGCTCATAAATTAGATCGATTGTATTTCCAACATGATCTTTCGCTGCCAGACCGTGTCAATCTCCCAACGCAACATGATCGTCCCCGTCGGACATGGCTTCCGCATCGCCGATCTAGGCTTCGCAACCCATTTCCACCGCATAGGCAACCCATTTCCACCGCATAGAAAGAGGATAACTGTCAGCTCAGCTTAGGTTTTTCCTATTTTTCAAATGGGTCGGTTTCTTGAGATTGGATGCGCTGTCCGATTTGTTCCAACAAGGGGATCGAGGGGTAGTCGATGATGCTCATACCGCCATCCACGATAAGGGTTTGACCTGTGATGAAAGAGGAGTCCGAGCAGGATAAAAAGACCGCGGCAGTGGCGATCTCGTCGGTGGTTCCCATCCGGTTGAGCAAGGAGGGCGGCTGCTCCCAGCTTCCGTTATCGCGGCCTCCGGCTTGCGCGGCCTTGATCGTATCCGACGCGATCCAGCCAGGGCTGATACCATTAACCCGCACGCCATGAGGCGCTGCCTCGGCGGCAAAGGCCCGGTTTAAGCCTTCGATCCCTGCCTTGGCCACACAGTAGAGGCCCCAGTTGCCATGCAAGGCGGCGGTCGAGGAAATGTTGACGATGGCGCCCTCTTCCGACTTTGCCAGGTAGGGTAGGGCATAGGCGCTGACGAAGTAAGCCGCGTCCAGATTACAGCCCCGCATTCGATCCCATCGCACACCGGGCGGATCTTGGGGCGTTAGACCGCTTCGTATGGCGCCTATTCCTGCGTTGTTGATCACGACGTCCAAGGTGCCGAAGCGGTCGATGACATTATCGATCATCCCTTGCGCTACCGCCTCTTGAGACAGGTCCGCTTGGAAAAAGGCACCCGTTCCGCCGAGCGCGCCGACCTCCGCGGCAACGGCATGACCTTTTTCCGAATCCCGCCCGACCAGAGCGACATTGGCCCCTTCTTTCACAAAGCGGTGGACGATACCCCTGCCGATACCCGAGTTGCCGCCAGTAACGATGGCAACCTTACCTTTGAGCCGCATGGTTGATCCTCCTCGAATTACACGCCGGAAAACAAGCCTCAGGATACAAGCAACTATGATTGATCGATAGCTTGCGTGAAGACAAAGGGTGCCGCCAACACAAAAAGCCATGCCAGAGACCTGGCATGGTTAAATCCCAGTTTTTTGTAATCAAGGAGAAAAAAGGGCTCGCAGGGAGCCCCTTATCGTTGTCAGCTTTTCCAACAAGCTTGAGCCGGCATCAAAGCGCCGGCCACCGCCATGGTCAAAAGCAAGACGCCTCTAGAATCCTTCCCGGTCCATGCGCTTACGCAACAATTTGCGATAGCGGCGCACGGCTTCGGCGCGTTCGCGCTTTTTGCGGGCAGAGGGCTTTTCAAAATCCCGACGGAGTTTCATCTCCCGGAATACACCCTCGCGCTGCAGCTTCTTTTTCAGCGCGCGGAGGGCTTGATCGACGTTATTGTCGCGGACATGTACTTGCACGGACGCTCAAAACTCCTTTCCAGCATTTTTGACCCTTTTGGACCAAAAAGCAGACCATTCAGTCATCGAATCAAGAAATCTGTCATACAGATTGGATCGCAACGGGCTAACCCGTGCGTTAGGCCGTTCAGTTACCACAGGGTGGCGCGGAAAGAAAGGCCTTTATCCTGGATTTAATGCCTCGGGGAAGCTTAAAGAATTGTAAAGAGGAGCGGTTATCCATCAGCAGCACTCTAGACCGGGTTCCGGCTTTACGGGTCAGCCAAAGGCCCCCATATTGAAGGAGAGATTTGAGGCGGAACACGAATGGCTATCTTAAAAATTGCGTCCATGGGCAATCCCATCCTGCGCCGCCGCGCAGACGAGGTGGCGGATCCGAGTGCGCCGGAGGTCCGGCGCTTGATCCATGACATGCTCGAGACCATGCAGGACGCCGGGGGTACGGGATTGGCCGCGCCGCAGGTTTATGCGCCCCTGCGTATCGTGGTATTTTTTGTGGCCCGCGAACAGGCGTCGGAGCCTCCTGAAGAACAGGAGGGTGCCCAAGAAGGGGGTACGGCCGCCGCCGGTGGCCTTTCGGTGCCCTTGACCGTGTTGATCAATCCGGTTCTTGAGCCCTTGGGCGAGGAGATGGACCTTGGCCCGGAAGCCTGTCTTTCCGTACCGGGGCTGGTAGGTCAGGTGCCCCGCTACCGGCACTTGCGCTATCGGGCGCTGACGCCGAGCGGCGACGAACTGGTGCGGGAGGCCAAGGGCTTTCATGCCCGGGTGGTGCAGCACGAGTGCGATCACCTAGACGGGATTTTGTATCCTCAGCGCATGACCGACCTGTCGACGCTGGCCTTTATGGATGAGTTGCATCGAAGCGTTTCAAGCTAACGGAGACGGTTGAAAGGAGGACAAATGGCCATAAGCCCGGATCAAAAGAAGCTCTTAGACGTACTTTTGGAGCATGTGGTATTCGATGGTTGGACCCAAGAGGCGGTGCAAGCGGCAGCGCGGGACCTGGCTCTATCCCCTGCGGAGCTGGACGCTCTGTTGCCCGGTGGCGCCCTGCAGGCGCTTCAAATGTTCAGTGCCCATGCAGATCAGGAGATGTTGAAGAGTCTCCAGGATCTGGACCTGTCTCAAATGAAGGTCCGCGAGCGGGTTGCCGCGGCCGTTCGCCTGCGCCTGGAAAATCTGGCGCCGCATCGCGAGGCGGTCCGACGGGGGCTGTCCTGCTTAGCCTTGCCGCAAAATGGCGGAATTGGTCTCAAATGCCTTTACGGCACGGTCGATGCTGTGTGGCATGGCGTTGGCGATCGCTCGGTGGATTACAATTTTTACAGCAAGCGCCTGCTTTTGGCCGGCGTGTTTAGCTCTACCACCCTGTTCTGGCTCAATGATAAATCCGAAGGCCAGGAAGCCACCTGGGTCTTTCTGGAGCGGCGTATTTCCGAGGTTCTAAAAGTGGGGGGCACCGTTGGAAAGACCATCGGCAGGTTGCTAGCCCTGCCGGACCGATTGATAAGGTCACGCGGCGATCTGAAGGGGCGGCGCCCCTTCGCTAAGGGTCTTTAAGGGACGGAAAATCTATCGGTCAGTCCGATTTTGAAGACAGCTTATTGACGTGACCCATCTTGCGCCCGGGCCGCGCTTCACTTTTCCCGTAGAGATGCAGCTTGGCCTTTGGGTCTGAAAGAATGTTGCGCCAGGTGCTCGCATCCTCGCCAATCAGGTTGTGCATAATGGCGTTGGAGTGGCGTTCCGGATCGCCTAAGGGCAAGCCTGTTACGGCCCGAATGAACTGTTCGAATTGGGAGATGAGACAGGCATCCATCGTCCAGTGACCCGAGTTGTGGGGACGGGGTGCTAACTCGTTAACTAAGACATCGCCGGATTGGGTCACGAACATCTCGATACCGAGTAAGCCGATAAGCTTGATGCTTTCGGCGATGGTGTGAGCGATCTCTTGGGCCTTGGCTGCCACTTTGGTCGAAATTTCAGCCGGTGCGATGGTTTGGTCCAGAATATGATTCTTGTGGCGGTTTTCCACCGGCACATAGGCCTGGATTTCGCCGCCCTGACTGCGGGCCACGATGACCGAGATTTCCAATTGGAAATCCACATAGGCCTCGACAATTCCCTCTAATTCCGTTTTCCCACCGGCCATTCCGGCCCAGGCCTCGGCCGGGCCGATCTTACCGTCCAACAAGACCTGACCCTTGCCGTCATAGCCCATCTCGGTGGTTTTCAAGACCGCTGGAGTCGAAAAGGCCGCCATGACTTTTTCAAGGTCATCGCGGTTTTGGACGGGGGCATATTCCGTCGTCGGAACCCCAATCTCGGCGCAGAAACCCTTTTCCCGGAGGCGGTTTTGGCAAATGTGTAGAACCTTGGGTCCTGGGCGGACCGCTACGCGCTCTGCCAAGAAGGCGGCGGTGGGACCCGGAACGTTCTCAAATTCAAATGTCACCACATCCACGGCCTCGGCAAAGGTCGCAAGGGCGGTTTCGTCGTCATAGGCTTTTGCCGAGAAGCGATCCGTGACCTGCGCGGCTGGCGAAGCCGGATCAGGGCAGTAGATATGGGTCAAATAGCCCAAGTCGGTGGCAGCTGCAGCGGCCATGCGGCCCAGCTGGCCGCCGCCCAATATGCCGATCACCGACCCCGGTGGCAAAGCATCGTCAAAGTTCTTTGACATGGCAGTTCACTAGATCCTAGCTGGGGACGTCCGGCACGTCGATGGTTCGCTTTTCCCGCCAGTTGCTGAGGGCCTCAGCGGCGTGCGGATCGTTTAAGGCGATCACACTGGCGGCCAAGAGGGCGGCATTCACAGCGCCGGCTTTGCCGATTGCCAGGGTGCCCACGGGAATGCCGGCCGGCATCTGAACAATGGATAAGAGACTGTCCTGTCCCTTGAGGGCTTGGCTCTCGATGGGGACACCAAACACCGGCAACTCGGTTAGGGAAGCGGTCATGCCCGGCAGATGGGCCGCTCCGCCGGCCCCGGCGATGATGACCTGCAGTCCGCGCGATTTCGCCGCTCGCGCATAGTCATACATGCGCTGCGGGGTGCGATGGGCCGAAACAATACGATTTTCGTGGTCAATGCCAAGGTCCCGAAGGGTATCGGCGGCATGCCGCATAGTGGGCCAGTCAGATTGACTGCCCATAATGATACCCACCTTGGCGCCTTTGTCGGTCATTTCGTCTCCTAGAGAGAATAAGGGCCTCACCGAGCCTAAGCGGCCCGATCAAGCCAAAAGTCATTATTCCCGGCTCGAGGGCCCGAGACAAGGAGGCTGGCTGCGCAGAAAACAAAAACTTTATCTCAGCGCGTGTCTCGGTCATGCTAAGAAAGATCGGTCGGAGTCGGACATCAACCGACCTGAGGCCGGGTGCGGTCGGATGGGGACGGCGTAAAGATACCTTTCGATGGACTTCGGCTAAGCGGCGCATGACCGGGGAAGGGCATGAAAATTCGAGATACGGGCGGGGTCGCACCCACGTCCAGAACGGCATCAAACGGTAAGACCACCGCGGCGTCTTCGTCACCAAGCCCCCAATCGGTGTCGGACGTGGCGACGATCATGGGGGTACCCGAAGGCGAGCTTACGCCTAAGGTGCGCCAGGCTATCGATCGATTAATGGCCGAGGTCGAAAACCTCCGGGGCGAGCTCGAGAACACGCGGAAACGGGTCGAGTATCTAGAACGGCTCGCTGATGAAGATAGCTTGGTCCCTGTGTTGAACCGGCGGGCCTTTGTGCGGGAATTGACCCGGACCGCATCCTTTGCCGAACGCTACGGCATCACAAGTTCGGTCATCTACTTTGACCTGAATGGCATGAAGCAAATCAATGATAGCTTAGGACATGCGGCAGGCGATCAGGCCCTACAGCATCTGGCCAAGGTCCTCATTGCTTCGGTGCGTGCCTCCGATGTGGTGGGCCGTCTGGGTGGAGACGAATTCGGCGTCATCCTGGCACAATCGGATCATGACACCGCCACGGCCAAGGCGGTTCGTTTGGCTCAAAACATTGCCGATCAACCCATGCAGTGGCGCGATGAAGCTGTACCCCTTGTGGTGGCCTATGGTGTCCATACCCTGACCGCGGGCGAAAAGGTTGACGACGCGTTGGAAGCTGCCGATCGTGCCATGTATGTCAATAAAAGGGCCGCCGGTCCCTCGGGAGGTCATGGCGATGCCGCAGGGCACCCCAGCCAGCCGGGAAAGTAAGTTCCAATTCAACCAAGCTTATCGGCCAGGACGTGCGCCTAACCCCTTAGGCGATAATGTCGGGTAAAAGCTCGTCTTCGATCTTGAGAATTTCGTCCTTAAGAAGAAGTTTTCTTTTCTTAAGCCTTTGAAGTTGTAGTTGATCGAAGGGCCGTGTATCGACCAAATGTCCGATAACATCGTCAAGGTCGCGGTGCTCGCTTTTCAAGACTTCGAGCTTTTGCCGGAGTTGTTCGGGACTGGGTTTATCCATAAGCTTTAATATTGATAATTTATCGGCGGATAGTAGCCGAATTTCGGGTCTAGGGGTAGCCCAGATCCGTTTGCTGCGGAAAAATTTACAATGCTTGAACAGTCGGCCATGGCTCAAAATCCGAAGTCTGCTGGTGATTTCGAGGCAATGGCCTCTGCTTTTTGGAGCTACAGCCTCTCGCTTTACGCTGTGCCAGGGGTTGAGGGTGCCTGTTTGGAACTGCAAGACGAGGCCGGCCTTAATGTGAACCTGATGCTGTTTTGCTGTTGGCTGGCCTCAGAGGGCCACGCGCTACCGGCTGATAGGGCTCAAGACGCGTTGGAAGTGGTTCGGCCCTGTCAGGATGATTTTGTGACCCCCTTGCGGTCTGCGCGTCGCTGGCTGAAAACGGCTGACGGACTACCCGATGAAACTCGTGCCGAACTGGGGCGAAAGGTCCTGTCCCTAGAGCTGGAGGGAGAGCGTTTGCTGCAACTTGCCCTGGTCCGCGGCGTTGGTCGTACTCTTGCAGCTTCGCCAATCGGGCAAGCCACGGCATCGTTGGCAATGGAAAATCTGGGCGCCTATTTGGCGGTCGCGGGCTGTGATCTTGAGATCGGGTCCAGCGCAGCCGCGGACTCCCGGCTTCAAACCTTGGTCCGGGCCGCCTTTCCAGCATGAAAGGGTCAAGAGGCTCTATCCGCCCCTGCCGCCATCCCAGCGTTTGACCGTGCCGGCCTCAAGCTCAAAAAGATCCAAAATCCGGCCCACGGTGTGGTCGACCATATCTTCAATTTTATCGGGGCGGGCATAGAGGCCCGGGACCGGCGGTGCGATGATGGCACCCATTTCCGATAAGGTCAGGGCGTTGCGCAGGTGAATGCTGTGCAAGGGGGTTTCGCGCAGCATAAGGACCAGTCGACGGCGTTCCTTCAAGACCACGTCGGCGGCCCGCGACAAGAGAGTGGATGTGACCCCAGTGGCGATCTCGGCCATGGTTTTGACCGAGCAAGGTGCAATGATCATGCCGCCGGTTGGGAAGGATCCACTGGAAATAGCAGCTCCCACATCTCCGATGGCATAGGCTTTATCGGCAAGTTGGCGGACCTGCGCGGGCTTAAAATCGGTTTCCATTGCGATGGTCATTTCGGCGGCTTTGGACAGAACCAAATGGGTTTCCACCGGCAAGGGACGCAGCACCTGCAACAGGCGAATCCCGTAAAGGGCGCCGCTGGCGCCGCTAATGCCGATGATCAGCCGGCTCGGCTTGGGGCCTTGGTCGCTCATGTAGTTCGACATCCTCTCAGGTGTCACAAATTTGCAAAAAACGCCAAAAAGCGTTACCATATCCAGGTTAAATTCAGCAAACAGGAGAGTTCGTATGATAGCAGAAGAACGCATGGAATCTCTGCGGGCCAAGCATGCCTCCATTGAAACTGAAATCGATGAAGAAAATCAACGGCCCCATCCAGACGACATGCGTATCACGGAGTTAAAACGTGAAAAACTGCGCATAAAAGAACAACTTGAAGGTATTGCGGTCTAACCGCTAGAGGTTTGAAAGATTTACATTTTGACCCTTGGAAGCCTGTTTTGCGGTTTCTAAGGATGTAGGGTTTTTACCGTCACTTCTGGTGGTGGATGCCGCGGGACAAGCGGTTGGTTTTGCATAGGTCCACCAAGTTCGGGTGGTGGGCTATTGTCATTCTGGTGCGCCCGTTAGAGATAGATCATTGATTTCGTTCAAGGCCCCAGAAGGGTCTTTTTTTATGATAATTCGCTGAGAATCGGCCGAATTCCCTTGCCTGGATTTTCGATTTCCGAAATGGAAACGGATCTCTCCCCCTTTCCCGTCGTTTGGACAGGCAACGTCCCTATTTTATCTATTGGTCGACAAAAGGTTTCATGGTAAAAAGCTAATATAATTAGATGTAATTTTGTTTGAGTGTTAATTTGATGAGTGTCGCCCTAAAATAAGCTCATAATAGGTGATCTCTCATAGGATAAAGGGCGATGGGCGGGGACGAGACATCACAAGACGGCGGGCCAGGCCTTCAAGCTGAAGCTCCCTTTGCCGAGGGTGAGGGGGGAATTCCCGCCGAGGCGGAGACGACCCGCCTGGCGGTTGCCCAGGCTGCGGCGGTTAGCGAAAGCCAAGATTTTGCGGATCTTCAAGATCTGCGGACATTATTGCCGCCGGAAAGCGTAGCTTCCCATACACTTGAACAGACCGCTGGTGAACAGACAGCTGGCAGGGCTGAGCCGGCCCCTACCGTCTGGGACGATATAGAGGCTCTTCCCGAGGCCCTGATCACAGGTAATGAAGAGCATTCGACTGAGAATGCATCGCAAGACCCTGATCGGGAAACCGAAGTGACGGACCACCAGCAGGTTCAGCCTCAAAGATCGGTTTCCTTGGCGGATGATTCGGTTTCGGAAGACGGCACCTTCGTCTTGGCAGGCCTGACAGCAAGTTCGACCATTGACGATGTGGCGCGTGACCCGGTCACCGCGGGAGAAGGTGAAACGGATGATGGCGCACTGGAAAGGCTCTCTAATTCGCTGGCCCTTTCGCAAGAGCATGAGGATCATGATCACGAACACGATCAGGAGCACGACCACGACCACGATGATCACGGCCACAACCACGATGACCACGGGCACGATCATGATCACGGGCATGATCACGGGCATGATCACGGGCACGACCACGGTCTGAATGCCAGCAGTGATGACCCGAATGGTCCTGAGTCTGAAGGTTTTGTGTCCACGGGCCGTAAGTGGCCCGGCGACAACCCGGTTGTGACCTGGAGTTTCGCAACCGGAAACAAGGCCTTGTCACCGATCATGCCCGACGGCTTTGAGACCATCTTCAAAAACGCTTTCAATGCTTGGGCGCGGGCCGCCAATATAGAATTCGTGGCGGTCACCCAAAACAGTGGTGGCGGATCGAACAATCAACCGGCGGATATTCTAATTTCAGCAGAGGATACCGACCCCTTTCTAGCCTTTGCCTATTTTCCCCCCAATGGCTCGATTAATTTTGACCCGGGTGTCAATTGGAACAGCTTTAGTTTACTGAACCGGACGGCATTGCACGAAATTGGCCATGCGATCGGTTTGGATCACGAGACCACCCGCCCCTCGATAATGCATCCTGTTGTGACATCAGGTTTTAACGAGCTCCAGGCTGATGACATCGCCGGGGCCCGGGCTATTTACGGCGACAACCCCAGTGGCACGGCGCAACTCACATCGTTGAATTACAGATTGCCTGATCAGCTTTCCGACCTCTCCATCAATCGGGCCGTGGGGGCGACGAGGGACACAGACGATATAAACCTTATGGGCAATAACCGGGATAATCGTATTTTGGGCAGTGACGGCGATAACCGAATCAATGGTGATCATGGCGACGATGACTTGCGCGGTTTTCGCGGTGACGACAGGCTGAACGGTGGCGACGGGGACGACATTCTGTCCGGTGGTGCTAACCGTGACCGGCTCAATGGGGGAGGTGGAAACGACGACCTGGATGGCGGTAAAGGCGAAGATATAATTCGGGGAGACGCCGGCAATGACCGCTTAGCGGGAGGCGGAGCTGGCGATGAGCTTCGTGGCGGTGGGGGCAATGATCGCTTGGATGGTCAAGAGGGCCTTGATCGACTTTTTGGCGGCGACGGGAACGACCTTTTGAATGGCGGTACCGGCAATGACCAACTCTCCGGTGGCGGTGGCCGTGATCGTCTGAATGGACGCGCTGGGGAAGACAGGCTGCGCGGCGGCAATGGTAATGATACCCTATCAGGCCATAACGGGACGGACCGTCTCTCCGGCGGCGCCGGCGACGACCGGCTGGACGGCGGACGGGGCGCGGATCGGCTGACGGGAGGCGGTGGCCGCGATACCTTTATCGTGGGAGCGGACTCTGGGAAAGACAAAATCACGGACTTCGTCTCGTTGACGGATGTGTTGGACGTGAGTGCCCATGGTTTTGATTCTGGTGCTGCAGTGTTGGATGCCACTTCGACCCGGGCCGGCTCCGCGGTGATCAATCTGGGTGGGGGTGATCGCGTTACCATCGAAGATGTCACCAAATCCGAGTTGGATCGCAACGACTTTATCGTTTGATAGACTCCTGCAGTGATTTGCTCAAAGCGCTTTGGCCTGCTCCCTCAAATGAAATTTCTGGATCTTGCCGGTTGAGGTCTTGGGGAGGACACCGAAGATCACGGTTTTTGGAATCTTGAATCCGGCCAGGTTGGCTCGGCAAAAGTCGATTATTTCGGTTTCTCTTAATGCAGCGCCCTCCCGGAGTTCGACAAAGGCGCAAGGTGTCTCACCCCATTTTTCATCGGGGCGCGCCACCACAGCAGCGGTGACCACATCTGGGTGCTTATAGAGAACATTCTCCACCTCGATGGAGGAGATGTTTTCCCCACCCGAGATGATGATATCTTTGGAGCGATCCTTAAGCTCGATATAGCCGTCCGGGTGCCACACGCCCAGGTCCCCGCTGTGGAACCAGCCGCCCTTTAGGGCTGCCTGAGTGGCCTCGGGGTTTTTCAAATAGCCTTTCATGACAATGTTGCCACGAAAAAATACCTCGCCCAAGCTTTGGCCGTCTTGGGCCACGGGCTCCAGGCTTTCCGGATCGGCGACCATCAAGTCCTCCAAGGTAGGATAGCTCACACCCTGGCGGGCTTGCAGGTTCGCTTGCTCTTCAATGGGCAGGTCGTCCCATTCCTCGTGCCAGGCACAAACTACGGCGGGCCCATAAACCTCGGTCAGGCCATAGACATGGGTGACGCGAAAGCCTTGATCGGCCATGGCCGAAAGGACGGCGGCCGGCGGCGGAGCCGCCGCAGTCATAAAATTCACCTGTTGGTCGAAGCAGGTGCGCTCTTCATTGCTGGCGTTCAGCAGCATTTGCATGACAATCGGTGCGCCGCAAAGGTGGCCCACACCATGGTCGGCGATGGCTTGGTAAATGGTGTCCGACTGGACCTTGCGCAGGCAGACCTGGGTTCCGGCAAGAGCCGCCATGGTCCAGGGAAAGCACCAACCGTTGCAATGGAACATGGGCAAAGTCCAAAGATAGACCGGATGACCCTGCATGCCCCAGGTCACAATATTGCCCATGGCGTTCAGATAGGCGCCTCGGTGGTGATAAACCACGCCCTTGGGATTGCCGGTTGTGCCCGAGGTGTAGTTAAGAGTGATGGCCTGCCATTCGTCCGTCGGCAGGGTCCAGGGGTGGTCCGCATCGCCGCTTTCTAAAAAGGCCTCATAGTCCGTCTCGCCGATCAACTGGCCCCCTTCCGCATAAGGGTCGTCGATATCGATCACCAAGATGTCCATATCTAGGATGGTCAGGGCCTCAAGAATCACCGGGGAAAACTCCCGGTCGGTGATGAGGACCTTGGCTTCCCCATGTTCTAAGATGAAGGCAATCGTTTTGGCATCCAAGCGGTAGTTTAGGGCATTTAAAACCGCTCCGGTCGCGGGAACCCCCTGATGGGCTTCCCACATGACCGGTGTGTTGGGCGCCATGACTGCCACGCAGTCCCCCTTGCCAACTCCCCTGCGCGACAAAGCGCTGGCCAGGCGCCGGCAACGGACGAAAGCTTCGGACCAGGTGATTCGCAGGTTGCCGTAAATGAGGGCTGTCCGATCGGGGTAAACGTGCGCGGCCCGTCTTAGGAAACTTAAGGGCGTTAGCGCCTGATAATTGGCGGCGTTGATATCCAGATGGTCGTCAAAAGATGACATAAAAAGGGCCTCTTGGTACCGATGGTTGGCGGACGACAACACTAACGCCAAATTTGCTTGGGGAGAAGTTCGCGATATTTGATCTAAGCTCATGAACGAGGTATCGGTAAGGGCCTAGGGGAGGCTCACCGCCAATTCCGATCGAGTTCAAATAAGAAAAGAGGCATGACATGGGGCGATTTGAAGAGGCGTGCGAAAGATCCCTGCGCGATCCGGAGGGCTTTTGGGGGGAAATCGCCGAGAGCATCGAATGGGACCAGAAATGGGACCAGGTGCTCGATGGTTCCAATCCGCCCTCTTACCGCTGGTTTGCCGGCGGTAAGCTCAACACCTGTCATAACGCGGTGGATCGTCATGTGGCCGCCGGACGCGGGGCCCAGCCGGCGATCATTTACGATAGCCCGGTCACCGATAAGGTGGAAAAGATCTCTTATGCCGGCCTGCAAGACCGAGTGGCTCGTTTCGCCGGTGTTCTGGCGGCACGGGGCGTGAAAAAAGGGGACCGGGTGATCATCTACATGCCCATGGTGCCGGGCGCTGTTGTCGCTATGCTGGCTTGCGCTCGTCTGGGGGCGGTCCATTCAGTGGTCTTTGGCGGCTTTGCGGCTAATGAGCTGGCGACTCGTATTGATGACTGCCAGCCCAAGGCTATCGTCTCGGCGTCTTGCGGCATCGAGGTGGGCCGGGTGATCCCTTACAAACCGCTGCTGGATGCGGCTATCGAAGCGGCGACCCACAAACCCGATAGCTGCATCATCCTAGCGCGGCCCCAGGCCGAGGCGTCTATGATCGAAGGCCGGGACTTTGATTGGGAGGTCGAATGCGCCGCCGCCGCGCCTCACCCTTGTGTTTCGGTTGAGGCGACCGACCCCCTTTACATTCTCTATACCTCGGGGACTACCGGTCAGCCCAAGGGGATCGTGCGGGACAACGGCGGCCATGCCGTGGTGCTCAATTGGACCATGAAGGCCATCTATGATGTGGAACCGAGCGAGGTTTACTGGGCAGCTTCGGACGTGGGCTGGGTCGTGGGCCATTCCTACATCGTTTATGCCCCTCTTTTGAATGGCTGCACGACCGTTCTCTATGAGGGAAAGCCTGTGGGCACGCCCGATCCGGGTGCCTTTTGGCGGGTTATTTCTCAGCACAAAGTCTCGGTCCTTTTTACCGCGCCGACAGCCTTTCGGGCCATCCGCCAGCAAGATCCGAAGGCTGAGTATATGGCGCCTTATGATCTAAGCGGACTGAGGTCACTGTTTTTGGCAGGCGAGCGCTGCGATCCGGACACGCTGGAATGGGCCGAGCAAAAACTACGCGTACCGGTCATCGATCACTGGTGGCAGACCGAGACGGGCTGGTCCATCGCAGCCAATTGCATGGGGCTTGAGCCGCTTCCCATCAAACCGGGATCACCGGCGCGGCCCGTCCCCGGATGGGATCTTAAGGTCCTGGACACGGCCGGAATGCCGGTTGATCCGGGCACCATCGGTGCCATTTGTGCCAAGCTTCCCTTGCCGCCGGGCTGTTTTCCGACCTTGTGGAATGCCCAAGAGCGTTACGTAGAGTCCTACATGCGCGAGTTTCCCGGGTATTACGCGACCGGCGATGCCGGCATGCTGGACGAGGACGATTATGTCTATGTCATGGCACGTACCGACGACATTATCAACGTGGCCGGCCATCGCCTTTCCACCGGCGCCATGGAAGAGGTCTTGGCCTCTCACCCCGACGTGGCGGAATGCGCGGTGACCGGTGTCGCCGATACGTTAAAGGGCCAGCTTCCCGTCGGCTTTTTAGTGCTGAGCAACGGGTGTGAGCGACCCCACGAAGAGGTGGTGCAAGAAGTGGTGCAGTCGGTCCGGGATCGCATCGGGCCGGTGGCGGCCTTTAAAATCGCCACCGTGGTTAAGCGCCTGCCTAAGACCCGCTCCGGCAAGATCCTGCGCGGCACCATGAGCAAAATCGCCGATGGGGAGCCCTATAAGCTGCCGGCCACCATCGACGACCCGGCTATTCTGGATGAAATCACCGAGGCTCTCGCGGGCATTGGTTATCCAAAACAAGGCGGCTAAGCCGGGCGATTTCGTCAGGGCGAGCTTTCAATGTCATTTGCCTCACGAGCCGCTTTGGATTGTGAGATTCAATTAGAGGAGTGAAAAACCATGCGCCTAAAAGGAAAGGTGGCTGTCATTACGGGTGCGGCCTCTGGGATTGGCTGGGCTTGTGCCCAGCGCTTCGCGCGCGAAGGTGCCCGGGTCGTGCTGTCGGATGTGGACGAAACCAAGGGTGAGACCGCCGTGGAGGCGCTCCAGGCCGATGGCGGCGAGGCCATTTTTGTGCCTTGCGACGTGGGGGACAAGTCTCAAGTGGATCACCTGATCGCAACCACCGTGGGCGCATTTGACCGGGTTGATACGCTGATTGCCAATGCCGGCATCGTACATGCCTGCGATTTCCTAGAGCTAGCGGAAGAGGATTTCGATCGGGTGATACGCGTCAATCTCAAGGGCGTTTTCCTGACCGGACAGGCCGCCGCCCGGCAAATGGTGGCTCAGGGCCCCAACGACGCTGGCGAAATGGGCACCATCATCAATATGTCGTCGGTTAATGCGGTAATGGCGATCCCCTCCATCACCCCTTATGTGGCGGCTAAGGGCGGGGTCAATCAGCTCACCAAGGTGATGGCAATTTCCCTGGCCGAATGGGGTATCCGGGTCAACGCGATCGGTCCCGGGTCGATTAATACCGAAATGTTCAAGGCTGTTAACGCGAATAAGGAAAAGCGCCGAGCGGTCCTCTCGCGTACACCCATGGGTCGGCCCGGAGAGCCTGACGAGGTGGCGACCATCGCTATGTTCTTGGCATCCACCGACTCAAGCTACATCACCGGACAGACCATCTATCCGGACGGAGGACGTCTGGGTTTGAATTATGTGGTGCCGGTTGCCGAATAGTCGCTACCGGACTAGTCGTTGCTGGGCAGCCCAAAACCTTCCAAGGAAATGCTCGAGCTGGGGCTGGGGGCCTCTGGCTCCGGTTCGGGCTGAGCGATGACGATACCTGCCTTTTCAGCGGCCTTTCGAGCTTTGGCAACGGCCGCGTTCAGATCCGTCTGATTGCACAGTCCTAGCAGGACCGGATCCCGCGGGCGAATGTTGGCGGAGTTCCAATGGCTGCGATCACTGATGGCTTGGATGGTGTTTTTGGTCGTGCCGATCAGCTTAGCGATTTGAGACTCTTTTAGTTCCGGGTGATGGCGCAACAGCCAAGCCACCCCATCCGGTTTGTCCTGTCGTTTGGCAACCGGCGTATAGCGCGGGCCCTTGGTGCGCTTGGATGGTTTTGGCAAGGTGGTGGTCGCGGCCTTGAGCTTGGCCGTGGGATCGCCCTCGCAGCGGGTGATTTCCTCTTTGGTCAATTCCGCATTGTTGATCGGATCCATACCCTGAATGCCGATGGCCACCTCGCCATCGGCGATGCCTTGAATTTCCAGTGGGTGCAGGCCACAGAATTCGGCGATTTGCTGAAAGGTCAGGGTTGTGTTGTCGACCAGCCACACGGCGGTCGCTTTGGGCATCAAGGGCTGAGACATCTGTCCTCCTGGTCGGCTCGGGATGATCGCCGGCAACCGGGCTTCGGCAAATTTGCAAGAGAGTTGACCGCTGGATATACCGAATGGGCCGTCAGGCCAAGCCCCAAACGACGCTATTTTACCGAATCGGCGCTTCTGGCGGGAGTCACTTGCTCAAGTTACAAATCAATGCTCTATTTTTAGAATAATTTTCCCGATATGATTGCTGCTTTCCATGAGGGCATGGGCATCGCGGGCCTGCTCCAAAGCAAAGCTGGCGGCCATCACCGGTCGGATGCCGCCTGACTCAATCTTGGGCCAGATATGTTCTTGCAGTTGCTTGGCGATCGCGGCCTTAAATGCGACGGAACGAGCCCTGAGGGTGGAGCCTGTTAAGGTGATGCGTTTGAGCATGAGGGGTAGTAGATCCACTTGGACCTTCGATCCGCCCAAAAAAGCAATGTAGCAGAGCCGGCCATCTGGGCCCAAAGCCTTGATGTTGCGCTGAACGTAGTCGCCCCCCACCATGTCTAAAATCACATCCAGGCCGGCCTTGCCGGTGAGTTCCTTGGTAATGGCGACAAAATCCTCATCGCGATAATTGATGCCCCGCTCGGCGCCCAGATCCTCGCAGGCCGCACATTTGTTGGCGGTGCCGGCGGTGGCAAAGACCCGCGCGCCCATGGCTGTGGCAAACTGAATCGCCGTGGTGCCGATCCCTGACGAACCGCCGTGCACCAAGAAACTTTCGCCAGACCTTAGGCCGCAGCGGTCGAATAGATTACTCCAAACCGTAAAGCTTGTTTCTGGCAAGGCCGCGGCCTCTTCCAATGAAAGGCCCTTTGGGATTGGCAAGCACTGGCCGGCGGGTGCGGCACAGTATTGAGCATAGCCGCCGCCGGTTACCAGCGCCGTTACTTGATCTCCCACTTGTAAGCCGCTCACGTCCGAGGCAAGGGCAGCGACGGTTCCGGCTACTTCCAGACCGGGAATGTCCGAGGCTCCGGGTGGGGGCGGATAGCCGCCTTGGCGCTGCAATACGTCCGGTCGGTTGATCCCGGCTGCCGCTACCTTGATCAGGACCTCGCCCGTCGCCGGCTGGGGACAGGGACGTTCCGTGAGTGCCAAGACCTCGGGACCGCCCGGTGATTTAATTTCAACGGCGTTTATGTTTTGGGGAACGGACGTGTTCATGGAGGCGAATTCCTCTTCAAGGAGATGGCGAAGGGCGGTATTTTCTTTGGCGCCCCTTGCGCCCAGTGATACTGTCATTGCCTGGTTTCTAGTATGACCGTCGCCTTGCCTTCAAGGCCCATGGTGCCTTTGCACTGGGCTGTGATGGCATGACAGGGGAGAAGTGGAGTGGATCCGGAAGATCTTGAGCCGCGCAAGGCCATCCAAAAGCCCAAGGATTTGGAGTCCCTGGGAATTGACGAGCTCAAAGAATACCTGTCCGATCTGGAAGCAGAGGTCTTACAGGTAAAGGCCAAGATCGAGGCGAAAAAAGCCTATTTGAGCTCTGCCGGGGGTTTGTTCAAAAGCTAAGGTTCTGCCGCACCAAAGGGTCTTTCATCGGTGGCATCGCGTCCCACTTAGGAGCGGCCGCCTGTCCGACAGGGTCACATGTCACTGGTTTTCGATACGGTTGTGCCTTTGTTCCTGGTGGTCCTGCTGGGCTTCGGGGCCGGATACGTCAAGTGGATGTCGCAAGAAGGGGTCGCTGCCCTCTCCGGCTTTGTCTATTACTTGGCTGTTCCCGTCATGCTGTTCAAAATTCTGGCTGGTGGCGTTATCCCCAATGTCGAGGACTTCACCCTATTGTGGGCCTACTATGGGGTGACGTTATCGCTCTACGCATTGGCCATAGGTCTGCGGTGTCGGCTTTTTGGCGCTAGCTTGGCCGAGGCTGCTCTTATGGGGATCAACGGCTTTTACTCCAATACGGTTCTTTTGGGTATTCCTCTCGTCCTGATCCTATTCGGAGACGACGGTCTGGTGCCCTTGATGTTGATCATCTCGATTCATACGGTGATCCTCGTACCTCTGACCACCATGTTGGTGGAGATCGGGCAAGCCACATCAAAGGACGCGGGCAGGTCACCCGGCGAGGAGCGGGGGTTGGCCGCGAACGTTTTGCAGGTCGGTAAATCCATCGTTAACGGCATTGTGCGAAATCCCATCATTATGTCTTTGGCAGCCGGGTCTCTTTATGGGCTAAGTGGGCTCAGTCTGCCGGGTCCCCTCGTCAACTTCGCCGACCTTATGGGGGCTGCCACGGCGCCCTGCGCCCTGTTTGCCTTGGGTGCGTCCATGGCGGGCTTTCGCATCGCCGGTGACTTGCGGGAAGTGTCTTGCGTAATTGCCTTGAAGCTGTTGGTTCACCCTCTGGTCATGGCGCTGGTTGTCCTTTTTGTCGTGGACTTGGAGCCCCTCTGGGCCACGGTGGCGATATTTACAGCTGCTATGCCGGCAGGGGTGAATGCATTCGTCTTGGCCAGTCAGAAAGACCTCTATCTGGCTCGCTCAGCGTCGATTGTCGCACTTTCGACCGGCTTTTCCGTGCTGAGCCTTTCGGCTCTGGTCGCGTTTTTGCTGTAGGCTGGCAAAGCAGCGGTGCCCCTTTTCCCACGTCAACATCGGCGAACCAAGACAACTTTCAATCCATAGATTGGATTTATACATATCATACAATTTTTTTAAGAATTTTCTCAGCCTGATCAGCCTTTTTCAATTACTCATAAGAATCATAAGTTTAGGAGACAAATTTTTTTGACAAAGAACGCAGATGGAAAAATAAGTTCTGAATACTTTTAAATATCCTCTTCATTTAATTGTCTAATAGAGATATCGTTACTTTTAACCTTTTATTAGGAAATTGTGATTATTTTTTGTAATTGACGGCGTGGGTTCCCCACCTTGGGCGAATCCCCCGTTGTTCGGATGTTTATCCGTTCCTTGTAACGCCTCCCTGTTTAACTTGCCGCCGGTTTATCCGGCGGTTTTTTTTCTTGGAATTGTAACAGTTACGTCAATAAAGCCTGTTGGCAATAATTACAGGCTTGACCCCATGATCGACTGCTCGTAATCTCCGGCCCTGGCAAGTTGACAGGGAATGGTTAAAACGTGAGGGCCGCAATCCGGTGACGGGTTGAACGGCCCTCCGCTTTTTTGGGGTTTGCTCCCGCTTTTCTCTGTGCTCTGGTGAGATAAGCCAGCAGGGAGACATCAAATGGCGGATCCTAAGTTCCTGAAATTCGATACCTTAGCCCTCCATGGCGGCCAACGGCCTGACCCCACGACCGGGTCGCGGGCAGTGCCCATTTATCAAACCACCTCTTATGTCTTTCAGGACACCGACCATGCGGCGGCGCTTTTTAATCTAGAGCGGGCGGGGCACATCTATAGCCGCATATCCAATCCTACGGTGGCCGTGTTGGAGGAGCGGGTGGCGGCCCTGGAGCACGGCGTGGGCGGCATCGCCACGGCCTCCGGTCACGCGGCGCTGCATTTAGCGATCGTCACTCTGATGGGGCAGGGCGGTCATATCGTCTCTTCGGCTTCCCTTTACGGCGGCAGCGTGAATCTCTTTACCCACACCCTGCCGCGTTTTGGGATTACCGCAACCTTGGTGGACCCGCGAGACCCGGCCGCCTTTGCCGCTGCCATCCGACCCGAGACGCGACTCATTTATGGGGAAATCCTGGGCAATCCGGGCCTTGAGGTGTTGGACGTACCGGCGGTAGCCGAGGTTGCTCATCAGGCCGGGTTGCCCCTGATGATCGACAGCACCTTTGCCACTCCCTACCTCTGCCGTCCCATTGAATTGGGGGCGGATATCGTCATGCACTCGGCCACCAAGTGGCTGGGCGGGCATGGCCTGGCCCTAGGTGGCGTCCTGGTGGATGGGGGCCGTTTTGACTGGGAGGCATCGGGCAAATTCGAAACCCTGACCGAGCCTTACGACGGTTATCACGGAATGGACTTCGCCGAGGAATTCGGACCACAAGCCTTTGTCATGCGGGCCCGTACAGAGGGTCTGCGGGACTTCGGCGCGACCATGGCACCCCAGAATGCCCTTTACATCTTGCAGGGGACGGAGACCTTGCCCCTGCGTATGGATCGGCACATGGCCAACACGCACCGGGTGTTGGAATTCTTGAAAGGCCATGAAGCAGTGGCTTGGGTTCTGCATCCGGATTTGCCGGAGCATGCGGATCACGCGTTGGCCAAGAAACTCTTGCCGCGCGGTGCCGGCTCTATCGTGAGCTTTGGCGTACGCGGTGGACGCCCTGCCGGCGCTAAGTTTATCGAAGGCTGCGGACTGGCCTCGCACCTGGCTAATGTGGGCGATGCCAAGACCCTTGTCATCCATCCGGCCAGCACCACCCATCAGCAGATGTCGGCTGAGCAGCTCGAAACCGCCGGAGTGGGCGAGGATATGATCCGCCTCTCGGTCGGTCTGGAGGATCCGGACGATATCGTTGAAGATTTGCGCCAGGCCCTTCGCTTGTCACAGCGGAATACGTGAGCAGCCAGTCCGAAAAGGCAATATTTTGATTGGGTGGGGCATCGGTATATGGAATTAGCAGTGCGCGGACAAAAGACCTTTGCCGCAACGGGCGGCCGGCCCTTCGATCCGGTTTTGCCTACGGTGATTTTCGTGCATGGTGCGGGCATGGACCATACCGTGTGGGCCTTGCAAACCCGCTACTTTGCTCATCGGGGACGCTCCGTTCTGGCGGTGGATCTGCCCGGGCACGGTAAATCCGAAGGGGAAGCGCTTTCCTCCATTGGGGATATTGCAGATTGGTTGGCTGATCTTGTGGCGGCAGTCGGACTCGATCAGGCGGCTTTGGCCGGTCACTCCATGGGTGCACTGGCTGTCTTGGAAACCGCCGCCCGTTTTCCAAGTCGTGTTCGGTCTCTTTCCCTCTTGGGCGTGGCTCCGCTTATGCCCGTGCACCCGGATTTGCTGGCGGCCGCCGAAGCCAACGATCACCAAGCCTTCGATTTAGTCAATTCCTGGGGACATGGGGCGACCGGGCACATTGGCGGCGCTAAAGTGCCGGGTCTGTGGCTCATGGGGGGCGCCAATCGCTTGTTGGAGCGGGTGGCCCCCGGCGTTCTTTTTACCGATATGACCGCTTGTAATGCCTATCAAGGCGCCATGGAGGCCGCAACGAAGGTCGCCTGCCCCACGCTGTTTGTTTTGGGCGCGGGCGATAAAATGACTCCCGCCAAAGCGGGCACCAAATTGGCTCAAGCCGTCGATGACGCCCGTTCCGTGGTCATTCCCGATAGCGGTCATATGATGATGCTAGAAAAGCCGGACCAAACCCTCGCGGCCCTCAAAGAAATTTTTTGAAGAGTCAGGTTATGAGTGGTCAAAAGTCCCGGTCGGCAAGGGATTCATTTCCTTACTTCTTAAGCGTTCCCACCCGCTGGATGGATAACGATCTCTATGGCCATGTGAACAATGTGGTTTACTACAGTTACTTTGATACGGTCATTAACCGCTATCTAATTGATAAGGGTGGACTCGATATTCATCATGGCCCCGTAATCGGTGTCTGCGCGGAAAGTCACTGTAATTTTTTTGCGCCCTTTGCCTATCCCGAGGTGATCGATGCCGGCCTTCGGGTAGGACACTTGGGTCGCCGCTCCGTGCGTTATGAGTTAGGGCTTTTTCGGCAAGGCGAAAACACGGCGGCCGCGGAAGGCCATTTCGTGCATGTCTTCGTAGCCAGGGACACCATGTCACCGGAAGAAATACCGGCAGAAATGCGAACGGCGCTGGAGCGAGTTGCTCTTGACGCCGTGGGTTGATTGCGTGAAGGAATCCCCAAAAAGCAAACCGGCCGGGACATGTCCCGGCCGATCGCGCTTTCGTGTTACGGATTAGAGAGACTGACGCTCTTTAGGCCGCCGCGCTTTCAATCGCTGTTTTACCATTCAGGCTTTCGATGTGAATGCTGCGGGGTTTCATGGCCTCGGGGATTTCCCGAACCAGATCCACAAAGAGCAGTCCGTTTTCCAAACGGGCGCCGACGACACGGATGTGATCCGCGAGGTCGAAGCGACGCTCGAAGGAGCGGGTTGCGATGCCGCGATGGAGGTACTTGACCTCCTCGGCCTCGGCCTTTTCCTTCTTGCCGGTGACCACCAGGCTGGATTCCTTCACGGTGACATCAAGGTCGCCTTCGCCAAAGCCGGCAACCGCCATGGTCACCTGATAGGCGTCATCGCCGGTTTTTTCGATATTGTAGGGGGGGTAGGAAAACGCGCTTTCGTCGACGCGGTTGGCTGAGTCGATCAGCTTCATCATCCGGTCAAAGCCGACGGTGGCGCGGTAAAGGGGGGAAAGATCGTTTGCACGCATTCCATATCCTCCAATGAGCAACATGGTTAATGTGAAAGGCCCACCTTATGGTCGAGCCCGATTTAGACTACCTATCTGGGTGACCCTTCAGGAGGCGACACCCGGCAGCGCATTAGATATGGGGATGAAAATCCGGCTTTCAAGAGCGCCTTTTGAAAGCTTCAGTCCACTGATTGATGAAATGGCGACTTGAAAAAATCCAGTAAAAACAATGATCTGAAGGGAGATGTCGAAACCAACTGAATCTTAAGCGAAGGGACGTTAAGGTGGAAATAGACTGTATGCGATTTTCGAAGCGAGGCTTAAGATTTGTCCACGCCTGTGGCACCCATCGCTTTTTTTGACAGCACCTACGAGGAAGCCTTAGCGCTTACTCGGCGGGCCAGGGACTACTTTGCTCAAAAAGATCCGCTAGTTCACGGGGCGGCTCAAGGAGGCGAGGCTGCGGAAAGGTCCCTCCAAGCCAGTTGTGAATCCATGCGCGTGACCACACGGCTGACTCAGGTCATGGCATGGTTCCTAGTACAAAAAGCGGTCCATGGCGGAGAGCTGCCCCGCGAGGAGGCTCTGAGCCCTGAGCACCGTCTGCATGGCCATGATATTTGCAGTTGTGAGAACCATGACCTTACGGTCGAACTCCCTTGCGAGCTGAAAGAACTCCTGGACCAATCGCTCGCCCTTTATGAACGGGTGGCGCGCTTGGACGCCATGTTGGATGGGTGAGGCAGGCGAAAAGTCTCGCTCTTGCCGCCAAAGATAAAGTTTCTATTTTGCCCGTGGAGTAACGGTATAGTTCCCGTCTTCTTGCCGTTCACAGTCAACATCGCCCACATTGGGATCGATCAGCATTGTATCGACGGTATCACCGACTTGGTCACGGGGCACATTTTTGACAGGTGCGGGAAGGGGCATAAAAAACCTCCTTTATCTAGGTCTAGCCGTGCAAGGGCTAGTAGAAGCCGAATTTGCTGTTGGCCGAGGTCAAAAGAGAAAGGCCGCAATTGGTGGCCAGATCAATCGGGCTCCGATCAATGCCTTGTTCTTCAAGCCATTTTTGCATGGCCGTGAAATTAGCTTGGTCTTGCTTGAGCCAAGCCCGATAGGCCTTCATTTGGTCCGTTGGAGTGCAAAATGAGATGGCTGCGGGTGTGCTGCTGAAGGCCTGCGGCTCAATCTCTCCCTCAAGGACTGCGAAGCTGGGGATCGGGGCACTCAGTTGTCCTGACTTCAGAACCTTTACATCGAAGCCGTGGAAACCGATAACCAGTGGTCGGTCGAAGGTTTCACTCATAGAAACTGTCCGGCTGTTGACCTCCGTAAAGCGAAAGGAGCCGCCTGGGAGGTTGTCCGTCATGGCATTTAAGGCTTCCGAGAGGTTTTTTAGGTTATCCAAACGCACCATTGCAGTATCTTTGTCATCGGACAGATTGGGCGGTTTTACCTCTTGTGGCGCACCCGCATCCACGCCCCCAGACTTGGCTTCTTTATTGATCAGCAGAATTTCCATTCGGTAGGCAAGAAAAACCCGGCTGACAACCCGGAGGTAAACGTCCGCTTCCGTGCCTTCGGCAATAGATTCGAGGGTCTTTCTAATGTCCTCATCACTATGGTACCACGTCAAAAGTTTTCGAACTAAGTGTTCGCTGTCGATGCCGTATGTATAGGCATCGCTGATGGTTACAGTACCAGAGGCTTGAGTGGACCTCATCAGCCCCAGCCCCACGGGGACACCTTGAATGGGGATGGCGAGCTTTGCGCCGCCGGAACTATCTATGGAAAAATTGTAGCTTGGGAAGGCGGCGCGCGGGACCATCACCAGGTCCTCTGGTTTGAGATCAATGCCCGGTCGGCCGTGGGGAGGTGTCCCGAAGTTGCCTTTGAAGAAGGCATCTTTATAAAAAGAGGCATAGTCCAGGCCATGAAGGCGCGTGACCAGTTGGTCGGTTGGCAAGAAGCCCTTTTCCGAATAGATCTTGGCTTGCTGGGAGATGGGGGTCTGCACGATATAAACATCGCCCGGCTGGAAATCCTCCGTCAGGGGGTAGACGGGAATGACCTGGCTGGCGCGGATTGTCAGCGACCAATCCTTGGCGACCTTCTCCAGTTCGTCCTTTGAGCTGGCGCAGGCCCCGGTCAGGAGGACGAACGCCAAGCACCCGATGAAGGTCCTAACGATATTGTTCCTAGGATCGAGATTTTCCCGTCTCATGACTAACCTCCTCCACGACATCTACTTTAAAATTATTTCTTATATTAATACTATACTGTAAATTTCAAAATCCATAAATGCGTAAAACTTAGGCACCCTGTGATACTGGGCTTATTGCTTTTCCTATAGGTTCGCGCGGACCACGCCTTCCAGCTCTTCGGCCAGGTCTGCTTGCAGCAAGGGGAAAAAGTCGATGCCGGAGCGTGTCTCGATGTGGTCAATACTCACTGCAAAAGACTCCAGGTCGGCTTTGGTATTGCCCAACTCAAACATCAGCTTGAGCTCATTATTTTCCGTTCCTTCCTCACCAGGGACCAAGATATGAGGCTGCTCGAAGGCAAAGGCGCGGGCATGGAAGTGTCCGTCTAGGTCGAACCAGGCGATAATTTTATAGGTGGCGTCGGGTACGCCGAAGCCGCCGGGTGTGATGCGGGCCACGTCAACGAAATCTTCTTCTGGCGTTTCCCCGCTTGGGTTTTCCTGGTCGCGATAGAGGGTGCCGCTCAGAACCCAAAGAGCCTGAACCTGAGACCGGTTGGCGAGGTCGATGTCGACGATCCGCTTCTCCAGCGCGCGCCAGGCGCTCCCATTTCGATTGATATTCTTATGCTGGGGGGCGGCGTTGCTCATGGTAAGGCCCCAGTCGGAACTGTCTGCGCCCCAAGCTCGGTTCATGTTGTGCCGCGCCATATGGCCCAGATCCAGCCCGGTTTCCTTGCCGCGGTAGCTGGTGCCGCCACGCGCATAGGCGGGCAGTTCCAAGTCTTCGCGCCAGCGATGGTCTTGGCTAGGCGTCTGGCTCATGCGGGCCTGGTCGAAACGGGTCCAGCGCCGTGCCACCCATAGAGGGGCCTTCATCCGATCAAAGTGACCGACCACAAAGCCCTCGCGCACCAAGATCGAGATACCGGGATGGGACGCATTTTGTCCTGGCGGTATAAAATCATAGCGATTGTCGACAAGAGCCGGCATGCCAAAAACAAAATGGCGGGAGCGCAGCTGCCAATGGGGACCATTGCCGCCTTGCTGCGGTGCCGACAAGGCGTCTATTTGATTCCGCAGGCTTTGGTCAAGGCGACGCTCTTGTGCGCTGGGCCAGCTCGCCTGTCTCAGTGTGACTTGAGCGCCCCGCCCCTCTACTGCAATGGGAACAGGCTGGGTGCCCGGGGAGGGGCCTGTTTGCGTGAGACCCATCGTGGCGGCGATGACAAATGCCGACATGACAGCTAATCGGGTTAGGGTCGAGGCAGGACCGATCACGTCACTTCCTGTTTGGCGGACTTGAGCAAACCATTTCTGAAGACACCGCGATGCAATTCTTCGGAATCTACTAAAAATAATTTATATAATATTGTTATACTCTTTTTGAGATTATAACAATCCTAAAAGTAGAAGAAGATTTAATAAATAGGAAAAATTGTTATTTTTGATTGCATCATACGGTTTTCGGCTGGAGGCAAGCTCTCAATGGAGATGCTCGCCCTTGGGGGGCGCTCAAATTATATTGAGAGGGCACGCATTTGGCGAGCCGTTCCGCCGCTTTAGTGCAAGCGGGTTTTCAGGCAGCATCCTTTTGCATGGGGAGCATTTTGTGGCTGCCGAAGGTCAAGCGCACGGATCCCGACGCCAGCGGTCGGGGGTCGTTTGTTCCCGGGTAAAGGATAGAGCTTAACGCACGATTTTCATGGCCCACCGGACCATTTTCTCGCTAGCCGCGTTTTCGCAAGGCGCGTTTCAAAGAGTCGATCAATTGGGTGAGGAACGGCAAGCCCGGGGGAAAGGTTATTTAAGCCCGAAATTGCCAAAGCGCTTGTTGAATTTGGCGACCTGTCCACCCGTGTCGACCAAACGGTGCTCACCGGTCCAGGCGGGATGGGTCTTGGGGTCGATGTCCAGCCGCAGGGAATCACCGGCTTTCCCGTACGTGGAACGGGTTTTGAATTCGCTGCCGTCGGTCATTACAACAGTGATCTCGTGGTAGTCCGGATGGATATCGTTTTTCATGGCCTAAATTCCGCTGCTAAAGCTTCCGGGTCCACTGGTCTTGGACGAAGCCGATCCTTGATGTAAATGAGCTCTACGAGTTTATGCGTCTAGCTGCGGCGGCCCGAGCTTCGTCCAGGGCCAGCGCAGCGACGCGCGCGGCTGTATAGCCGAGACGCGCCGCCAGCGCAAGCCTTGTTGCCGGCCTTTCTTTGCCTTAGACCTTGAGGCGAACGACGCTTTTTCATTTTAGCCCCTGTACTCCCAGATCATGAGACGAAACCTGGCCCCCGAAGAGCGTGAAAAAGGCAAGCGGATTGGCCTGCTGATCCAGCTATGGCCCTTTTTGCGCCCCTATCGGGGCCGAATTTTGGCAGCCCTGGTGGCTTTGATCGTGGCAGCGGCCACCGTCCTGGGCCTTGGCCTGGGCCTCAGAGCCCTGGTGGACCGCGGCTTTTCCGGCGGCGATCCGGATTTGCTCGATCAAGCGGTTTTGGTGCTTTTTGGTGTTGTTTTGGTCTTGGCAGCGTCCAGCTATGCTCGCTTTTTTTTGGTTTCCTGGATCGGGGAGCGGGTGGTCGCGGATCTGCGGCACGTGGTTTATGCCCACGTGCTCAAACTCTCGCCAGCCTACTACGAGGTCACGCGCACGGCGGAAATCCTCTCGCGGCTGTCGACCGATACAACCTTGTTGCAGATGGTGGTGGGATCCTCTGCGTCTATCGCCCTTCGCAATACGCTATTGCTTCTCGGTGGGTCCGTGCTGTTGGTGGTGACCTCGGCCAAGTTAACCGGCCTGGTGTTCTTGGTGGTGCCATTGGTGCTTTTGCCGATCCTGACCTATGGGCGACGGGTTCGGCGTCTAAGCCGAGCGAGCCAGGACCGGGTTGCCGATTTGGGTGTTTATGCGGAAGAAAGCCTGAACGCCATCCGCACGGTCCAGGCCTTTGGCCATGGCCCCGAGGACGAACGCCATTTCGGCGTCCGGGTCGAGGAAGCCTTTTGGACCGCCGTCGAGCGCATTCGCGCCCGCGCCCTTCTCACCGCCGTGGTGATCGCCCTGGTCTTTGGTGCCATTTCGGTGATTATGTGGATTGGCGGCCGGGATGTTTTGGCCGGCAGACTGTCGGCCGGAGATCTCTCGGCCTTTATTTTTTACGCCGTGGTGGTGGCCGGTTCGGTGGGCGCCATCAGTGAGGTGATTGGCGATTTGCAGCGCGCCGCCGGCGCGACGGAGCGGCTTTTTGAGCTCTTGGGCAGTCGCTCGGATATTGCCGCGCCGGTTGCGCCGGTTGCTTTGCCCCGCCCTGCCCAAGGCTCTTTGGAATTTTCCGATGTGGTCTTTCACTATCCCGCCCGCCCGGACCGCTCCGCCCTGGAAGGTTTGAATTTTGCGATCGCACCGGGTGAGAAGGTTGCTCTGGTCGGTCCGTCAGGCGCGGGCAAAAGCACTATCTTCCAGCTGCTGATGCGGTTTTATGATCCGCAAACGGGCGCGATCTCGGTCGATGGTGTGGATCTGCGTCAGGCCGACCCGAGCGACGTTCGCGCGCGCATTGGATTGGTGCCCCAGGAGCCGGTTATCTTTTCCGAAAACGCCTTGGAGAATATCCGTTATGGCCGACCCGACGCGAGCGATGAGGAGGTTCGACAGGCCGCGGCGGCGGCGGCGGCCCTAGATTTCCTGGATGAGCTGCCAGAGGGCTTGGGAACCTTTCTGGGGGCTAAGGGCGTCCGCCTGTCCGGTGGCCAGCGTCAACGCCTGGCCATCGCGCGCGCCATTTTGCGGAACCCGGCCGTATTACTGCTGGACGAGGCGACCTCGGCACTGGATGCCGAAAGCGAAAAAGCGGTCCAGACCGCGCTTGAGAGCGTCATGGTTGGGCGCACCACGCTCATCATTGCCCATCGCCTGGCGACGGTGAAAAAGGCGGACCGAATTTTGGTGATCGACCAAGGCCGCCTGGTCGAGGCGGGCAGTCACGATCAATTGCTGGATCAGGGCGGACTCTATGCCCGTCTCGCGGCGCTCCAGTTTACCGCTGAGTGAGTTTCAACTCGATCCGGCGATTGCGGCGGAAGGCGATCTCATCGTCACCCTCATCCAAGGGTTGGAATTCGCCGAAGCCCGTGGCGGCAAGATGGTCGGCCGGAATGCCTTGCGAAATCAGGAATTTCACCACCGAGATCGCCCGGGCGGTCGACAGTTCCCAGTTCGAGGGGAAGAGAGAGGTGGCAATGGGATTGCGGTCCGTGTGGCCGTCCACCCGCAGTACCCAGGGTATATCGTCGGGAATTTGCGCGGCGATTTCCTTTAGGGCCGCGGCCAATTGGGCCAACTGAACCTTGCCTTCCTCGCCCAGTTCAGCCGAGCCGCTTCCGAACAACACTTCGGATTGGAAAACAAAGCGATCGCCCACCACACGAATGTCCTGGCGATCCCCCAGGGATTCCCTCAAGCGCCCAAAAAAGTCCGAGCGGTAACGGGCCAATTCCTGGACCTTGTTCGCCAGGGCCACGTTTAGGCGTTTGCCCAGGTCGGCGATCTGGACTTCCTGTTCCTCGTTCTTGGCCTCGGCCTCGTCCAGGGTCAGCGCCAAGCTTGCCAGTTGCTGGCGCAGTGCTGCGATTTGCCGGTTCAGCAAGGCCACCTGGGCCTTGGACTCGTCGGTAAGCTCTTGTTGCAAGGCCAGATCCTTGCGGGTGGTTTCCAAATCGGATTCGGAGTCAGCCAGCTCGGCAATCATTTCATCGCGAAGGGATTTAAGGATGGCCAGTTCCGCCAATTGGGTCTCGATGGTTTCCTTATCCGCTTCGATGGATTGATAGGCTTCTTCCAATTCCAGCTTGCCTGCGGCGATGGCGGCCAAAGCGGCCTCGAGTTTTTCCTGGTTAATTTCAAGCTCAACCAGAGCCTCGTCCAACTTGTCCCGCTCTTCGTCCAGATCGGCTTCGTTGCCCTTTACCCGATTGGCGGCCTTTTCAAGATCGCCCTCGGCGCTCTTTAAGCGGCTGGCCAAATCATCACGCTCTTGAACCAGTGCGCGGAGTTGATTGCTGAGAGAGTCCTGGGCATCGACCGAGGTTTGCAGCTGAGAGGATAGCTCGGCCACATTGATCCTGAGATCCGCATTGGCGCTGCGCTCCAAGGCCAAGAGGTCGGCCAGCTCCGACACCTCTGCGCGCAGCCGGTCCAAGGCTTGATCGCGACCGGACAATGCGACTGACAGGAAAAATTGGGCCACCATAAAGACCATGAGGACAAAGATGACCACCAGCAGCAGCGTCGCCAGGCCGTCCACAAAGCCGGGCCAAATGTTGACCGATCGGCGGCCGCTTTGACGTCCTAGGGCCTGCACGTTAGGGGCGTCCTTGAGTGAAGATCATGACGATCAGGGCCACGTCAGATCCCTCACGCTTCTTCCGCCATAGCGGCGAGCGTACGGGTCAATAGGCGGATCTCACCGCGCAGTTCCTCGACCGCCTGATCCCGACCGGCGTTGACGTCCGTGGACAGGCGCGCCAGCCGTTGGTCCAGGTTTCGAATATGACCTCGGGTGCTTTCATCCAGGCCACCGCCACCGGTATCCATCTCGGCAATGCGGGTAAAGACGGGCTTTAAGGCCGCTTGGTTCTGGGCAAAACTCAAAAAGATGGCCTGCTGATTTTTCATGTGGTCGTTCAGGATCCCCAGCTGATCGCCGAGCACAGAGAGGCTTTGCTTGGTGGAGTCCCGTTCGCTTTCGCCGCGGGACACCGTGCGCTGCAACTGATCCAGGCTTTCGGCGGTTTGCTCCAAGAGGGCTTGGATGTAGGCGGGCACCGATTGATCGCCGTCACCGACCGCCCCGCCAGAGGACAGTTTGGTTATACCGGACAGCCATTCCTCCAAATCGTTTAGAAAGCGGTTATGTGCTTGACCGGCCTGCAGCTCCAAAAAGCCTAGGATCAAGGAACCAGCCAAACCGAAAAGGGAGGAACTAAAGGCGGTTCCCATTCCCTTGAGGGGTGTCGCCAGGCCGGCCTTCAATTCCTCGAACAGCACGGCCGGGTCGCCGGTGCCGCCGCTGAGCCCGGAGATGGTGTCGCCCACTGCGTTCACGGTTTCCAGCAGCCCCCAAAAGGTCCCCAAAAGGCCAAGGAAGATCAGCAGCCCGATTAAATAGCGGGAAATATCGTGGGATTCTTCGATCCGGCTTTGGATGCCGTCCAGAAGGGTGCGCATGGAAAGAGTAGACAAACTAAGCCGACCGGCCTTTTCGCCCAGCATATTGGCCATGGGCGAGAGCAGACGGGGCGGCTTTTCCTGGGACAGGGTGCCGGGCAGCACAAGGCGGCCGCTACTCTCTTGCTGAAACTTTTCGATCCAGTTGATTTCCGGGCGCAACATGAGCACCTGGCGGAATATGTAGAGAATGCCCAGCACCAAGACGCCGAGGATCAAGCCGTTCAGCAGGGCGTTGGCCAAGAAGGCTTCTCGCAGTTGCACTGCCAGAGCGGCACAGCCGGCGGTCACAATCACCAAAAAGATGATCATTCGAAAGAGGTAGCGATGCGGCCGAGTCATGTCCGGTCTAAGGCCTCGTTGTGCTTGGCGCCTTGGCCCCTGGTTCCGTTAGGGGGACAAGTGCTTGGACGATGACCGCGACGCCAGGAGAAGCCGCGGCTGTTGGTGATCCAGACCCCACTGATTGCCAGTCAGCCTCCCTGGGGTAAAATATCCACTCGATCGGGTTCTCCCTCGATCGACTGATCTCCCAAGGCGCGAACCTGTAAGCGATTCGCGGCAATGCCTTGGTCGGTCAAATACTTCCGCACCACCAACGCCCGCGAAAGCGACAGGCGGCGGGCGTTATTGGAACTTTCTTCCCCGTCCGCCGCATAGGCGAGCAATTGGAGTCGGATCTCAGGGCTATCGTTTAGTCTTTGTGCCAGCCCCGTCAAGACTTCCTTATCCTTTTGCGACAACTCGGTCGATTCGGTTGCAAAGGTTACGGTTGCGATTTTGTCATCTAAATCCTTTTCCGGTACGACTGCAACCTGGGTATTCTTTTGTTTTTTATTTGTTTTATTTGAATCTTTATTCTTGTTTTCCGACTTTCCAGGTTCCGTAACCGCTTCCTCAAGGGCCGAGGAGTCCTTTCCTTCCTGTAAGCTATCTGTGGGCTCGATTGCTGTCTCAGGCTCTTTTGCTGCTACCGCGGTGTCTGGAGTCGAACTTTCCACAACTGTGGAGGCGGAGGCATCGTCTGCAGGGTCTACGAGCCCAACGGCCTCCGGGGCACTTTCAATGGCTGGCAAGGCTGGCGTGGTCGTTAATTCCAAACCCGGTTCCGGGGCCAATCCCAATGAAGTGAGTAGGGTTTGCGAATAGGGGAGCTGTCCCGCATTTTCGACCCTTTCGGCCTCCAGCTCGGCCTTGAGCAATTCCAAGGCTTGCCGAGAAATAAGCTGGCTTCTGGGTTTTTCGCCCGGCGGGTAGAGGAGAGGACTTTTCCCGAGGGTCGTTAGACCAAGCGCTGGTTCAGGGGGTAAGCCGGAATCCTCCACTGTCCTACCCTCGCCAAGGCGTTCAATGCCCGTCTGGTCGATAAAAACACCGGGTGATTGAGCGTGAGCTAAATTATTGGTGAGGGTGAGGACGACAAGAGAAGTTGAAATCGCCGACACACCTAAAGCCAGACCGTTTTGGAAAACCCAATGCTTTTTCACAAGAGCCATCGATCCGCAAAACTTGTTCTCACGACCCATTCCTGCCCGGCGGCTTGGGTATTTCGGTTTCCGAGCAAGGACATAAGATCGCCGTCACGCCGTCCCCCCAGACTCCCGACCGTGCCTAGATTAATACGAGTATTTGAAAAAGGACAGGGATTTGGCGGGCTTATCGGACGGCTCTTGGTTTTTAGCCGCTTTAACCCTGGGATGCCGTGGCTTTTTTGAAGATCTTCATGAGCGCCAAATGACAGCTGTCATTCGCGGCCAGAATGCTGGAACTATTCAGGCCAATGGGTTTTCCGTTGGTTTCGCTGATCAAACCCCCGGCCTCGCGAACGATGACAATACCGGCTGCTATATCCCAGGGCGACAGGCCTCTCTCCCAAAATCCCTGATATCGGCCGGCCGCCACATAGGCCAGATCCAGCGAGGCCGTTCCCCACCGCCTGATGCCGGATGTTTCGTTCAAAACCGCCTGTACTTCAGCCAGATAGTCATTGGTGGCGCCGGCTCGAACCACCCCGGTGGCAATTAAAGACGCCGCCAGATCCCGCTGGGATGAAATCCGAATACGGCGATCGTTCAAGTAAGCGCCTTGCCCTTTTTCCGCCGTAAAGGTCTCGTCTTTTAACGGGTCGTAGATCAATCCGGCGATCAATTCGCCCCGTTCCTCAAGGGCAATTGAGATGGCCCAATGGGGCAATCCGTGCAAAAAATTGATGGTGCCGTCCAAGGGGTCCACGATCCAACGGCGCTGTTGAGGATCTTGACCCGGATGACTGCCCGACTCCTCCATCAAAAAGCCGTAGTCTGGCCGCGCGTATGATAGTTCCTCGCGAATAATCGATTCCGCCTTGATATCTGCGTTGCTGACAAAATCCGCCGGGCCTTTCTTGGAGACCTGAAGATTTTCAACCTCGCCAAAATCCCGTCGCAGGCGTCGGGCCGCCTTGTCGGCAGCCTTCATCATCACGTTAATGGTGGCTGATCGCAGCTTCCTCAAGACTTGGCCCGCTCGCTGTAGCTGCCGTCGGCGGTAAAGACCACCACGCGGGTGCCAGCTTCAATGTGAGGGGGCACCATGATCCGGGCCCCGTTTTCCAACTTTCCAGGCTTATAAGAAGAAGAAGCCGTTTGGCCCTTCACTACGGGATCGGCTTCCACTACTTCCATCACCACCGTATCGGGCAGCATGACGGAAATGGGTTCTTCCTCGAACGACTCAATAGTGACGGTCATGCCGTCCTGAAGAAAGACCACCGGATCGCCGACCATGTCACTGTGAACCGAGACCTGTTCATAGGTCTCGTTATCCATGAAGGTCAGCATGTCCCCGTCGGCAAAAAGAAATTGATATTCTTTTTGGTCAAGACGGACCCGCTCCACATTTTCGCTGGCGCGAAAGCGTTCGTTGAGCTTGGTGCCGTCGCGAATATCCTTAAGCTCCACCTGCAAATAGGCGCCGCCCTTGCCGGGCTGGGTGTGCTGGATTTTCATGGCGCGCCAAAGACGCCCGTTATGTTCGATGACATTGCCGGGACGAACGGCGTTTCCGTTTATTTTCATGTCTATGATCCGACGTGAGGGGTATTCAAGGAGCGCGCGGAAGCTATCAGGTTGATCAGGTGGACGCAATTGCGCATATCAAGGGATTGGCGGATTTTTATGGCCCTTCACAGCCACCGATTAGGGTGTTTATCCGCGTCACAATTTCGGCCGCATCAGCACCCTCTTGCCAGAACGCGGGCCCGACGGCGATGAAGTCCGCACCGGCCTGGGCCCAGGCTACACAGTCATCCTCGCTGGCAGCCCCCAAGCCTATGGAGGGAATTTCCATTGCCTCCCGCCACCAGGAGATAAGCTCAAGATGAGCTTGTGTCGGCGGATTCTCCAAAGTCCCGAAGGCGACGTAGTCCGCGCCCGCTTCGCCGGCGACCATGCCCGCATGTTTGGAGAAACCGCAGCCCGCCCCGACGATGGCGTCCGCGCCCAAGGCCTGCCGTGCCGCTTTGATTTGGCGCGCGGCATCGTCGGCGCTGACCTCAAGATGCAGGCCGTCAAAGCCGGCACTGTCGGCCAACTTGCCAAACCAAAGGGCGGCCACCTCTTGCGCATGAGCGTTATCCCGCAGCCGCTGGGCCGCAGCACCATCGGTTCCGTGTAAAAGCAAGCAGGCCACATCACCCGCCCGCAATGATGCCGTTATCGCCTCAGCAAAACCTTCGGCAGCAGAGGAGTGGTCCAGTTCTGGGCTGACGAGATAAAGGCGAGGCATAGCGGGTTTGGAAGGTGATTATGGTCCAGGCGAATGGGCTTGGTTACAGCAAGTGCCAGCGAGCTTCAATCTTTCATCAACCAATCCCGAAAAGCAGCCTCCCAGTTTGGGTGATTGGCCGGTTCGAAGGTCGATGGTCTTTGCAGCAACAACCTAACGCCCCTTTTTTCGGCAATGGAGGCGATGGCGATATCGGCAGGTCCTTTAAAGATTACCGCCAATCTTGGGTCATGGGCAGCGAGTGCAAGGGCGGTCATGGCGTGCCCGCCCTGGTCGCCGCAATCGACAAGGCCCAGCGCGCGGGCACGAGGCGCAGTGGCCATGGCCTGACAGAAAACCTCATGGATCCAATGAACCCCGAGGCTGCGGGCGCCGTCCACTTGATTGATGAGGGCTACCGGCAGGTCTTCCTGGGCCGCAATGGCAAGCGCCTGACAGGCGTCGGCCAGGCAGGTGATTGTGATGGCGGCGGGCGGTGGGTCCGAAACTTTCATTTTTGAGATATGAAAACGGGGCCAAAAGGCCCCGCTATCATGACCGGATCAAAGCAGCTTTGCCAAGCCTGACCCTTTGAAAAAACAAGAGGCCGGAGTTGCTTAGCCCTAGAGCAACTTTCCAAGGGCCGCTGCCGTATCGCTCATGCGATTGGAAAAGCCCCATTCATTGTCGTACCACGACATCACCCGGACAAAATTACCGTCGATCACCTGGGTCTCTCCCAAATCGAAGGTTGAAGAAGCGGGGCTATGATTATAGTCAGAGGACACCAAGGGAAGGTCATTGGTTGCCAGAACGCCCTTGAGCTTGGTCTTGGCGGCCTTGGTAATGGCGGCGTTAACCTCTTCGACCGAGGTTTTCCGTTTGGCGGAGAAGGTCAAGTCGATGAGGCTTACATTCGGCGTGGGCACGCGAATGGAGGTACCGTCCAACTTGCCCTTCAGCTCAGGCAGAACCAGGCCGACCGCCCGCGCCGCACCGGTTGAGGTGGGGATCATGTTGGTCGAGGCGGTACGCGCCCGGGCCGGATCCTTGTGCAAGGTGTCGACGGTCTGCTGATCACCGGTGAAGGAGTGAACGGTGGTCATGAAGCCGTGCTTGATGCCGATGGCATTGTTCAGCACAAAGGCGACCGGGGCCAGACAGTTGGTTGTGCAAGAGGCGTTGGAGATTACTTTGTGAGACTTGCGCAGCTTATCGGAGTTGACCCCATGGACCACAGTGATATCGGCGTCGGTGCAGGGGGCTGAGACGAGAACCTTTTTGGCGCCAGCATCCAGGTGAGCCGAGGCTTTTTCCTTGCTGGCGAAGATGCCGGTGCATTCCATCACAACGTCTACGCCCAGATCGCCCCAGGGTAGGTCGGCCGGGTTCCGTTCAGAGAGCACCGCGACCTTCTTGCCGTCCACCTTGATGGCGTTCTTCATAGCCTGAACTTTGCCGGGATAGCGGCCGTGAACCGAATCGTAGGTCAGAAGATGGGCGTTATCCGCTGCTGATCCCAGATCATTGATGGCGACAAATTCCACATCCTTGCGACCGGATTCCATCGCCGCGCGAAACACCAGGCGGCCGATCCGCCCAAATCCGTTAATAGCAACCCGAACGGCCATAGTTTTTTGTCTCCGTGAAGTTTCAAGTGATTGCCGATGTCGGCGGTTCTCGAGGGTCCGCCTCGGCGGTAATAGATTACAAACTCCCGCTTGCAGCAGCACCATTGGCTTGCGCGCGCTCGAAAAAGGCGGCCTGTCCGGCTGCCAGATTGTCCGCTTGACCGCTCCAGGCCTTCAAGGGCGCGGCCTGTAAAGCACGACCGTAGGAGAAGCTCAATTTCCAGGGACGGGCTGTGTCCAGCTTGTTCATGGCATTGAGGTGATCGGTCGCCACTTGATCGGATTGTCCGCCGGACAAAAAGACGATGCCCGGCACCGCTGCGGGTACACAGCGTTGCAGACTGGCCACGGTGCGTGCGGCGACCTCCTCAATGCCGGCTTGCTCAGGGCACTCGCTGCCGGAAATCACCATGTTGGGTTTAAGAAGCATGCCTTCCAGCATCACGTCCTGCAGGGCCAGTTCCGCGAATACCTCGCGCAACACATCTTCGGTGACCGCTTCGCAGACATCAATGTCATGATCACCGTCCATCAGGACTTCAGGCTCCACGATAGGAACCAATCCGGCCTCCTGGGCGAGTGCGGCGTAGCGGGCCAGGGCATGGGCATTGGCGGAAATACACGCCGGGCTTGGCGCATCTTCGGTAATCTTATAAACACCTCGCCATTTGGTGAAGCGGGCGCCCAGGTTCACGTACTCGGCCAGCCGATCGCGCAGCCCATCGAGACCCTCTGTAACCGTCTCGCCCGGGTTGCCGGCCAGGGGCTTGGCACCATTATCCACCTTGATGCCGGGGATCATCCCATTGCTCTCTAAGATCTTAACCAAGGAAGTGCCGTCCGATGCAGACTGTCGGATGGTTTCATCGAACAGGATGACACCGCTGATGTGATTTCCCGCGTTCGGCGTAGTGAACAGCATCTGGCGATAGTCGCGGCGATTTTCCTCTGTGGAGTCTACCGAGATGGAATCGAAGCGTTTTTTAATCGTGGGCGCCGACTCATCGGCGGCCAAAATGCCCTTGCCTTCGGCAACCAGGGCCTGGGCGGTTTCAATAAGGCTGTTGTCGCTCATCGAAAGGCTCTCCTGTGATGGCTGATAACGATGGTCCATGGCGGGGTCCGCCAGAGGATTGATTAGGGGTCCAAGGTCAAAGGCGGCAACGGACCGCCTCTGCCACAGTTTCGGCGGTGATGCCAAATTTTTCGTAAAGGGCCTGATAAGGCGCCGATGCGCCGAACTCAGACATACCGATGAAGGCGCCGGATTCGCCTGTCCACCTATCCCAACCCAAACCGCAGGCGGCTTCAACAGCGATGCGCAGGCTGCCCGGTGGCAGGACAGAGTCCCGATAGTTTTGATCCTGAGCCTCGAATAACTCCCAACAAGGCATGGAGACAACTGATGTCTCGATACCCTCTGACTTCAATTCGGCCTGGGCGGCCAAGGCAATCTCCACTTCTGAGCCGGTGGCGATCAGCGTGGCTCGGGCCACCCCGGCGGCGGGCGAAAGGACGTAGGCTCCCCGCGCGCATCGGTTTTCCTGAGCGTCGCGTCGAACCCCTGGCAAGCCCTGCCGGGTCAGGGCCAGAACCGAGGGTGTCTCAGGGCTCGCCGCCGCCAATTCCCAGCACTCCGCCGTTTCCACTAAGTCTGCCGGGCGAAAGACCTGTAGGTTCGGGATGGCCCGCAGTGCCGCCAAATGCTCTACCGGCTGATGGGTGGGGCCATCTTCGCCAAGGCCGATGGAGTCATGGGTCATGACATAGACCACCCGCAATCCCATCAAGGCAGCCAAGCGGATCGAGGGTCGGCAATAGTCGGTGAAAACCAGGAAGGTGCCGCCATAGGGTAGAATGCCGCCATGCAAGGCCATTCCATTCATGGCCGCTGCCATGCCATGCTCGCGCACCCCATAGTGCAGGTAACTGCCGGTAAAATCCTCCGGTGTAATAATCTTTTGGTGGGAGGCTTTTGTATTGTTGGAGCCGGTTAAATCCGCGGAACCGCCGATCATTTCTGGGGCGGCGGCTGTCATGACGTCGAGAACTTTCTGGGAGGCGACTCGGGTCGCCAGCTTGGGGGTTTCCTGGGCGGCGCTGGCTTTTAGGTCAGCCAGGGCCCGCGCCATCAAAGGCGGCAGGACGCCCTTTTGTAAGCGCTCGAATTCGGCGCGCTGTTTATCGGGCAGCGCTGCCAACCGGGCTTCCCAGTCGGCCCGTTCGGTTCCGCCTTTGGCACCGGCGGCGCGCCACGCGGCGGATACGGGCTCGGGAATCTCGAAGGGCGCATGAGGCCAGTTCAAGGCCTCACGGGTGGCGGCAATTTCCTCTTCACCCAAGGCCGCCCCGTGAGTCGCTGCCGTGCCCTGTTTGTTGGGCGCGCCATAGCCAATGATGGTCCGGCAGGCGATCATCGAAGGCCTGCCACTCGCCTTGGCTTTCGAGATGGCCGCGGCGACGGCTGCCGGATCATGACCGTCAACCCGTTGGGTGTCCCAACCGCTTGCTTCAAAGCGCTTGATCTGATCGTCCGAAACGGCCAAGTCCGTACTGCCGTCGATGGAAATGCCGTTATCATCGAACAGCACTATCAGCTTATTGAGCCTAAGGTGACCGGCCAGTGAAATGGCCTCGTGGCTGACGCCTTCCATCAAGCAACCGTCGCCGGCCATCACATAGGTATAGTGATCAACGATGCCCTCACCGAAGCGGGCGGCCATGATTCGCTCGGCGATGGCCATGCCGACCGCGTTGCCCAAACCTTGCCCCAAGGGGCCGGTGGTGGTTTCAATGCCGGCCGCATGACCCCATTCGGGATGGCCGGCGGTGCGGCTGTTCAATTGGCGGAAGTTGCGGATCTCCTCAATGGTCATGTCCTCGTAGCCGGTCAGATGCAAAAGAGCATAAAGCAGCATGGAGCCGTGGCCCGCCGACAAGACAAAGCGATCCCGGTCGGGCCAGTTCGGGGCCGCCGGATCATACTTGAGGAATTGAGTAAAGAGGACGGTTGCCACATCGGCTTTTCCCATGGGCATGCCGGGATGCCCACATTTGGCCTGTTGAACCGCGTCCATGGCCAGGGCCCGGATGGCATTGGCCATGTCATGTGCGCTGACGCGCGTATCGTCGATTGTTTCGGTCACGGATCTGCCCGTACAATAACGGCAAGCCGTCCATCGGTTGCCTGAGTTGACCTGCTGGGTCATTTGCGATTGATCCGGCGCCCGTAAGCGCGCCTGGCGAAGTCGCGCGCAACATGCCGCCCCCGCACGTCTAGGTCAACCGAGATATGGCCGAAAAAGCTTGGAAATTTGCGTTTTTCGGCTACGCCTTGAAAGGGGCTTAGAGACATGTCCGGCGTTGACCCCACCCGGCTGTCATGGTTATTTTGAGAGTTTGCAGGGGCGCTGTGCCATCGCCGTCAGGGCGACATTAAGCGTGCCGCATTATCGTAGCGTTAAATAAACGGCGAAACAAAGCGCCGAACGGGAAAGCGGATAGGGATTGATGGGACGACTTGACGAGGCGGCCGGCAGGATGCAGAGCGCGCTGGATTCTTTGGAAAAGGCTGTGGACTCAATGGCGAAGTCCTCGACGGCCGGCGCAGATAGCGATCATCACGACGTGCGGCAGGCCCTCGATTCGGCCATGCAGCAAAACGAAAATCTTCAAGCGGTGGCGGCGGCTGTTTCGGTCCGCCTGGATCAGGCCGTTGATCGCTTAAAACAAGCATTGGATGAATGACGTGGCGCAACTGTCTTTGACCATAAATAAACGCGGCTACGAAATCACTTGCGACGATGGGCAAGAAAACCGCCTGCGGCAACTCGGTTCTTATATCGATGAAAAGGTCGGCGAATTGGTAAATTCGGTCGGTCAGGTGGGCGAGGCCCGGCTGTTGGTCATGGCCAGCTTGCTCATCTGCGACGAGTTGCTGGAAGCCAAGCTGAAACTGGCTGGTAAACAGGACCAAGCGAATGGCTCAGCCAAACCCGTAGCCGCGGCGGATGCCCAGGCCGAGGACGAGGCTGCCAAACTTTTGGAAGCCTGTGCTTTGCGCATTCAAACCATTGCCGAACGCATGCAGGTTTCCTAAATACGGCCTGATTGAAACGCTGAGCTTGACGCCGGCGACCGGTGTTTCGTCGTTCAACAATTATTTATGGTGCTGCGGGGTGCGTCAGCCCTTCCGATCCCTGGGGCCAATACCGAACCTCTAGGGAGCTGTCTCTGTCGGAGTCCTGGCTTCGTTACACGGCGCCCACCTGCTTGGCAGGCCACAGAGGATCTCATAAGGGCAACGGCCGCCGCGGCACCACCGAGCATGGCCCCTTTCTTCCGGTTCAACATTCAAACCAAAAAGGGAAAAGATGTCCTCTGAGGGGATTAGTCAAATTGACCGGGATAAAAAGCTGCTGCGAAAAACCGCAAAGGAGCTTCGAGCCCAAGCCGCGCGGCAGGCACCGAACGCGGGCGAGCTGATCATCGAACAGGTCCTGACCCACTTACCGTTATCGCAGAAAAAGATAGTATCAGTTTTTTGGCCTCTGCCAGGTGAGCTGGATACCCGTCCTTTGCTTGTGCACCTGGATAGTCTGGGTCATCGGGTGGTGTTGCCGGTACTGCTGGGCGCCGGGCAGCCCCTGATCTTTCGGCAATGGCAGCCCGGCGACAAACTGTGCGAGGCTGGATTTGGGACCCTGGAGCCGGCGCCCGATAAGGCCGAACTCGACCCGGACATTCTTTTGGTGCCGCTCTTGGCCTTTGACCGGGCGGGCTATCGCTTGGGCTACGGTGGCGGTTTTTACGACCGCACCCTGGCTCGTTTAAGGGGCGCGAGCGGGCCCAAAGGCCCCATTGCGGCGGGCCTTGCCTTCGCCGGGCAAGAGGTCGATAAGGTGCCCCGCGAACCCACTGATCAGCCCTTGAACCGGATGATCACCGAGGGGGAAGCCATCCGGTTTTCCTGATCGGAACCGGTTCTGCGTTCCAATGCCGACGAATTCATAAGGGATTTTTCTGTGCGATTGCTTTTTTTGGGAGATGTGGTTGGGCGCGCCGGTCGCGACGCGGTTTGCAACCGCCTTCCCGAACTGCGTCGAGAGTTGGGGTTGGATTTTGTAGTGGTGAATGGCGAGAACGCCGCCGGCGGTTTCGGTGTCACGCAAAAGATTTGTTTAAGCCTATTCGAGGCTGGCGCGGATGTTATTACCGGCGGCAATCACAGTTGGGACCAGCGCGAGGCCTTGTCGTTCATCGGCAGTGAACCGCGCTTGTTGCGACCGGACAACTATCCCGCCGGGACGCCGGGTCGCGGAGCCGCTCTTTACGATGCAGGTCGGGGCCGCAAAGTGCTGGTGATCAATGTGATGGGCCAGCTTTTTATGAATCCTGACCTGGATGACCCCTTTCGGGCGGTGGATCAAGCCCTTGCCAAGCATCGCCTGGGGCAGACGACTTCGGCGATCCTGCTGGACTTTCATGCCGAAACCACGTCAGAGACCATGGCCATGGGGCACTATGTGGATGGGCGAGTGTCCTTATGTGTCGGCACACATACCCATGTTCCCACCGCCGATACGGTCATCTTGCCCGGCGGCAGCGCTTATCAGTCGGACGCGGGTATGTGCGGCGACTATGACTCGGTGATCGGCATGGAAAAGGCGGGCTCTGTGGAGCGCTTTGTGCGCAAGGTGCGCGGCGAGCGGTTGGTGCCGGCCAGCGGCGAGGCTACTCTTTGCGGGGTTTTTCTGGAAACCGACGATAAGAGCGGCTCGGCGCGGCGGGTAGAACCCTTGCGTCTTGGAGGCCGCCTCGGCAGGGCTCTGCCGCAGGGCTAGGGGAGCCAGTCGGAATTATGCCTGATCGTTTGGCTGGGTCTCCAGAAAGCGTTTAACTTCCTGATTGAGCATTTCGCTTTGCTGAAGCACTTCTGCCGCCACGTTGGAGGCGGTTCGGGCGGCGCCAAGGTTGCTCGCTGCCGCAGTTTGGGCAGCGCCAAGGGC
>JBCCHN010000037.1:0-42354 GCA_039028695.1 Pseudomonadota bacterium
GAAACCAGGCTGGCCGTGGCCAGGATGTTGCGCAGATCGTGATTAATTTTGGTAACGGCGGTGCCCAAGGCGGCCAGGCGGGTTTTTTGGAGCAATGCCGCACGGAGCTCCTCCTGCATGGTGGCCAGTTCCCGTTGAGCCACGCCGACCTCATCGCTGCGCTCGCTTTGCTGAATGGCTTGTGAGGCGTTCTCAGGGTCCTCGCGAAAAGCCGCCATGCTAGCCGTCATGCGGCGCATGGGCCGGACCATCAGGAGGTGCAGGCTTAGGAACACCAGGCCGGCGGTGAAAATGGAAATGCCCAGGGATAATGCCAATATGCGCTTGGAATAATCCAACATGGCGACCCGCAAGGGGCCTTCCTTCATGACGATTTCCAAAAGGGCCTCCGGATCCTTGGGGGGATGCCCGATCACCCGTATCAAGCGGCTACCGTCGCTAATCAAGGTGTCAAATGCATCGCCGATGAGGCCGAAAAAAGTTCCCTTGCGTAAATCGAAGGTCAAGGGCACGGCAGGCGGATACTCCACCATCAAAACCAGCTTGCCTGCCTCGGGTTTGTTGAGCGCGACGGAGTAGGCACCCACGTGGGTCATCAACTCCACCTCCATGTCCTCGCTCACCATGTGGTCCGGGGCGGCTTGCATGGCCAGGATGGCCAGGTTGGCGGCCGCCAGGCGCTCTTCCAGGTAAACCAGGCGAAAACGCCCGATCGATGGGGCGTAAATGAAAAGCTCCGCCAGCATGACGAAAAAAATGGTTAAAACCAGCAGCCGTGCCGATAACCCCCTCATCATCGAGGGCAGGGCAAGCTTTTTCGTTGTCGTCCAATTCACCGTCATGGGGCCGATTATACCATGTTCGCCCGCAAGTTCTGCGGCCCAAGTTCAAGCCATTTCAGGAACCGCGCGTTGGAATGACTTAGCAAACTATACTGGCCAGCCAAATTGAATAGGGCTCACAAACAAAAACGGCGGCCAGCCCTTGAGCTGACCGCCGCTTTGTTCATGCCTGTAACCTTAGTTTGCCGCGCAAGGATTGCAGGGATTGCAAGGATTACAGGGGTTGCACGGATTAGTCGCCGCGCAAGGATTACAGGGGTTGCAAGGATTACAGGGGTTGCATGGGTTACAAGAAGCAACCTGCACCCAGTCGCCGCTTTGACTGGCGGCCGCAGCCGGCAAGGCAACGGCACCGGTGGCCAAACTAGCAACACTTAAAGCGATAAGAGATTTTTTGATCATTGGAATGCCTCCAAACAAAAGTTAAAATCTACCCCGTCAGCTCGGGCGCATTGTTTTTGTCAATAGCCAATAGCCCGTTTGGGATATGCAAAAGTATGTGTACGTTGGCGCGTGATCTCGAATCACGCTCGCCTCAAACGGTTCAACTTATTGTGAATTTAATCCGCCCCCATAAATTGCGCGTCCTAAACGCCACCTCACATACTAAGATCTTGATGTTAATGCCAATCATCCGAACTTTGCAAGAAATCGAACGATTTTTTTTGTCCGATCGCTAAACAGCTTCTCGGTGTAGAAGCTGCCCGCGACCCGTTTGCTGACCTCGCCCATGGTAGGATAGGGGGCAATGGCGCCGGCTAAGGCGCCAATTTTCAGGCCTTTGGAGAGGGCAAGCACCCAGGGCTGAATGAGGTCGCCGGCATGCGGGCCCACGATCGTGGCGCCTAGAATTTTACCGTTGGTCCGCGTGGTGACCTTGATCCGGCCGCGGGTGTCCCGCTCTGCCTGAGCCCGGTCGTTTTCGTCAAAGGACCACTCCAAGGCTCTGACCTCGCCATGGCTTTTTTTGGCTTGCTCCTCTGTCAGCCCCACATGGGCCAGCTCTGGGTCGGTGAAGGTCACCCAAGGCACCGCCGAGTTGTCCACCTTGGCCGGCAGGCGAAAAAGGGCGTTTCGAATGACGATACCGGCATGATATCCGGCCATGTGGGTGAACTGATAGCCGCCCGCCACGTCGCCGGCGGCAAAAATCTTCTTGTTGCTGCTCCGCAGCCGCTGATCCGTCTTGATGCCGCCCCTATGATACTCAACCTGGGCCTTTTCCAGGTCCAAACCGTCAAGATTGGGGGTGCGGCCCGCTGCTAACAGCAATGCCGTGCCCTGGATAACTTCTTGAGCGCCACCTCTTTCAATCTGGACTTCAATGGTGCCATTGGTTTGAGAAACACCGCTAACCTTGGTGTTCTCGTAAATTTCCAGGCCGTCCTTGACCAGTTGCTGGCGCACGATGTCCACCAAGCCGGGATCGTCCTTGGGCATGATCGAGAACATTTCGACCAAGCTCACCTTTGCCCCCAAATGACGAAAGGCCTGTCCCAGTTCACAGCCGATGGGGCCGCCGCCCACGACAATTAAGTGCTCGGGCAGCTCGGTGAGGTCAAAAACGGTCTCGTTTGTGAGGTAAGAGACCTGATCCAACCCCGGAATAGGGGGAATGAAGGCCCGTGAGCCGGTGGAAACCACAAAGCGTCGTGCCTTTACCTTGGTGTCTCCGGCGATCACTTCGTCGGGGCCTGTAAAGCGGCCATAGTCTTGCAACACCGTAACGCCCAATCCTTCGAAGCGCTCGACCGAATCGTGGGGGGCAATGGCGCCGATGACCCCGTGGACATGATCATGCACCGCTTGAAAGTCCACCTTCGGGGCCTCGTAATGAATCCCGAATTGTGCCGCCTTTTGGCCAAAGTGCGCGGCTTTCCCGGCGACCAGCAAGGATTTGGAGGGGACGCAGCCATAGTTCAAACAATCGCCGCCCATCTTGCCGCCTTCGATTAGGACCGTATCTGCGCCCATTTGGGCTGCGCCAGCGGCGATAGACAGCCCGGCTGACCCTGCTCCCAAGATGCAAATATCCGCCGACAAATTCTTAGACAATGCAGCTTCCTCCATCACTTAGCCTCGCCCCCCGTCGGATCAGCGAAATTCGGTGGCCAATCTCGGGTGAACCCAACGCGCCGGGTCAGGCGCCCAGAAAATGTGGGCGCCTAGGAACACATTCTCCAATCACCAAGGTGTGATACCATGGCAGCCAGCATGTTCGCGAATCTCTCAAGCCCCTTTCTGGGTGCGAAAAGGCCCATCTTGCATCAAAAAGACTTGGCCCAATCGTTGACAGCAGCGGCGGGCGGCCTTATACACCCCGGCAAATCAACACCTCCCCGTTAGACGGAGAAATCACCGTGAAGCGCACCTATCAGCCAAGTGTGCTGGTCCGCAAACGCCGGCATGGCTTTAGGGCCCGCAAAGCGACCGTAGGCGGTCGCCGGGTTCTGGCCAATCGCCGTGCCAAGGGTCGGAAGCGCCTGTCCGCTTAAAGCCCCCTGAAAGGGCTTCTAGCCATGACGCCGACGATCCGGCGGCTAAAGACACGCCAGCAATTTTTGAAAGTCGCCGGGACCCGCCAGAAGTGGGTCTCGCCCGGCTTGATTCTGCAATACCGCCGCCGACCCGTCCCTGGCGGGGTCGCTATTGGCGGTGCGTCAACGGATGTCAGGCTGTCCGAGCCGGTCGGAAATGCCTCACCGACATCTTCACATATCGGTCTAGGCTTTACGGTCAGCCGAAAGGTTGGTAATGCGGTGCAGCGTAACCGGGCGCGTCGCCGCTTGCGGGCGGCGTCGGCCATCGTGCTGCCAGACGGGGGGTGTGCCGGCTACGACTATGTTCTTATCGGGCGAAAGGAAACCTTGACCCGGGACTTTTCCGATCTTTTGGAAGATCTTCGCACCGCCCTGAAGTGCAAGGGTAAGGAGTCCAAATCTTTCAGAAAATCGGATCGGCGGACAGAACTGCAGGGTAAATCGGGGCTTCTAGGTAACCGTAGGTCGCCGGGTAAAGATCGGTTGGGGGGTAAAAGAGATAAGGCATGAAAGCAGGTCGCATCTTGGTGGGATGGGTCATTCGGGGCTATCAGCTGATGGTTTCACCCTATATGGCGCCGTCATGCCGTTTCGAGCCCACCTGCTCGTCCTATGCCCATCAAGCCATCCTCACCCATGGTTTGGGTCGCGGTGGGTGGCTGGTGCTTAGGCGTCTTGGGCGATGCCATCCTTGGGGCGGGGCCGGCTATGATCCGGTGCCAGAGCCCGAACATAAAGCCAGGGAGTGCTGTCAGGTCGTCAGTGATTCCCAAGAAGTATTTGATACTTTTCGCGACCTGCCGAAAGTGCGATAGGAGCACCCGGGAAAAGAGGGAGTATGCCGCTGCGGCGGCTTTGGAATTTATGCGCTAAAGCCTGGGCCGTGGAGCAACAGTCGATATGGAACAAAAAAACCTAATTCTAGCCATTGCCTTATCGGCTGCGATTCTGCTCGGTTTTCAGCTCTTTTTTGCCCCGCCTCCGCCGCCGCCCAGTCAAACCGACCAAACGGCCACCACGAGCGACGGGGACCAGATTCCCCAAGCGTCGATCCCTGGCACGGACTCGACCACGGGTGCGGCAGTTGCAAGCAATCTCAGCCGGCAAGAAATCATCGATCAGGCGCCCCACATTCCCATTAAATCCTCGACCCTTGAAGGCTCGATTTCTTTGGTTGGGGGCAAGGTCAACAATCTCATTCTGAAAAAGTACCGCGAGACCATCGACCCGGACAGTCCCCATATCACTCTGCTGTCGCCCAATGGTGCACCTCATCCCTATTACGCGGATTTTGGCTGGACCGGAAACGAAGGGGATATGGCTAAGCCGCAAGCGGACACTCTCTGGACGACGGACGGTCAAGAACTCAGCCCCGGCATCCCCCTCACGCTCTCTTGGGATAACGGTTCAGGTCTGGTTTTCCAGCGCATCTTCGAGCTGGACGAAAACTACATGTTCACCGTCACCCAGCGGATCGTGAACAACAGCGACCGCGCTGTAACCTTGTCTCCCTATGGTCTGATCTCGCGGACCGGCACACCTGAAGTCTTGGGTTTTTACATCCTGCACGAGGGCCTCATCGGTGTGCTCGACGATAAGTTGGTCGAGATCGATTACGACGACCTACAGGACACGGGCAGCGAATCCCAAGCGACCACCGGTGGCTGGATTGGCATTACGGATAAATATTGGCTGGTGGCGCTTATTCCCAATCAGGAGCAGACGGTCGATACGCGCTTTATTTACAATGGCAAGAGCGGTGTTGCGAAATATCAGACCGATATTCTTTATCAGGGCGTGACCGTGCCCGCCGGTGGTCAGACAAATGTGACAAGCCGCCTCTTCGCCGGTGCCAAGGAAGTGGTGCTGCTTGATGATTACGAGGAAACCTTGGGCATCAAGCGGTTTGATTTGGCCGTAGACTTCGGCTGGTTCTATTTCCTCACCAAGCCTTTGTTCTACGCCCTGCACTGGTTGGCCGATCTGACCGGCAATTTCGGTGTGGCCATCTTGCTGCTGACGGTGGCCATCAAGATCGTGTTCTTTCCCCTGGCCAACAAGTCCTATCGCTCCATGGCGGCCATGCGCAAGCTGCAGCCCAAGATGATGGAGCTGCGCGAGCGCTTCGGCGACGACAAGCAGCGGCTGAATCAGGAAATGATGGCCCTTTACAAGAGGGAAGGAGCGAATCCCCTCTCGGGCTGTTTGCCTATTTTGGTCCAGATCCCGGTCTTTTTCGCCCTTTATAAAGTGATGTTCGTGACCATTGAAATGCGCCAGGCGCCCTTTTTCGGCTGGATTCACGACCTCTCCGCGCCCGATCCCACCTCGATCCTGAACGGTTTTGGGTTGTTGCCCTGGGGTGTGCCTCAGTTGGGTCTCTTCGACCTCTTGAACATCGGTGTGTGGCCGCTCGCCATGGGTATCACCATGTACCTGCAGCAAAAGCTCAACCCCCAGCCGCCCGATCCCATGCAGGCGAAGATATTCCTCATGTTGCCCATCGTATTCACCTTCCTGTTGGCCCAGTTCCCTGCCGGTTTGGTGATCTATTGGACTTGGAACAACCTGCTGTCCATTCTACAGCAAGCGGTGATTATGAAGCGTGCCGGGGTCCCCATAGGGCGCCAACCGACAACTACGACGCCCAGCAGTTAGAGCATCGGCAATGGAGCCCAGTGACGAGGCGACGGCGGCGGTTCTCGACGCCGGTCGTCTGCTATTCAGCCATGAATGCCGATTTTTGGTCTCGGCCGCCCAAGTGGATCAGGTGCCCGACCTGGGCTTGCCAGAAGTGGCTTTTGCCGGCCGCTCCAACGTGGGCAAGTCCAGCTTGGTGAACGCGCTCACTGGTCGGCGGACACTGGCACGCACCTCCAACACCCCGGGTCGGACCCAATTGCTCAATTTTTTTGATCTAGCGGGCCGCCTGGTTTTGGTCGATTTGCCCGGGTATGGTTATGCCCGAGCTTCCAAAAAAGACATTGATCATTGGACCAAGTTGACTCGCGCTTATCTGAAGGGGCGGGCCGAGCTGCGCCGGATTTGCCTTTTGATCGACGCCCGTCACGGCCTCAAAGCCAACGATCTAGAGATTATGGCGGAACTGGACGAGGCGGCGGTCTCCTACCAAGTGGTTCTGACCAAATGTGATAAGGTCAAGCCGGGGTCCCTCGAGCGTCTTCTGGAAAAGACCAACTCAGATTTGGCCAGGCATCCGGCGGCCCATCCGGAGATCTTGCCGACCAGCTCCCAAAGCGGCGCCGGTCTTGCGGAAGTGCGAGCGGCTTTGGCGAGCCTCGCCGTAGCTTGAAAAAAAGACGATAAGACGGTAGGGCAAGGCTGTGAAACTGGTCAGAGACGCGGCTGATTCAGCCGATTCAGGGAAAAATAATATGAAAAGCAAGTCCATCGGCGAGACTAAAAAGTGGTTGAGTGCGGCTAACACCATTTCCGAGGCCCTGCCTTTCATGCGCCGTTATTCCGGCAAGACCTTCGTCATCAAGTATGGCGGCCATGCCATGGGAGACCAAAAGCTGGCGGATATCTTTGCCCGCGATGTGGTCTTGATGAAGCAGATCGGCATTCATCCGGTCGTGGTGCACGGCGGCGGCCCCCAGATCGGCCGGATGCTCGAACGCCTGGCGGTGAAAAGCGAGTTTATCGATGGCTTAAGGGTGACCGATGCGGCCACCGTGGAAATTGTCGAGATGGTCCTCTCGGGGACCATAAACAAACAGATCGTTACGGCCATTAATCAAGCCGGCGGCACTGCGATCGGAATTTCCGGTAAAGACGGCGGCCTGATCGAGGCTCGCAAGCTTAGGCGGACCAAGCGGGACGAGGATTCCAATATCGAAAAGATCCTCGACTTGGGGTTCGTTGGCGAGCCCTACAGCATCAATCCTCATATTCTGGAATCATTGGATCAGAACGGGATGATCCCGGTCATTGCACCGATCGGTGTGGGTGCCAATGGCGAGACCTACAACATCAATGCCGATACGGCGGCCGGGGCCATTGCGGCGGCGGTGGATGCGGCGCGCCTTCTAATGCTGACCGATGTGGCCGGCGTCTTGGATAAAGACGGGAACTTGTTATCGGAATTGTCCGTTCAAGACCTCATTCGGTTGGAAGGGGACGGCACCATTAGCGGCGGAATGATCCCCAAACTAGAGACCTGTCGCGCGGCGGTGGAGGATGGGGTGGAGGCCGCCGTTATCATCGACGGTCGTCAGCCCCATGCCATCCTTTTGGAAATCTTCACGGACCGGGGCATGGGCACCCTTATCAAGCACAGTTAACCAGTCACGAGCGCCCGTAATCGGTGCGATGCCAGCCTGCTGTATCCGGTTTTGACCCTTAGGATCCTTTGCCAAAAGCGGCAGAAGCCGCCCGATTCCCCGCTTTTTTGCCGGTATTGACGGGAAAGCAGGTGACAAAACGTGTTTTTCATGTTAATTTAAATGAGCATTTAAAAAAACTATGAGGATACGCCCGTGAGCGCGCCACTTTCGAAATCAGACCCCACAAACGATTGGGACCGGGGCGGTTTGCCCGCCTGGACCTATCATAACGAGGAATTGGCGGAGATTGAGAAGGATGTGCTTTTTCGACGTCATTGGCAGCTGGCGTGCCACCAATCCGATATTCCCGAGACGGGTGATTTCCGCTGTTTTGATATCGTCGGCGAGCGGGCAATCATCATCCGCGGTAAAGATGGGCAGATCCGGGCTTTTCACAACCTCTGTCGCCATCGAGGCTCTCGCGTCCTGGCAGATCAACAGGGAAATTGCCCCAAAATCCTGGTGTGCCCCTTTCATGCCTGGACTTACAATCTGGACGGCACTCTGCGCGCGCCGGCGCGGCCACGCACCCTGCCACCCTTGGACCCGGTAGAACACGGCCTTAAACCAATCGAGTCCGAGATCTGGATGGGCTTCGTCTTTCTGCGCTTTCTGCCCGGCGAGCAGTCTTCCGTGGCCGAGATCATGGCCCCTCACTTAGAGGAAGTGAAAGGCTACCAGTTACCCGACATGGTGCCCTCGTATTCCAAATTCTGGCAGCACGAAATGGATGTCAACTGGAAGGCTGTTCGGGACGTGGACAACGAGGGCTACCATGTGCCAATCGCTCATCCCGGACTGCAAGATCTCTATGGTGACCGTTACCACGACGAGCCCCTGGTGAACGGGGCAAATCGATCTTTCGGCATTTTTAACGATAGGCCGGCGCGCCTGTGGTCCGTGCGTCACTATAAGAAGATTCTGCCGGAAAGGGAGGCTTTACCCAAAGCCAACCGACGGGCTTGGCTGTATCTCGGCCTTTTTCCCAATACGGTGATCGGCCTCTATCCGGATTCCATGATCTTTTACCAAGAATACCCCGTCAGCGCGACCAAGACCATTCAGCGAGGCGGCGCCTATCGTTACCGCGATGAAAGCCGCGAACTTAGGCTAGCACGCTATCTCAGCACTCGGATTGACCGGGATACCTTGGACGAGGATACCCAACTCATCAAGTGGTCCTGCGAAGCCATGGAATCCAGCGCCTTTGACGATATCATTCTGTCCGACTTGGAATATGGTGTGCGTAACTTTCACGATCGTCTGCGTCAGGTTATTCCGGTCACCAACCATTCCCGTGCGCCGGCGCGCGGTTTGGTGGCCGATACCAACAGCGTGATGTTGCAAGATGCCTAAGGTTCCTTAAAGGTTTTGGCACTTATTATTTGGTGACATGATGATCCGAGGTTTTCCTAATCGGCGACGTAGCTCTTGACAGCGGACAGGATCTTTTCCCGCTCAGTTGGGTAGATTGTTGACATAAGGCGTGCCAGAAGCTGGCGCCCTTCGTCCAACGATATGGAACCCGGCGAGATGTGCATGCGCAACCACATGCCATCACTCAGGGAATCCAGCGTCTGAGCAACGGAAAGGGGCGTCCATTGCTCCGCCGAGATTAAAGCCTCTGTCTGACGGCAGAGGTCTTTTATGGCATTGTCCCGCTGCTGATCATAGAATTCGCACAGAGCGGCAAAGCGTGGCCGGGTCGGGGCCTCGCCCCAAAAAGAACTCCACAAGGCCATGTTTCGCGGGGTGCAGATTGCTGGGTCCAAATCCGCCATGACCAAGGCGAGCAGGCGATCAATAGCCGCCGGTCCCGCCTGGGACACGGCCCGCCGCCAGAGGGCATCGTATTCTTCATAATGGGCGCGCAAGGTCTCCACCAGCAAGGTTTCCTTGCTTTTGAAATAAAATACCGCCACGCCTTGGGATAATCCGGCCGACTTGGAGACCGTCGCCAAGGTTGTGGCGGAAAGACCATGAGTGACGATGGAATCAATAGCCGCCTGGATTAATTGATGCCGCCGGCGGGCTGCGTTTTCCTTCTGCTCTCCCGGTGGGCGACCGATACGGCTGTTGGTCATTACGGTTTGCCTTCAATTGGGCTTAACTTCCAAGATGCCTCGACCGAGGGACCGGTGAGCATTGCGCGCCAGATCGCCACCCAATACATACCCTGAGCGAGAAGCCTTATATTTTATATAAGTGCTTAAAATAATAAAGTTGAAATTCGACAAGCCTTTGCTCCTAGGTAAAGCGCCCTTTTTTTGTTGAAAGACCATTTCCCAGACTGAATCTTTCTGGACTCACGGATTGTCGAATCTGGCTCTACATTTTGCCGCCGATTTGACCCTATGTGCTGCCCATAGACGCGCGCACCCGGAAAACCTGGATGTTTCCCCGAGATTGGTACTGGAAATCAGTGTCAGGGATCTGGCGAGATTGATCTTGATAAGGCCGTGCGCGATGGCAATTTATCTTCCGAAATATTCGGTTTTCGAGAAAAAGGGGTAAGTGATCATGAAGATGACAACGGAAGAGGCCTTTGTGAAGGTCCTCCAAATGCACGGAATTGAGCATGCTTTTGGGATCATCGGGTCGGCGTTTATGCCCATTTCCGATCTCTTTCCCAAGGCGGGCATTACTTTTTGGGACGTAGCCCACGAAACCAACGGCGGTCTGATCTGCGACGGTTATACCCGTGCCACCGGCAAGATCGCCATGGCGATCGCCCAGAACGGCCCCGGCATCACCGGTTTTGTGACCCCCATTAAAACCGCCTACTGGAACCACACCCCCATGCTCTTGGTCACCCCCCAGGCGGCCAATAAGACCATCGGCCAGGGCGGCTTCCAGGAGGTGGAGCAAATGGCCCTCTTCCGGGACATGGTCTGCTATCAGGAAGAAGTCCGCGACCCCTCCCGCATGGCCGAGGTGCTTAATCGGGTCATCGAAAAGGCGATCCGCGGATCGGCCCCGGCCCAGATCAACGTGCCCCGGGACTTCTGGACCCAGGTCATCGACATCGAGCTGCCCCCCATCGTGCGCCTGGAGCGCCCGGCTGGTGGCGCCACGGCGGTGGCCGAAGCCGCCCGTTTGCTGTCCGAGGCGGAATTCCCGGTGATCCTCTCGGGCGCCGGTGTGGTGATCGGCAATGCCATCCCCGAGTGCCAAGCCTTGGCCGAGCGTCTGGATGCTCCGGTGGCCAGCGGTTATCAGCACAACGACTCCTTCCCCGGCAGCCACCCGCTGGCTGTTGGCCCCTTGGGCTACAACGGCTCCAAAGCGGCCATGGAGCTGATCGCCCAGGCCGATGTGGTCCTGGCCCTGGGTACCCGGCTCAATCCTTTCTCTACCTTGCCCGGTTACGGCATCGATTACTGGCCCAAGAACGCCAGCATCATCCAGGTGGACATCAACTCGGATCGGATCGGCTTGACCAAAAAGGTATCGGTGGGCATCTGCGGCGATGCCAAGCAGGTGGCCAGTCAGATCCTGTCTCAGCTGTCTCCCGATGCGGGCAATGCCGGTCGCGAGGAGCGCAAGGCCGCCATCCACCAACGCAAATCCGCTTGGCTTCAGGCCCTGAGCAGCATGGATCACGAGGACGACGATCCTGGCACCTCCTGGAACGAAGAAGCCCGGGCCCGGGACGCGGACCGCATGTCACCGCGTCAGGCCTGGCGGGCCATTCAGGTCGGTTTGCCCAAAGATGCCATCATCTCCAGCGACATCGGCAACAACTGCGCCATCGGCAATGCCTATCCTACCTTCGAGCAGAGCCGCAAATATCTGGCACCGGGCCTTTTCGGGCCTTGCGGTTATGGCTTCCCGGCCATCATCGGTGCCAAGATCGGTTGCCCCGACACACCCGTGGTCGGCTTTGCCGGTGACGGTGCTTTCGGCATTTCCATGAACGAGATGACCTCGGTTGGCCGTGAAGAATGGCCCGCTGTGACCATGGTGATCTTCCGGAACTATCAGTGGGGCGCGGAAAAACGCAACACCACCCTTTGGTACGACAACAACTTCGTCGGTACCGAGTTGGATCCCCACTTGAGCTATGCGAAGGTTGCCGAGGGCTGTGGCCTTAAGGGTGTGACCGTGCAGACCCAAGAGACCCTGACCAGCGCCTTGAAAGAGGCCTGTGCCGCGCAGAAGGATGGGGTCACCACCTTTATCGAAGTGATTCTCAATCAAGAGCTGGGCGAGCCCTTCCGTCGCGATGCCATGAAAAAGCCGGTGCCCGTTGCCGGTATCAGCCGCGACGATATGCGTCCGCAGCCGGGGGCTTGAGAGGAAGCACTCGATCCCCAATAAAGAACTGATTTAAGGAGGAGCCCGGTCGTTTCGCCGGGCTTTTTCTTTGTCTTGGGCATGGTTATGCTCGCGCTGTCGAAGTTCGTGAAGGGAGTTAGCGGCGATGCTCACCAATGACCAACTGGCCCAATGGGACCGGGAGAATTTTTTTCATGCCTCCACTCATTTGGGTCAGTTCGATCGGGGCGAGATGCCCAGCCGGATCATCAAGGGGGGTAGCGGTGTCCACATCGAAGATCGGGACGGACAGCGCTATCTGGACGCTTTTGCGGGCCTCTATTGCGTCAATGTGGGCTATGGCCGTTCGGAAATTGCCGAGGCCATTGCAGACCAGGCACGGGAACTTGCCTACTATCATTCCTATGTGGGTCATGGGACCGAGGCCTCGATCACCCTGGCCAAGATGATCCTGGACCGGGCGCCGGATCATATGAGCAAGGTTTATTTCGGCCTTTCTGGGTCGGATGCCAACGAGACGAATGTTAAGCTGGTTTGGTACTACAACAACATCTTGGGCCGGCCCGAGAAGAAGAAAATCATCTCCCGCTGGCGGGGCTATCACGGCTCGGGGCTAATGACCGGTTCGCTGACCGGTTTGGAACTCTTTCACAAAAAATTCGACCTTCCGTTGGCCCAGGTTCTCCATACCGAGGCACCCTACTATCTGCGTCGCCAAGACCCGGACATGAGCGAGGAGGCTTTCTCGGCTCATTGCGCCGCTCAGCTGGAAGAGCTGATCGTGGCAGAGGGGCCGGAAACAGTGGCCGCCTTTATCGGTGAGCCGGTCTTAGGGACCGGCGGTTTGGTGCCGCCGCCGGCGGGCTATTGGCCGGCCATTCAGCCCATTTTGGAGAAGTACGATATTCTTCTGATTGCCGATGAAGTGGTGACGGGCTTTGGCCGTTTGGGCTCCATGTTCGGCTCGGCACATTATGGCATGAATCCGGACCTTATCACCATCGCCAAGGGCTTGACCTCTGCCTATGCCCCCCTGTCCGGGTCGATTGTTTCGGAACGCATGTGGTCGGTCCTGACACGGGGCACCGATGAAAATGGTCCCATCGGCCATGGCTGGACCTATTCTGCTCATCCCATCGGCGCGGCAGCCGGTGTGGCCAACCTGCAGCTAATCGATAGCTTGGACTTGGTGAGCCATGCCGGCACCATGGGAAAAGAGCTCAAAGCTATGTTCCTAAAAGCCCTTGAAGGCCACCCCCATGTGGCGGAAATACGGGGAGAAGGCCTGATGATGGCCGTGGAATTGGCTGAAGACCCGGCCTCTCGAAAGTTCTATGACCCATCGGCTGGGGTGGGAGCCAAGGTTGCGGCAGCCATGCTCAAACGGGGGGTTATTGCTCGGGCCATGCCTCAGGGCGATATCATCGGCTTTGCCCCGCCTTTGTGCCTCGCCCGCGAGGAGGCTGAGACCATTGTCGCGGTCACCAAGGCGGCGATTGACGAAATCTGCGGGAATTAGGGTCGATTTGACCCAAATTTAACGCGATTTTAGGCGAATTTGGATCTTCTTGGGTGGTTCTCACCTCATAGAGGATCAATGCTGCCCATGACATCACGAGCCGCCGCCAAGATGCGCCCCGAGGGCGGGTCTTACCGGGACCGTTCCAACCGGGTCTTTTACCAAGACCAGGACGTTCTAAGAGCCCTAGACGACCAGGCTTTGGCCAATTGGCGCCGCTTGCGGGAAACACGGTTTTACGGAGACTTCCTGGCCAGGGGTCAAATCGTCCCGACCGAAGAGCTGGACCGTCTTCCGTCTCTTTTACCCTCGGGAAATCCCTGGGCGGCAGTCCTCAGCCATGCCCGTATCCCCTTCGTATCTTACCCCTACGAGTGGAGCTTCGGCATGCTCAAGGCGGCGGCCCTGCTCCACCTGGATCTCATGGCGGCGGCCTTGGAGGAAAGCATGATCCTCAAGGATTCCTCCGCCTATAACGTGCAGTGGATGGGCAGCCGGCCGGTCTTTATCGACATTCCCTCCTTTGAGGTACTGCAAGAGGGCGAGCCCTGGATCGGCTATCGCCAGTTCTGCATGCTGTTCCTCTATCCCTTGATGCTGCAGGCCTATCGGGGCGCCCCCTTCCAGCCCTGGCTGCGCGGCGCCATCGACGGCATTGAGCCTGCGGATATGGCCCATCTTTTGGGCTGGAGCGATTGCTGGCGAGGGGGCGTGCTCAGCCATGTGAAGCTTCAGGCCAAGCTGCAGCAGCAGAAATCCTTACAAGACCAGGACCTAAGGGCCTCTTTGAAAAAGAGCGGTTTTTCCTCGGCCCTGATCAAGGCCAACGTTGCCGGCCTGAAAAAACTGGTGGGAAAGCTAAACTGGAAGGCAGCGGGATCCACCTGGTCCCACTATGCGACCAACCATTCCTATAGTGCCCAAGAGCACGGCGAAAAGCTGGACTTCGTACGCGCGGTGGCGATGCAAAGGTCTTGGTCCTTGGCGTGGGATCTGGGGGGCAATACCGGGGATTTCTCGCGAATTTTGGCCGAGAACACTGAGTCGGTGGTCCTAGTGGACGGGGATTCCTTGGCGGTGGAACGGGCCTTTCGAACCTTCCAAGCCGAAGGTGAAACTCGGATTCTGCCCCTTTACATGGACCTGTCCGATCCCTCGCCGGACCGGGGTTGGCGCGGCCGGGAGCGAGGCTCCCTTCTCCAACGGGGGCAACCGGAATTGGTGCTGGCCTTGGCCTTGGTGCATCACCTGGTGATCGGCGCCAATGTGCCCTTGAGCGATTTTGTGGACTGGTTGGCCGACCTGGGCTGCGCGGTGGTGGTGGAATTTGTCACCCGCGATGACGACATGGTCAAACAGCTCATGCGTAACCGTGAGGATCAGTTTTCCGATTATGAGCTGCATCACTTCGAAGAACTATTGCATCAACGGTTTCGGCTCATCGACCAAAAACCCCTCAAAGGCGGCCAGCGAGTGATCTATCACCTGGAGCCGGCCTGAACCGTACCCTGACACGAGAGCTTGCACAGCCAAATCTTTGTCCTTTATAGAAAGGCAGGACAAAGCTTGGAAATGTGCTCATGGTGAGTGTGGAGCAGAGAACCGGAGAGCCGGCCATAAGGGCCTCCTTGCAGTATTTGGCCTCGGCGGAGGCCAAACCCGTCTTGCATGCCTCCGTTGGGGGTGGCGATACCACGCGCCATGAAGCCATCTATCAGGATCATACGGTCGATTTAATCAACGCCCGCGATCTGGCGGACCCACCGCGCCTCGATCGAGAGGGATTTGCTCTGGTTCGGCACCAAAGCCAGGTCGAAGACTTTTTCGACAAACAGCAGGTCTCGGACATTTACGAAACTGAAGTCCAACAAATCATCAAAGAAGCCACCGGTGCGGTGCAGGTTTTGGTCTTTGACCACACCCTTCGGGCCGATGCCCAAGACACTCAGGTCGAAAAAGGTATCCGGGAACCGGCTTGGTTCGTTCACAACGATTACACGCGCCGCTCGGCCCCTCAGCGTCTGCGGGATCACTTGCCGGCGGCGGATGCCGAATCCTTGCTCAGCCGGCGCTTTGCCATCGTCAATTGTTGGCGGCCGGTCGTTGGCCCTGTCCAAGCCACGCCTCTTGCGATTTGTGATGCCCGATCCGTTGCACCCAATGATCTGGTCAAGAGCGAACGCCGATCCAAGGATCGTGTCGGTGAAATCCTTCTCGCCCACTATAATCCAGCCCATCGCTGGCACTATTTTCCGGATATGGAGACGGACGAGGTTCTGCTTATTAAAACCTTCGACTCGGCGACCTCGAGTCATGAACCTGCGACCATACATGGGGCTTTTGTGGACCCGACCACCCCAGCGGGCGCTTTGCCGCGGCAGTCCATCGAATCCCGGTCTTTTGCCTTTTTTTGATTGTGCCGTCTTCCCCCGGCTAACGCCAAAAAAACCCGCAAAATCAGCTTTTTTTCCGGACTCTGAACCGATGGCGGTTGGCTCTTGAGGCCGGATAGGACAATATCCGGGCCAAGGCGTCGCGGGGACCCTGTAGCGAATTGCGATCAAAAAATGAGGCAAGAATGCGCCCCGAAAAAGAACATGCCTACCTTCCCACTCTAAAATCCCAGCTGGCCGAACAGCGGATTAACCGCCGCGAGTTCCTGCGCACGGCGACCCTTTTGGGTCTGGGAGCCCCGGCGGCCTATGCTTTTGCGGTCAAGGTTGGGGGTGCCGCCCAGGCCGCTGGGTCGTCGGCGACGACAGCTGACCTGCCTCAGGGTGGTGATCTCAAACTAGGCATGCGGGTCATGGACATCTCCAGCCCCCATACCTTCAGCTGGCTCTGGGACAGCAACGTTGTCCGCCAGGTGACCGATTACCTGACCCGGACCGGTCCCGACAATATTACCCGTCCCTGTCTCGTCGAATTTTGGGAGCCAAGCGAGGATCTTCGCACTTGGACCCTGACGCTCCGGCAAGGCTTAAAATGGCACAACGGGCGCGACTTCACGGCCGATGATGTGGTTTGGAACCTCAAGCGGGTTCTAGATCCAGACACAGGCTCTTCCGTCCTCGGGCTCATGAAAGGCTACATGCTCGACAGCGGGGCAGACGGACGTCTTCAGCTTTGGGACGCTGCAGCAGTTGAGCGCCTCGACGACCATCGGGTCCGCCTCAATTGCAAGGTGCCGCAACTCGCCGTGCCGGAACACCTTTTCCATTACCCTCTGCTCATCCTGGATCCTGAGGAAGGCGGATCTTTCGGGCCCGGATCGAATGGCCTGGGGGCGTTTGAGTTGGTGGTGCATCAGGTCGGCGAAAGCGCGTTCTTGCGGGCCCGGAAGGATTATTGGGGTCGGGGGCCCTTTGTTGACAGCCTGGAATTCATTGACCTGGGCGACGATCCGACCGGCGAAATTCAAGCCATGGCGGCACAACGTCTGCATGGCGTGGATATCGTCGATATCTCGCAGCTTGAAGCCTTTAAGCTCATGCCGCACTTGCGGATGTACGAGGTGTCAACGGCTTCCACCGCGGTGGCCAGGGGCAAGATCACCGAAGCGCCCTTTGACGATCCTCGCGTCCGCAAGGCTTTGCGTCTGGCCATCGATACACGTTTGCTGCAGCAGTTGGTGCATGACGAACGCGGCGAACCGGCCGAGCACCACCATGTTAGCCCGGCGCATCCTGAATATGCGCCACTCCCCTTCGCGACACAGGACCTCGCCCAGGCCAAGGCCCTGCTGGCCGAGGCTGGACATGGCAACGGATTGGATTTGGGAGTCATTGATTGCATTGCTTCGCCCAGTTGGCAGTTCAACGCGGTCCAGGCCATGGCCGAAATGTGGCGCGCCGTTGGGGTGCGGGTGCGAATCAATCTCCTACCATCGACTGAGTTTTGGCAGGTCTGGGACAAGACCCGCTTCGGCTTCACCGGCTGGGTGCATCGCCCTTTGGGGATCATGACCTTGGGGCTGGGCTATCGCAGCGGCGTGCCCTGGAACGAGTCCGGCTACGCCAATCCCGAGTTCGATCGCCTTTTGACGGAGGCCGAGGGGCTTTTGGATGTGAACGAACGCCGCGAGGTCATGGCCAAGTTACAGGCAATAATGCAGGACGACGGTCCCATTGTGCAGCCCCTTTGGCGCTCCGAGCTGACCTTCATGGACAAAAGAATCAAGGGCTTTCAAATGCACCCCAGCACTTACATTTTCGCCAACGAGCTAGCACTTTCACCCTAGAACGCCTCGTATGGCCAAAGCCCCGGGGTCGGCTCAAGCGCCCCATGATGGAGAGACAATCATGTTGCGCATGCTTTCGATACGCGGCCGGCTCTACTGTTTGTTGGTGCTGTTAATTGGGTCTTTGGTGGCCAGCAATCTGGTGCTGATCCAGCAGGCCGTTACGCAAAGTCTCTTCATCAACGAACAGGCGCAAAATCTGGAACTGGTAGTGGCCGTAGACGAGGCGGTACAGACTTTCGGTAACTTGAAATATTGGATCACCGATTATGCCGTCAGCCAGCGCAGCCTGTCCAAGAAAGAAGCCGAGGAAAATCGGGCTCAGCTAAACCGTCAGCTTTCAGCTTTTGGCGACATTGCACCCAATGCCGTGGCGGGCCTGACCGAGCAGGTCACGAAGCTGGTCGAAGCCAGCGACGCGGCGGCAGTGGCTCTCTCGGAAGGAAATCGACTTGTCGGCAATGCCAAGATTGCCCAGGGACGCAACCACATTTTGGCGGTGGATTCCCGTCTATCAACCTTCGTATCGGATGTCCGGGCCCAAGGCCTCGGCGTCGCTGCCGTCGCCTTGGCCCAAACCGATCAGGGAATTCGGACATCGGTTCTGATTGCCTTTATCGTAGCGGTCGCGACCGCCCTCATGACATGGTTTCTCGTGCGCTCCATCGTCTCCCCCCTAAAAAATCTAACCGCCGCGACCTTGGCCATGGTCGAAGGGAACATGGCAGTCTCCATTCCTGACCAGGGTCGCGACGAGATCGGGGCCATGGCAAAGGTGCTCGCGCTTTTCCGCGACTCGGTTGCGCGCCGGGACAAGGCCGAAAAGGTGGAAGCCAAACTCCGCGAGGTGATTGAGAACATCTCTGAAGGTTTTGGGTTTTTTGACGCGGACGACCGACTTTACCTATCAAACAGAAACTTTCGCTCAGGCCTTCATCCGGCAGATCACGGCCAGCCCGTTGATGAATCTGAATTGGAGGGTTTGAGCTTTGAAGAGGTTTTACGCAAGTCGGTCTCAGCGGACTTTATTGAAATTGAAAAAGGGACCGAGGAAGCTTGGATCACCCATCGGTTATCTCAACATCAAAACCCCACCGGCCCAGTGCTTCAGAAGCGCACCGACGGCCGTTGGATTATGATCAACGAGTACATCACCGAAGATCGCGGACGCGTTGCCATCTATCGAGACATCAGCGAGCTCAAGCACCGGGAAGAGAAGCTGCGCCTGCAAGCGCAAATCATCGAACAGCTTTACGATTCGGTGATCGTGGTGGATTTGCAGGGCCAGATTACCGATTGGAACCGGGCCGCCGAGCGTACCTTTGGCTACGGTAAGGACGAAATGCTCGGAAAAACCACGGCTAGTCTTTACCTGTCCAAGGAAGATGCCACCCGATACACCGCCGAGATGAAAAAGGAGATGGCCGAGACGGGCCGCTGGATCGGGGAATGTGAGAATCGCCGAAAAGATGGCTCGATTGTCTATCTTGAAGCTTTGACCTTTCAACTCCGTGATGACGATGGGAATGTGGTCTCCACAATTGGCGTCAATCGGGACATAACCCTGCGCAAGCAAGCCCAAGAGGCATTGCGCCAAAGCGAGAAGCGTTTGACCGCGGTGGTGGATAATATGCCCGCCACGGTCTATTTGCGAGATCGAGAGGGTCGCTTAATCCTCATCAATAGAGACTACGAGAGCTTTCTCGGTCTCACCAAGGAGGAGGCGCGCGGCCGCCATCTCAACGATCTCTTGCCGGCTCATATTGCCGACGAGGCCCTGGATCACGACCGAGAAGTGATCGAGAAAGGGGAAACCGTAGAGCGCGAGTTCTTCCTTTCCCATCCCGGTGCGGACGGTCGCCAAGAGCGGGCACAGGTTTCCATCAAATTTCCCATCTTTGATGCCGAGGGTAATGTCACCTCCGTGGGCGGTGTCGAGCTAGACATTACCGAACGCAAACGCATCCAGGAGGAACTGCAAAGAGCCAAAGAGCAGGCCGAGGTGGCCACCAAGGCCAAGAGTCAGTTTTTGGCCAATATGAGCCACGAATTACGCACCCCGATGAACGCGATCATCGGCTTTACCCGTTTGGTCATGCGTCGCTCTGGGGACAGCTTGCCGCAACAGCAGCGCGACAACTTGGACAAAATCCTAGTGAGTGCCGACCATCTTTTGTCCCTAATCAACAGTGTTCTGGATCTGTCGAAGATTGAAGCGGGGCAAATGGAGGTTAGTCTGTCGCGCCTGGAAGTCGCGCCTCTCGTGGAACGCTGTTTGCGCACCATGGAGCCCTTGTTCCAGGAAAAGGGGCTGACCCTGACCCGGCAAATCGACCAGGGCCTTTTGCCGATCGTGTCGGATGATGAAAAGCTGATGCGGGTCTTGCTGAACTTGCTCAGTAATGGGGCAAAGTTCACCGAGGCCGGTGGGGTCACCATGGCGGTCTACGAGAGCCAAGAAGGAGTTGTTCTCGAGGTAAAAGATACCGGCGTTGGCATTCCCGAGGACGAGTTGGCCAAGATTTTCGAAGAGTTCCACCAGATCGACAGTTCCAGTACCCGCAAGGAAAGCGGTACTGGCCTTGGCTTGTCCATTACCCGTGATTTGGTCCGCCTCATCGGCGGGCGTATCGAGGTGGAAAGCCAGCTCGGTCTGGGGTCCAGTTTTAGGGTAATCTTACCCAGGGCCACACTCAACGAACGCTTGGCCCGCCATATACCCGACAGCAAAGCCAAGACTGATCCTGAATCGGATTTCTCCGATGTTTCCGTGGGATTTAAGGACTTGGTTTTGGTCATCGACGATGATCCGAATGCAATCTACCTACTGCGGGAAAATCTGGCAGACGCGGGCTATGGTGTTATTGGGGCCTCCAACGGGCGTGAGGGGCTTTTAAAAGCCAAAGAAATTAAGCCCGTCGCCATCGTGCTCGATATCCTCATGCCTGAAATGGATGGATGGAGTGTTTTGACGGCTCTGAAGTCGGACTCCATCACCCGCTCGATCCCCGTGATAATCCTCTCGATCATGGATCAAAAGGACCAGGGTTATCAGCTTGGCGCCTATGACTATCTCTTAAAGCCTATCGACCGAGATGCCATGGTCGAAACTCTCGCCGCCCTTAAACCTCAGCGCCGAACTCTTCTCCTCGCGGATGACGATCCGCAAATGGCCGACATTGTCGGGCAAATTTTGGATGAAGAGGACTATCAGGTCGAGGTGGTGAATTCGGGCAAGGAAGCCCTCGCGGCGCTTGAGGCCCGCCGGCCCGAAGCCTTGCTTTTGGATTTGCTCATGCCCGAGATGGATGGCTTTGATGTTCTCGATGCTATCCAGCAACGACCGGACTGGCAGGAGCTTCCGGTCATCATCTTGACGGCCAAGGATTTAACCCATGAGGAGCGGCAAACTCTGTCCCACCGGGCGCGGGCCGTCATCGAAAAACAGCGCCTGGACCGAGAGACTTTGGTGTCTAACTTGGAGCGGCTGCTCGCCCACCACGCTCCCAAGACTCCTTAACGCCGCCAACGTGGAAGGACCCTTTACATGTCCTCCGGGTCAATCCCGGGTACTTCGGTGATGCCGGCGCGCTGCTTCCAATCCACTGGGTGGGCTGCATAAAAGATCACGCACTTATCGTCGGCTTCATAAAAGATGTCGTTGTCCTTGGGGACGAGCATCATGTCCCCTGGATTGAGCACATAGGACTCGCCGTCGCAGACAAGACGAAAGGTACCTTGATGGCAGTAGATGAGTTCATCGCAGGTCAAACGCCAAGGCACGGAAACCTTGTTTAAGAAGTTCAGCCCACCGGCCATGCTCTCGTTATTTCTAACCGTGGCCCAGGGTTTGATATAAGTTTTGCCCTCGGGCAGATTGTCCAGCCGGTGCTGGATTTCCGACAACTCAAATACGATCGGTTTTGCCATTTTCTTTTCCCTTGTTTGAATACGATGAGTTACCAAATGGGCTCGTTCAGCTCGACCTTGTAGCCATCCGGGTCTTCCACGAAGGCGATGTTGCGCGTGCCGTGTTTCATGGGGCCTGGTGCCCGGGTGATTTTGATGCCGGCCTCGGCCAGTTTGTCGCATGCGACAAAAATGTCCGGCACTTCAAAGGCCAGATGGCCCCATCCGTTTCCCTTCTCGTAGTCGTCTTCCTGGTCCCAGTTACAGGTTAGCTCGATCGTCGGGTGAGTCGCTTCTTCCCCGTAACCGATAAAGGTGTTGGTGAAACGCCCATCCGGATAATCGGTGTTGCGCAGGACCTTCATGCCCAGAATATCGCAATAAAAGATCAGGGATTTTTCCAAGCTGCGAATGCGTATCATGGTGTGGGAAATGCGGTACCCCGCATTGCTGTTTTCTTGTTCACTCACGACTATTACTCCTCGGTTCCTAAATCGGGTGATCGTTAAAGGCACAAAAATAAGTTTACCGCACGGCGTCCGCTACCATTTCCTGAAACCGTCGAACCGAATCCTCCCAGTGAGGAGAAAGCGCGCCACCGTCCGCAGCGACGGGCGAGGCGCGCCCCCGTTGCAAACGTTCGCACATGGCGTGATCTTCCAGATGGACGGAGGTCCAGAGTTCCTTGAGGGCGACCACCTCGGCTTCAGGCCGTTCGTGACCGTCGATCAGATAGATGGCGCGCCGTTGCTGTGTCAGGCCAGGTGTCATCGGCTGGTGCAGGTAAACCCCCACTTGGTCCGGCGCATAACAGCCGCAGACGAAACTGGGAAACAAGGTCAGGTAACGCGAACTGACGGCCAGGCTGTTAGATTTTCCGTTAGACTTGCCGCGTTCTTTCGAGATGTTCACGGCGCTACCCAGACATCGTCCGTCGATGACGGTGTGGTGGTCCCTTAAGGGCTGGTCGGTTGTGGTCTTGTGCACATACTGGACGTGGTAGGGCTCAATGAAATTCTCCATGAGGAATTTCCAATTGGTCGCCACCGCGCCAAAATCGATGGTTGCCACTGGTACCAGCCGCTCAAGGGCAATGCCCGAGAGCTGATCCAGCAAATTGGCGGCATAGTCTTCAAAGGCCGGGGCCTGGCCGTCCAGGTTGACAAAAATCCAGTCGTGCAGCACGTGAAAACGAACCGGTATCAGGCCGTTTTGGCCCGGGTCGAATCCAGAGGGTGTGTGGGCTTTGGGGCCGCCGAAAAAGGGCGTTGATTTTAGGCAACCCTTTAGATCGTAGGTCCAGTGGTGATAGGGGCAGGTTATGCCCCGCTCGAAATGCTGGGCTTGATCCACCAATTCCAAACAGCGGTGGCGGCAAACATTATGGAAGACGCGAACAGCCCCGTCGGCATCCCGCAGCATCAAGAGAGGGCGCCCCGCCACCCTTGTGGGAATGGCATCCCCGGGCCGGGTGAGTTCGTGGACAAAGCCGGCCAGCACCCAACTCTTTGGAAAAAGCTGATCCATCTCCTGCCGCCAAAAGGCTTTTTCGGTATAAGCGCTGGCTGGCAAGCCCCGTTTAACGACATCATCCTCATCGAATGGGCTAAAAAAGCCTTCGGCAAGGCGCCTATCTTGCTGCTCTCCCATGATCCTGTCTCCCATGAGGGTGCATCCAATCTGCTATTGGATGGCTAGCATTTAGCGACGGTAGCCTGGAATAGCCCAAAATCCAAATGTCACTTTTTCATTTCATCATGAGGAAAATTCATATCTATCTGCTCCAATATCCATTGTCGAAAGGCCGCCACCCTTGGGGTCGCCGTCTCCTCTCGTGGAATAACCAAATAGTAGGCATAGCTGGTCAAGTGTTGGGGAAAGGGGCAAACTAGTGCGCCCGATTGAATCTCCTCACCCATCAGCTCCGGACAAATAAGGGCGAAACCGGCACCCTCGACGGCGGCTTGCTGGCGCACGTTGGTATCCTCGTAAAACTCGTTGCGCACTGGTTTTAGCGGGGACGCGCCAGTCAGGGCCAGCCAGTCCTGCCAGGAGCCTTCATCACTCTCATGCAACAAAGTGTGGCGTGTGAGCAGCGCCGGATCATTGGGGCAGCTTTCTCCCTTGAGCAGCTTGGGGCTACAGGCCGGCGTCAGGTTGCCGTTGAGCAGGGCTGCGCTGCCAGCCGGTTTCGCCGCTTCATGGCACCACTCGATGGACACGTGAATGGAGGGGTCAGAAAAGTCCGCCGGCGCATTGCTGTGATGGAACCGCAGGTCAAATCCGGGATGGCTTTGCCAAAAGCTGGACAGGCGGGGCGCCAGCCATTTGGAGGCAAAATGGGATCTTAGCCAGATCCCCAGCGGAGCGGCATCCTCGCCGTTGCGGACCCGCGCAACACCCTTTTTTATCAGGGCCATGGCTTGTTCAAGGTCTTGATAAAGGTGGCCACCGGCCCTATTGGGAACCGCCCCCGAGCCTCGCCGGTCCAGCAACTTGGTGCCCAGAAAATCCTCCAAGTGACGAACCTGGTGGCTCACCGCCGACTGGGTGACGCCAAGCTCCTCCGCGGCCATGGTGAAGCTGCCGGTTCGGGCGACGGCTTCGAAGGATTGCAGGGCTTTCAGCGGCGGTAACATGACGATGGCGCCCTCCTCGTGGATTAGCCGCTTGAATTTAATTCATGTTCTCTCGGTCGCCAAAAGGAATCGGGCACCCGGCCCATGGGTCAGTAGTTCAAGTCGGGCATGCTGGCTTTGCGCCGGGCCACATAGTCCTCTAATGCCTCCAAGATGGCCGGGTCGATGTGTGGGGCCTCATAGGCCGCGAGAAGATCCTTCCAGGTCTTGTTGGCCCGCTGTGCCGCGTCCAAGCCCCCTTCAGCCTGCCACTGCTCGAAGGAGTTGGCATCGGCTAAGGGCGAGCGGTAAAAGGCGGTCTCAAAGTTGCGCTGCGTGTGGGCGCTGCCCAGAAAGTGATCGCCGGGCCCTACTTCTCGGATGGCGTCTAGGGCTTGGGCTTCCTCGGATAGATCGATGCCCCTGGCGAATTCCACCAGCTTGCCGCAGAGGTCCGCGTCAATGATTGACTTTTCATAGCCGCTGCACAGGCCTCCCTCCAGCCAACCGCAGGCATGATTGATGAAATTGGCGCCCGCCAAAAAAGCCATCATCAAGCTGTCGGTTGATTCCTGTAGGGCCTGTCCGTCGGGCAGTTTGGAGGAGGTGAGGGCCCCCACCGTATGCAAGGGAACGCCCAGGCGCCGGGCCAGTTGACCGGCCGCCAAAACCATTTTTCCCCCTTCCGGGTTGCCAAAGGTGGGGGCGCCCGATTGCATGGAAATGGGGGTGGCGAAGGAGCCCATCAAGCAGGGTGAGCCGGGTCGGATCAGTTGAGTCAGCGACAAAACGGCCAGGGCTTCCGCCAGAACCTGGGCCAAGGTGCCGGCGGTGGTGCAGGGGCTCATGGCCCCGGCCAGGGTCCAGGGCGTACAGGCCACGGCTTGATTGTTGCGGGCATAAACCTTTAGGGCGCCGGACATGGCCGAGTCCAAGACCAGGGGCGCATTCGTATTGCTGACCGCATAGAGCACGCAATTCTGATCGACAAAATCCTCCCCGAATAGAATCTTGGCCATGGCAACGGAGTCTTCGGCCCGTTCCGCGCCGATCAATGCGCCGAAAAAGCCCCGATCACTATAGCGGATATGGCCAAGGAGCATATCCAAGTGACGCTTATTGACCGGCACGTCCACCGGCTCGCAGACAATGCCGCCCGAGTGGTGCAAGGCGGGCAAGGACTGGTGGATCTTCACCAGCTTATGAAAGTCTTCCAGGGTGGCATAGCGGCGACCCTCGTCCAAATTGTGGATGAAGGGCGCACCGAAAACCGGACACAAAACCGTATTTCGGCCACCGATGCGTACCGTGTTGTCCGGGTTGCGGGCGTGTTGGGTATATTCCTGCGGTGCAGTGGCCTGGATAATCTGGCGGCACATGCCCGGCTCGAAACGCACCCGCTGGCCTTGAACATCGGCGCCGGCCCGACGAAAGATCTCGAGGATCTCCGGGTCGTCATGAAACTCCATGCCGATCTCTTGCAGAATATCATCTGCATTTTGTTCGATCAGGCAGAGGCCTTCTTCGCTTAAGATTTCATAGGCGCCGGTTTGACGCTGGATATAAGGCACGCGAGGTACGCTGGGCTGAGACCGAGCCTCTTGCCGAGCCTCCCGGCCCCCAGCCCGACCCCTGCTTCCTCGTCGAGTAATGCGTTTGGCTTTTTGACTATTGCCCATGACCTCTATTCGTTCCCTTGGGCGCAGTGCGTGTCGATTTTTCCGCGCCTGACCATAGTGTGCCCTAATTCCGCGGCGAGGAGGTGGAAAAAACCTCTGGGTAAATGGTGTGGGCCTCTAACGACGTCCCCCTTGTGCTGGTGAGCGTTTGTCTTTCCACTGCACTAGGGCTAGCCTAGATCTATGAAACGGCGATGTCCGTTGCAATCTCACGGCAACCCTAATGACGAGTGCCCCCATGGACCAAAGCTCAGAACAGTCATCGGACCTTCCCGAAAGGCAGGTGGATTGGTCCACCCAGGCCATCGTGGATCGACGCGAGCGTTTCTACTCTGCCTCACAACGGGCTTTCGTGCCCTTTGAGGAGCCCCTGATCTTTCAACGGGGCGAGGGGCAGTACCTCTGGGATGAGACGGGCAAGCGCTACCTGGATCTGCTGGGCATGAACCTTTGTATATCCGTCGGACACGCCCATCCGCGCGTGGTGGCTGCCGCTAGCGCCCAGGCAGCCGATCTACCTCACTGCACCACCATGTTTTACCACCCCGTACCGGCCCACTTCGCCGAGGAACTGGTGGCGACCATGCCGCCGGGCGAGGAATGGGTGGTGCACTTCATGAATTCAGGGGCCGAGGCAGCCGACCTGGCTCTCCTCATGGCCCGCAGCTATACGGGCAACATCGATTTCTTGGCCCTGCGCAACGGCTATCATGGGGCTACCTTCGGGGCCCAATCCTTGACCGGGATCAAGGGTTTCCGCCATGCGGTACCCCTCTTGCCGGGCATTCGCCACGTGGCTTGTCCCGACGGCTACCGGGGCATCTTTGGGGCGGATCCGGCGGACTATCTCGCCGACCTGGATCGCACCATCGACACCGCGACTTCTGGCCAATTGGCCGGTATGATCCTGGAGCCGGTGCTGGGGTACGGCGGGATCGTGCCCCTGATGGACGGTTATATCGGTCCAGCCTTTGAGCGGGTGCGGGCCGCCGGCGGTCTTTGCGTGGTCGACGAGGTTCAGGCTGGCTTTGCTCGCACGGGCAAAAATTTTTGGTCCTTCCAGGCCCACGATGTGGTGCCGGATATCGTCATCATGGCCAAGGGCATCGGCAACGGTTTTCCCTTGGCCGCCGTGGTGGCCAAGCGGCATGTGGCCGAAGCCCTGGCGGATAAGTTTTACTTCAACACCTATGGGGCCAACCCCGTGTCCTGTGCTGCCGGGCGGGCGGTTCTCCGCGTGATCGAGGACGAAGGCCTGCAGCAAAATGCCAAGGAGGTGGGCGACCATCTGCTGACCGTCCTCGATGGCCTGAAGCAAAAGTACGATATCATCGGCGATGTGCGCGGACGCGGGCTTATGGCCGCCATTGAGTTGGTCAAGGACCGCAAGACCAAGGAGCCGGCGACCGAGGAAAATGCGCGGGTCTTCGAGCTGACCCGTGAGGTCGGGCTGGTCATGAGCAAGTCGGGAACCTATCGCAACGTGTTGCGCATGTGTCCACCGCTCTGCATCCAAAAGCACGATGTGGACTTCTTCGCCGACGCCATTGATCAGGCTTTTAGCCGGTTATAGAGCGCGGCACTTTGTCGAAGATGCCGTGAATTCAAAGATGCCGTGAATTCAAAGATGCCGTGAATTCAAAGATGCCATGAACGCGAAGACCCCATGAACCCCATTATTGCTCTTTGGTCACACCCTCGTTCCATGTCCACCGCGATGGAGCGGATCATGCACGAGCGCGGGGACTGTCACTGTTTCCACGAACCGTTCAGCTATGATTATTACGTGCATCGCCAGGTCCGGGTGATGCCCCACTTCGACCAGCTTCCGGATCATCCTCGCCGCTACGACGAAATCCGCGACAGCCTTTTAAACGCCGCTGAGACCAGCCCGGTCTTTTTTAAGGACATGAGCTACTATGTGGTTCCCCAGCTCTTTGATGATCGGGCCTTTGCCGAGCGGTTGACCCATAGCTTCCTCATTCGCCACCCGATCAAATCGATCTTATCCTACTATAAGCTGGACCCGAACCTAACCGACGAGGAAATCGGTTTGGAAGCCCAGTGGCGGCATATGGAATGGCTTCAGGAAAATCTGGGCCGAAAGCCCTCTATTGTGGCGGCTGAGGCGGTGCAAGCAGACTGCAAAGGGATGATGCGGGCCTATTGGGCAGCCGTCGGCCTTCCTCCGGCTGACCATGCCCTGTCCTGGGACAGCGCCAGCACGCCCGAGGCCTGGGGCCAATTCACAGGCTGGCATGGCAAAGTCTGGGACAGCAAGGTGATCCAACCCGAGGATCCCGCCGAGGTCCAAAAGCGCGAAGACGACTTTGACAAGGCCGCCGCCGAAGCGCCTTTCCTAAAGGACCTTCTCGCCCATCACCTGCCCTATTATGAGAGGCTCAAATCCCTTGCAATCAGTCCCTTGTAACGTCAGCCGTCAAAGACGATGATATTGCGCAAGGCTTCGGCACGGTTGACCGAGGCGATGGCCTCGTTGATTTCTTCCAGGGGGTAGCGGCCTGAAATGAGTTCGTCCAGCTTCAGCTGCCCCTGCTGATAGAGGCTGACCAGCTTGGGAATGTCCACACCCAAGCGGGTGCTGCCCATCTTGCTGCCGATGATGCGTTGACTGGCGTCGGCGAAATCGAGCGCCTCAATGGCAAACTTTTCGCCCACCGCCGGCATGCCCACAATGACCAGCGTTCCGGCCGGCCGGGCAAAGGACAATCCCTGCTCCATGGCTTTCGTGCTGCCCACGGTCACGAAAATATAGTCCGCGCCCCGACCGCCGGTCAGGGCCTTTACCTTTTCTGCCGCGTCCTCGTTTTTTGGATTGATGGTGTCCGTCGCGCCGAAGCTTTTGGCCACGGGCAATTTATCCTCTGCCAGGTCCACCGCGATGATGGGGTGGGCGCCGCAAAGGCGCGCGCCTTGCACCGCGTTGAGGCCCACGCCACCGGTGCCGATGACCACCACCGAACTGCCCGAGGGAACCTTGGCCGTATTCACCACGGCGCCCAGTCCGGTGATCACACCGCAGGCCAGCAAGGCGGCGCTGTCCAAGGGAACGTCCTTGGGGATCTTGACCAATTGCGACTGGTCGACCACCACGTATTCCGCAAAGGCGCCCGTGCGAAGGCCTTGCAGCACCGCCTCCTCGGATCCGTGCAGCCGGTTTTCCTGGTCCAGCGGGAACTTGGTCTCACAGATATGCCGGTCCCCTTGCGCACAATAGTAGCAGTGGCCGCAGGAGCGGATCAGGGTCACGATCACATGATCCCCGACCGCCATGCCCCTTACATCCGCGCCGACCTGTTCGACCACGCCGGCGGCCTCGTGACCATAGACAGCCGGCAGCTGTCCGCCCCAGGCGCCCTCCGCGTAATGAATATCACTGTGACAGATGGCGCAGGCTGATAGACGCACCTTGACCTCGCCGGCCTTGGGCGGATCGATGTCCAGCTCCTCGATTACCAAGGGCTTTCCGAATTCATGACAAACAGCGGCTTTCATTAGGGCCTCTCTCCAGGAATGAGTCGGCGGCGAGCTTAGAGCCAATGCTTTGTAAAAAGCACGCAAAAAATGGGGCACCGTAAGGTGCCCCAGAAAAAACCCTCAAAAAAGGGACGAATGATGACCCGGCTTAAGTGAGCCACCAGCGCTCGATGATCTTGTAGCCGTCGAACTCCCAGTTCCCGCCCACCTTTTCGGGATGTTTTACATTGTCCCGGAAGGCCAGAATGTGGTTGGCGAAGAGGTGAATGACCGAGCCGCAGTCGTCCCGGCAGATGGCCTGCATTTCATGATACATGCCGCGGCGTTTGTTTTCGTCCAGCTCGCCGCGGGCCGAGACCAAAAGCTCGTTGAAACGGTCATTCTTCCAATAGGATTCATTCCAGTTTGAGGTCTCGGAATAGCCTTGCGTGAACATCCAATCCTCGGTCGGGCGACCGCTCCAATAACTGGCGGACCAGGGCGCTACGAGCCAGACGTCCGACCAATAACCATCATCCGGGGCCCGCACCGGCGTGATGTTGATACCGGCCTTGGCCGCGTGCTCGGCAAAGAGCAAGGTGGTGTCCGTGGCTCCCGCATAAAGCCCATCCGAGGCCTTGAGTTCCAAGGCGAGTCCTTCCATGCCGGCTTGTTTCAAATGCCATTTGGCCTTGTCAGGATCATAGGCCCGCTGCGGCAAGTCCGCATTGTGGAAGCGGTTGGCTGGGCTGATCGGATGATCGTTGCCAAGAGACCCCCGGCCGCGGAGGATTTTTTGCAGGACTTCTTCCCGATCGATGGCCAATTTGAGAGCCATGCGGACGTCCGGATTATCAAAAGGCGCCAGATCGGTGCGCATGGGGAAGGTGTAATGTTGCGTGCTGACCGTATCCTCCACGACGACCCCGGGGCGGTCCGCCAGTAAATGAGCGGTTTTGGCTTCAATATCGCCGGAAATATCCAGCTCTCCAGTCACCAACGCGTTCGTGCGGGCCGTAGAATCGGCGATCACCAGGATCTCTGCTGAATCCACATGAGCTTTATCTGTAACATAGTGATTAGGGTTGCGCTCCACCGTTGCGCGGACTCCGGCCTCAAAATCCTTGACCATGTAAGCACCCGCGCCCACGCCGCTGAGATCAACGTCCCCGTCTTTGGCGGGCAGGATCGAAAGCGCACTGGCGCTTAATGCAAATGGGAAATCGGCGTTTGGCTCTTTCAGGGAAAAGATCACCCGGCTCGGCCCATCTGCCTGCATGCTTTCGATGGATTCGGCCACCGACTTCATGGCCGACTTGGAATCCTCACCCTTGTGGCGCTCCAATGAGGCGATGACATCGCCGGATTCTACGGACTTGCCGTTGTGGAATTGCGCACCCTTACGCAGGTCAAAAACCCATTTATCCGGGCTGCCGTCCGGCTCGTAGGATTCAGCCAACAAGGGCTCCAACTGTCCTTCAGCATTCACCTCGGTCAACTGACCATGGATCGTGTACCAGAGCAGATTTACAAAACCACTGCTCAAAGTAGCCGGGTCTAGCGAGTCCGTGGTGGAACCTTGCACCGATCCAATCCGCATGTGGCCGCCCTTTTGCGGGCCTGCGGCGCGAGCTTCCTCGGCCAAAAGACCAGCGGGCACGGCGGCCAATAGGCCGAGGGCCGTAGATTGCCGAATAAAATCGCGTCGACTTAGGTGGCCAGATTGGAACTGTAGCCGCAGATTCTCAAAGGTATTCATTAGGTGGCTCCCCTGGTTTCAAGGCTCCTGATCTCCGGGAATATCGTGCGAAAACGCCCCAAAGACTCCATGCCATGTTGGTGGCTCGCTGATTTATGATTAACTGTGATCACAGTTTAAATGATGCGGGAGAATATTCAATGAATTAAGGGTAATCTGCCGTTTTTTGTCTAAAATGGTAGCGGAATCAATGTAGTACCTGTGATCACAAAAATCTCCATCATGGGAAATAAACTGATCCAGAAATTGAATAAACTCGATTAGAAGCCTAATCCTTTCAGGTACGATGAGTGCATCAATCGATGAAATCCGATATTGTTGATGAAATAATCGGGTGCAAAATTCCGTGAATTCAGATGTGACCTCCCTGCCCTTCGGTCCCCTGGGTCGATCCGCATTTCATATATGCGTCGACATGCAGCGGATCTTTTTAGAGCCCGGCCCCTGGTTTGGGCCGCCGGGCTTGGAGATCATCCCCAACATTTGCGCCTTGGCCGATCATGCGGCGGACCGAGTCCTTTTTACCCGATTCATCACCGCGCAAGATGCAGACCATGCGAAGGGAGCCTGGCAACGCTATTACCGTCATTGGGATGCGGTCACCCAACAAAAAGCGGGCAGCGAGATTTTGCGGCTTCATAGCGATTTGGCCCGCCGTGCCCGCGCCGAAAATGTCTATGACAAGATCACTCATGATGCCTTCGATAATCCAGCCTTTGGCATGCGCCTTGCGGAGGAGGGAGCCACAACGGTGGTCCTGAGTGGGGTGGAAACCGATGTGTGCGTCTTGGCGACGGCTCTCTCGGCAGTGGATTTGGGCTATCGGGTGATCATCGCCACCGATGCCGTGGCCAGCTCGGCGCCCGCCTCCCATGATGCCTGCTTGGCCCATGTCTATCCCCGGTTCGATCAACAGGTTGAACTAGCCTTGACCGCCGATATTATTGCGCAATGGTCCCTGTCATGTCCCAGTTCTTGATGCGGTCATCCTGGTGGACTTGGAATGCGGATTTGCCCGCCGAGGTGCGGCATCTGGAATCCGGCTTTACGATAACGCCCGTGCTCTATGCGGCCAGCACCAATGCCACCACCCGCCTGCGGCCTGGTCCGGGTGTGGTCTTTGGCCCCCGACCAATCGGTGAGAGCGCCGTTCATCTAGATCTGTCTCACGCCGGCACATCTTTGGAATGGCAGTACGGTTTTGGCAGGGATGGTCGATTGGACATCTCTTGGCGTGCAACTGCCTTCGGTGAATGGGGTCTGCGTTTCTGGGTGGTGCTTTGTTTTCAAGGCCCGATCGGTGTCACCTTTACCTATGATCCAAATGTGGGTCTTTTAGCGGGCGCAAAGAACGAGTTCCGTTTAAGCGTCTTGTCGGCGAAGAAGCCCTTGATGGCCACTTTCCACAACAATCTGGAGGCCTTGGAACAGGAGTTTTTCGAAAAGGGTTACTTCTATTTGGCCTCGCGGGGTACGCAAGGTCACTTTGCCGCGCTACGCTTTAATCTGGAGGAAGGGCCCGAGATGGCCCTCTCGATTGCCCTGTCCGAGAAAAAGGCACCGGTATTGGAACGTCCGCTTTTGCCGGACGCCTCGCTTCAGGCCCGGCAAGCCCCAAAGGGCCGAAACCAGGAGGCCCTGGAGGCGGTTCATGACGTGATGGCCTGGAATCATGTTTATGACTCTATCAATGATCGCCCCTATACGGTCCTGAGCCGCTTTTGGAACAGCCACAAGTTCGGCGGTTTCGGCGTCTGGTTGGACGATGTGCTCTACAACGCCTTACTATGGGGGCACTTCGATCTCGCGCGGGCGATAGAGAATTTGGATGCCGTTTTTGCCTGGCAAACCGAGGCGGGTAATTTCCCCTGTTTGGTGACCGGGAACGATGCCTGGCTGGACAGGTCCCAGCCGCCCATCGCTAGCTATGTGATCTGGGCCTTGTTTTTGCGCAGTGGCGATCGAGCGCTTGTGTCGGATCGCTTCGAGGCGCTGCTCAAGAACCACGACTGGTGGTGGGAGAAGCGGTCCTTGGGCGACACGGGGCTGGTGGCCTTTGGGACCTCACTAGATGCGGGAGACGGCCTCTATAAGGGCACCAAACTGGCGGCGAAGGACGAGTCCACCATGGATAACTCGCCGCTGCACGATCTCGTACCCTTTGATGAGGACAGTGGGCTGTTGCTCGCTGCCGACGTGGGGGTCAACAGCTTATTGGCGCTGGACGGTGAAATTTTGGTCCAGATGGCGGCGCTTTTGGGCCATCAGGACGTTTCTGACCGTGTCGCCGAGCGGGTTCATCAGCATAAAGCCAGAATTGCGGATTGGCTCTGGGACGACAGCCGGGGTGTTTTTGCGAACCGTATGAGGGACGGCACCTTCGTGCGGCCGATCGCGCCAACCTCCTTTTATCCCCTGGTCGCGGGCATTGGCTCACCCGATCAAATCGACCGACTCCTCGCTGGCTATCTGGAAGATCCTGACAAGTTCGGCGGTGACTTGGGTCTGCCCTCGATCACCCGCGACGACCCGGCTTTTTCAGACAACGTCTATTGGCGGGGGCGTATCTGGGGGCCGTTGAATTATTGGGTCTATCAAGGGTTGCGCCGCATGAGACACGAACCGGCGGCCCGAGCACTTGCGGAAAAATCCTGGCGCCTCTTTGAAATGGGATGGCGTCAGCGCTGCTGTGGCGAGAATTACAATGCGGAAAGCGGCGCCATTTCCGATCAGCCGGACACCGACACCTTTTATAGTTGGGGGGCTCTTTTGCCCGAACTTTCCATCGCAGAAGAGATTAACTTCGATCCTTGGTCCGGCTGGTCTTTGCAAGCACCCCGTCAGGACGGTCTGCTCGGTCCGGTGCAGACTCCATTGGGTCCCTGTTTTTTGAACCGCTCCGGCGATAGTTGGATGCTGAAAGGCGTGGATGGACAGGTTCACCTGGAAAGCAATTTTGGCGGTCGGCTGTCCCATCTGGCCCTTGATGGAGACTGCCCCAGCTTGACCATTTCAGCCTCACTGAGTGATCCTGTTGAGCGGTGGATCGCCTTTCCCGCTAGGGGGGCCGCGCAATGCACTGTAAACGGCCGAGTGACGCGGGCTGTTGAAGGACGAATCGTCCTCCACCGGGATTGAGGCGTCGGCTCAGTCTCCAACTCACCCCCTTGCCATTTCCAATCGCCTTCCCCGATCACTCACCCTAATCACAAGGAATTTATGCAGATGTGAGCCTGTGGCCCTTACATCCCCTATCGGCAGGTCATACGTCGCAGTGACAAAAATACTCTCTTCAAACTCACTATGAGCTGGGTTGCACCGTCTAGGGGAAAAATTAGGAAGATTATCACAGAAACACCCTGCCCCTGATACACTCAATTAGGAGATGAGAATGGCATCGAATAAGGCAAAAAACTGGGTATTTGGTGGGGCGGCGGCGCTTGCCATGACCTTTTCTGCGGCTCCGGCTTGGTCTGAAACGGCGACGGTTATCGAGCTGACGCAAACCGCTTGCCAGTTTGTGGAATCGGAAAACGGCGTGGATCATGGCTACACCACGACGAAGAAGGAAGATTGCGAGCAAATTAATGCGCAGTCGGGCGCTGAGCGCTTGAACGAGGCCAAGGTATTGACCTTGAAGCCGGGCAAGTATGTTTTCCGGGTAACCAATCAAAACGTCCCCTATGAGCTGGGGTTCTGGGTCCGTGAATCCGACTATGACTGGAAGAACCCTCTGGATAAGCTGACCAAAACCTCCGTGTCCGGCGGGGGGCTCGACGTGGGTGTGACCAAGGATTACGAGGTGGAGTTGGAACTGGGTGAGTATGTCTATTCTTGTCCGCTAAATCCCACGCCGGACTACAAAATTATCGTCGAAGGTTAGGCGGGTATATCATTGACGGGAGTGGTGTTGGCCATTGGCGAGGCGGGTGCGGACATTGCCCTATCCCAAAAGTCGCTCCACCATCAGACAGAAATCTGCTAAAACGATGGTCGATCGGAAAATATCACTCTCTGATTGTTCTTCGATCGCGAATTAGAAAAAGAGGCTAAGCGATGTCTAAGGATCCAGGATCGCAAGAGGCTAGAGGAGTTACTAAATCGTCGGGACTGTCACCGGCACGTCTGTTGCCGATCGTCGTTTTGGTGGCGGGGGCGGTGAGCTTTTTTGCCCTGGATTTGGATCAATACGTCACTTTTGAGGCTCTGCGCGAACACCACGATGCTCTCAAGCAGTTCGTGGCCGACAATCCCATCGCGGCGCCCTTGGTGTATATGGCCATTTATGCTGTGGCGGTCGCCCTATCTCTGCCGGGCGGAGCCATATTGTCGATCACCGGTGGCTTTCTCTTCGGGTCGATTTACGGCACCACCTTGGTGGTCGTCGCCGCGACCCTGGGAGCGATCATTATCTTCCTCGCTGCCAAAACCGCTTTGGGCGATATGTTGCGGGCCAAGGCGGGTCCTTGGATGCAAAAAATGTCCGATGGCTTTCAGGAAAACGCTCTCAGCTACATGCTGTTTTTGCGCCTTATCCCCCTCTTTCCCTTTTTCGTGGTCAATCTGGTACCGGCCTTTTTAGGGGTGGGTCTCGGGGTGTACGCGCTCGGGACTTTTATCGGCATCATACCCGGCGCCTTTGTCTTCGTAACCGTCGGGGCTGGGCTGGGCAGCATTTTTGCCAGCGGTGAAGAATTCTCGGTCGCCGGCATTTTAACGCCTGAGATTATCACGGCTCTTGTGGGCCTGGCGGTTCTCTCGCTCCTGCCGATCCTCTACAAAAAATATAAGGCGCGGCAAAACGCTCCTTAGGTCCACATAGCGGCGGCCCGGCTCCGAAGGAAACGGGCCGCCCTGATATCAAGTGATATATTTAGTCATCGTCATCGTCGTCATGGTCGTCCCAATGCCGGTGCTTACGATCGCTGCGCGATAGGGCCCCGTCCCCGTCCCGGTCGAACCGCTCAACGATATTGGCCAGGGGCGCCATGAACTCGCCCTCTGTGACCACTGCGTTGCCGTCTTCATCCAGGTCTTGAAAGCGGTCGACCATGCGGCTGCGATGAAAATCCAGCCACAGCAGCTCGAACTCCTCTAAGGACAGTTGACCGTCGCCATTGCTGTCGAAAGAGGTCAGGCGGCTTTCCAGTTCTTCGGTGATTTCCACCTGGGTAAGCTTGCCGTCGCCGTCTTGGTCAAAGATGGCCAAAAAGGCGCCGTGGCCCTTCTTGCCGTGCTTGCCGCCCCAAAAGCCTGATTTGCTGTCTTCATAACCATGGCCATGATTTCTGCCGGCATAGCTGACGGTGGTGATGGTAACGGCGGCCAGGCTGGCAACTAAGGTGCTGGTCAATAAAATTTTCATTTTCGATGTCATCTCGTCCTCTTTTCCTTTGGAAAGCGGGTTCGTGGGAATAAGCAGGATGTAGAGGCTCTTTGTCGCAAAAGGATATCCGACGAGGGGGCCTTTGGTCTCGACCCGTGGCGGCGGCGGGATTTTGGGACAACTTGTTACAATTTTTTTGGCGCCAGCGCGGCAAAAGGGGTCATAGTCGCTCCAGTTGATCTCAATCGGTCCGTCACATGAACAGCCAAGCCCATATTTTGATCGTGGATGACCACAAGGATATCCGCGAGCTGGTCGCCAAATACCTGATCAAGCATGAATTTCGAGCTTCAACCGCAGAGAATGGTACGGCCATGCGGCGCATGCTTCAGACCGCCGCGGTGGATTTGGTGGTCTTGGATGTCATGATGCCCGGCGAGGATGGCCTATCTCTTTGCCGTTTCCTGCGCGAGACTACCTCGCTGCCGGTCATCCTACTGACCGCCATGGCAGAGGAAACGGATCGCGTCGTCGGCTTGGAAATCGGCGCCGATGACTACCTCACCAAACCTTTTAACCCGCGGGAGCTTTTGGCCCGCATCAAAGCAGTGCTGCGGCGCACCCATAGCCTGCCGCCGTCGCAGGAGCCATTGCCCGGCAGCCAATTTGTTTTTGATGGCTGGACGTTGGATTTAGACCAGCGCGCCTTAATCGATAATGCAGGCGTGTTGGTGCCCTTAAGCGGGGGAGAATTCGCGCTGCTGCTCGCCCTGTTACAACGGCCGAACATGGTCCTCAGCCGCGATCAACTCTTGGACTTGACCAAGGGCCGCAATGCGAGCGTTTTTGACCGCAGCATCGACAATCAAATTAGCCGCTTGCGTCGAAAGGTGGAGCAAGATCCCAAGAACCCAAGCCTTATCCAAACGGTCTGGGGCGGCGGCTACAAACTCACCGGTCAAGTGCGTAAAGCCGGTCAGGCACGTAAAGGATGAGCGGCGCGACGCGAGTCTCAAGCCTACGCCGCCTGTGGCCCAGCAGCATGGCGGGACAGCTCATCTTGCTGCTGGTTTTGTCCTTGATCGCCGCACAGGTTGCCGGTTTGGTTCTGTTTTTTGACGAACGCCGCAGTGCCTTGCGGTCCTTGCAGCGGGATCAGGTGGTCTCACGGACGGCGTCGGTCCTGCGCTTGCTCGATGCCACACCCCCAGCCTTGCAGGAGCAAATTGTACGCGCGGCCAGTGCGCCAAACCTCCAGTTCTCACTTCAAGATTCGGCAACGGTACGCCCTGCCGAAGCGCGAGGTAGGCTGTCCCGCCGTCTGGCAGCCGAATTGAAACAGCTGGCGCCAGGTATCGCCGACAAAGTTTTTGTTCTTATCGAATCACCTAGGACCCGTTGGCTGGCGGAGTGGTGGGAGGACCGCGACGATGATGATGATCACAACGACCATGACGACGATGACGATGATGACAAACGCGACGGCAAAAAGCACCGCTCGGGGTGGAAGGGGCGCCATCAATTGGTCGATCTATCCATATCCGCCCATCTGCTTGCTCGGGAGCGATGGCTGAACGTGAAAATGGTGGTGCCCCGCCGACCTCAGGTTTGGCTGCCCTTGCTGGCCTCCCTCAGCTTGGCGGCGGGTGCCATCGCGCTGGTCGTGGTAATCGCCGTTCGCCGCATCACCCGGCCCCTAAAGTCATTGGCAACGGCGGCAGATTGCCTGGGGCGGGGTCAAGCCGGCGCCGCGGTTCCTGAGGTGGGCCCGGCGGAAGTGCGCACGGCTGCGGCGGCCTTTAACCAGATGCGCGACCGCCTGGATCGTTTCATTGGCGATCGGACCCGTCTCCTGGCGGCCATATCCCACGACCTGCGTACCCCAATCACGTCCTTGCGCCTGCGCGCCGAGTTCATCGAGGATCCCGCGGTTCGTGATAAGATGCTGGAAACCCTGCAGGAGATGCAGGATATGACGGAATCCACACTGGCCTTCGCTCGGGAAGAAGCAACCGGTGAAGGTCAACGCTCGGTCGAGCTCTTTGCTCTTTTGGACAGCTTGATCGAGGATCTGCGCGAGTTGGGTCAAGACGTGACCCTGAGCGACGGAGACAAAGTCATCTACCTTTGTCGACCCGTCAGCCTCAAGCGCGCCCTGCGAAATATCATCGAAAATGCGGCTGCCTACGGCGGCCGTGCCGATGTTTCCATGAAGCGCCAGGGGGACGATGTGGTCATAATCGTCGAAGACGAGGGCCCGGGTATTGCTGGGCAAGACAGGGAACGGGTTTTTGAGCCTTTCGTGCGCTTAGAGGAATCTCGCAGTCGCGAGACGGGAGGTGTGGGCCTTGGGCTATCCATCGCCCGTTCGATCGTGCGTGGCCATGGCGGCGATATCGGCTTGGTGAATCGCCGCGAGGGGGGATTGCGTGTGACCGTCACCTTGCCCCTCACGCCAGCAGATGGCGTTAACGCGCAAGAGTGATCCGGTTTTCAGAGGTGTTAAATTACAAGAGGTCGCAATTTAGACCCTCTGCGCCAAGACTCGCCAAAGACAGGTTGACAGGGTGGTGCACAAAAGAGGGGCGATCCTTATCGTCGGTCACCGGGCTTGATTCGCGGAGTGTGGCCGCGAATGTCTATGGGCGCGGTGGCGCGTGATAGAGACGCCAGTGGTGAGCAATGTCGATGCGGCGACAGACCCAAACGTCTTGGTGGCTTAAGGCATAGTCCAAGAACCGCGCCAAAGATGCCAGGCGGCCGGGACGCCCGACCAAGCGGCAGTGCAAGCCCACCGACATCATGCGGGCTGTTTGCTTACCTTCCTCATAGAGGGTGTCGAAAGAGTCTTTAAGGTAGGCGAAAAATTGGTCGCCCGAATTGAAGCCTTGTGGCGTTGCAAAACGCATGTCGTTGGCATCCAAGGTGTAGGGAATGATCAGGTGGGGTTTTCCGTCAACCTGAATCCAAAAAGGCAGATCATCACTGTAGTCATCAGAATCGTATAAAAAGCCGCCCTCTTCGACTACTAGGCGGCGGGTGTTGGGGCTGGTCCGCCCTGTGTACCAGCCCAGAGGGCGCGACCCGGTCAGTCGTTTAATGATGCTGATGGATTGCTCGATATGGGCTCGCTCTTCATCCTCAGGCACGTCTTGGTAGTTGATCCAGCGATAGCCGTGACTGCAAATCTCGTGCCCTGCCCGGATGGCAGCTTCCGCCACGGCAGGATTGCGCTCCAAGGCCATGGCCACGGCAAAAATAGTCAAGGGCGCGCGTCTGCTCTGAAACAGGTCTAGAATACGCCAGACGCCCACGCGACTACCGTATTCGTAAATTGATTCCGTAGAGATGTGACGTTTGCCCATCAAGGGAGCGGCGCCTACGACTTCCGATAAGAAGGATTCGGAGTGATCGTCTCCATGCAGCAGGCAGTATTCGCCACCTTCCTCGTAGTTCATGACAAACTGCAACGCCAGGCGGGCACCGTTGGGCCAGTTGGCCTGAGGCGGGTGCGGCCCGTAGCCAACCATATCGCGCGGATAGCTCAATGAAGTCATCCCCCTGGCGAGTTGCCGCCACGTTTATTTTAGCTCTCTTTGGAGCTATTATGCTGTCAGCTAATAGCGAGGAGCTTACCCTTTGACTTATGAAGAGTTCAACGCGTTTTGTGGCTCTCTTCCCGCCACCTCCTATGTGGTGCAGTGGGGGGGCTCCCATGTTTGGAAGGTAGCCGGCAAGGTATTTGCAATCGGCGGCTGGAGCGATGGGGAGCCTGCCTATACCTTCAAGACCAGCCCCCTATCTTATGATATTTTGCGCGAGCAGAAGGGGCTGCGGCCGGCACCTTACCTAGCCTCGCGGGGTATGAAGTGGATCCAACATCACGCCCAACCGGGCCTCAGTGATTTGGATCTAAAGAAATACATCGCCGAGTCCCACCGCATCGTTGCGGCCGGACTGTCCAAGAAAAAGCAAAGAGAGCATGGTCTGCTTCCAGAGGACAATGGCACATAAAAAGGGCCGGTGCCTCCAAACAGAAAGAAGCACCGGCCTTTATCTTTTTTTAGCTAAGGGACTACTCCGGCCCTTCGGTTTGGAAGAGTGCACCCAGATTGATGCTGCCGTGCCCAATCTGTGGGAAATCAGGATCGTCCGGATCGCCGGGGTTCAGGTTGGACGCGGTGTCGTCCGGCGGAAAAAGGATCAAGCTGTTTAAGGCAGTCAGGATGTTTTGCCTGTCCTGCTCTGGCAAGGCCTCAAAGGCTAAGGCAGTATCCTCCGCTTCGCCGCCATGGCGCAAAATGACCTCGGTTAGATTTATGCTCCGTCCGTCGTGCCCGTATGGCGACGTGCTGCCCACGCCCCAAAGGGGTTCGGTGATGAAGTGTGTCTGTAGGGAGCCGTCATAGTTGAGCTCATAAAAGTTTGGGCCTAAATCATGTCGCTTAAAGTCAGTAAAGATGTTTTCCACAACGAAGGCCTCACCGGTGGGAAGCAGCTGTGGCAGGCTTTCCCCGTCGTCCAGCGCGGTGAAACGGGTTTCAGCTGTGGCGAAAAGGCGATTGAATATGCCGTTTTCCGGATCATAAACCGTTTCCACATCGGCAACGCGGCGGTCGCTGTCAATCGTCAGGTCGCGCACGTGACAAGAAGTGCAGCCGATGTCCTCCATGGTCTGGAAGCCGGCGTCGGTCGCGGCGGTTTGCTGACCCAGGCCCGGCTTGAAGTAATTCAAGAGATAAAATTCCATGAAATCGACCAGTGCAGGGTCGATCTCATTGACCACGAGATCCCCGTCCCCGTCCTCGTTCGCGCTTGAAAGGGGTGGTCCCTTTACCGGATCTGTGATGCCATCCAGGACCATACCCGCAGGTGTGGTGCAGATGCCGCCAGAGGCCGCGTCGAACAGGCAGGGATCGAAGCTCTGCAAGCCCATTTCGTCGTTAAAGGCACCGACCACAAATTCCCGGATAGACATGGTGCTGCCCTCAGCGAAGAAAGGTCGAACCCGTAGGTCCGGGTCAATGCCCTCGACCTGACTGGTGTCCAGGGTTCCGTCTGCGTTGGCCGTAATGGTTCCGAATGAAATTCCCTTGGCTTCGAGCGCAACGGAGATGGGACCGCCGCTTTCTGCTGCATCCCTTAGGCTTTGAGTGCGGATTTCTCTCAAGCGGGCGGTCATTTCATCTGCCAACTGTTCTTGCAGGCCTAGGCCGAAGAGATGGGGAGCATCTCGGCTGTCCGGCCGGGTTGCCACATCGCCTCCAAAGCCGGCGGAGCCTCGGGGCCGACCATGACAAGCCGCGCAAGAATCGGCCAGGCCGGCACCGATCGCAATGTTGGTTGAGATGTCGCCAATACCCTCCTGCGCGAACTGGTTTGGTCCAAGCGCCCGGATGATTTTGCGAGCCAGACGGCCACCCAGCCGTCCCCCATGGCGTCCACTGTGGCGGCGAAAGCGTTTCGAATGATGCTTTGCCCTCCGCGAGCTGGCTTGATTGCTGGGATGCGTAATGCCGGCCCGCCGCAACAGTTTGGCCAGGCGATCGGCATTATCACCGACCAAATCGCCGGAGCGAGGGCCCAGCCCCTGGGCATGGGTGAATTTTCTTTGAAAAAGTTGCCGGCCTCGCCGAATGGCGCGGGCGGGATCTCTTTTGATCAAGTAAATCGAGGAATCAGGCGTGAATTCATCACCCTGGCCGGCACCGACCTGTTCCTCTAAGGATAGGGCGATCCCCTCGTCGGCCGGATTGGGGGCTTGCGTTCGGTCGACCAGTTGGGCCTGCGCTTGGCTCGGAGAGAAAGCCAGCGGTGCCGC
>JBCCHN010000038.1:0-42270 GCA_039028695.1 Pseudomonadota bacterium
CCAAGGCTTACCCGCGCCACATCCTCAAGTCGGACAGGGCCGCCTTCAAGTTCCTTAACGACCACGCGCGCAAAGTCTGCCGCGTCATTGAGCCGAGCATCGGCCCGCACGGTAAATTGACGGTCCGATGTGCGCAGTTCCCCGGCAGGCAGTTCCACATTGTTTCTTTGTAAAGCTTGTTCCACGTCATCGGCCGTTACACCCCGCGCCGCCATTTGGCTTCGGTCTAGCCAGACCCGTATCGCCTGACGTTTTTCTCCCTCAAGCTCAACCTGGGCCACGCCATCGAGAACCGCTAGGCGATCGATTAGGTTCCGTTCCACAAAATCCGTAACATCTCTTGGCGATAGATTTTCCGCCACGACCGATAAGCGCATAATCGGATCGGAATCACTGTCGTTCTTGGCAACGATGGGCAGTTCGGCATCTTCAGGTAAATCGTTGGCGATGCCCGCCACCGCATCGCGCACGTCATTGGCCGCATCGGACAAATCGAGGCTTGGCGAGAATTCAATCGTCGTGGTGGCCTGGCCGCGCCGACTTTGCGAGCTGATGGTGTCGACTCCGGGCACCCCGGCCACCGCCGCTTCCACCACTTCGGTAATATCCCGGTCCATGACCTGTGGCGAGGCACCCGCGTAAAGCGTGGAAACCGTGATTACCGGCGATTCCACCGCGGGGAGCTCTCGAACGGCTAAGCGCGGTAAGACAAAAAGACCGAAGAGAACAATGATAAGGGACATCACAGCCGCCGCCACGGGCCGGCGTACGCAAAGCTCAGCGATGTTCATGGCTATCCCCCCAGCACTCCATCAAGTGATTGCGATCCATCAGTGCCGGCCTGAGCCGACACTTGGGCAACTTTCGTACCGTCACGCAGATTGTGGAGACCCTTTGCGATAATCTGGTCGCCCTCGCGCAAGCCCGTCAGCACCTCGACCCGGTCACCCAAACGCTGTCCCAACTCGACCGCGGTTTGAACCGCACGACCCTCTCGGACCACAAAGACAAAGCTCTCGGCACCCTGCGCCAGGACAACCTGATCCGGAATGCTGATCACGTCACGGTCCGCGAGGGAAATTCCCACATGGACAAACATGCCCGTGGGCAGAACACCATTTGGATTGGGCACCTCTGCTCGAACGCGAAAGCTTCGGGTCACAGGGTCGATGCGGGCATCGATGTCCTTGATTTGGCCTTCAAACTCCCGCTCGTTGAAGGCAACGCTCTTCAAGGTCAAAGACATCTCCGGCGCCAGGACACCGTAATACCGCTCGGGCAGGGAAAACTCGACCTGCATGGTGGAGAGGTCGTCCAGCGTGGTCAGAACCATGCCTTCACTAACCCGGCCACCCACGTCTATTTCAGTAAAACCGATCTTGCCGGTAAAGGGAGCCACGACCGTTCTTTCAGCGAGGATCTTGTCCGCCGCTTTTAGACGGGCCTGCGCGGCGAGAAAGTCTGCCTGCAGCTCCTCCACACTCGCCTGGGCAATGCGATCGGATTTGGCCAATTGCTGCGCCCGCGCCAGAGCATTGCCCGCATGGTCTAAGGCGGCATTGGCTTCCATGACCTGGGCTTCTTCGCTCTCGCGATCCAGGTGGATCAAAGGAGCACCCTTTTCCACCTCTTGACCGGGAACAAACAAAACAGCTTCCACGCGGCCCGTCGCAAGAGGAACCAGGTCGATAGCCTGTTGGGCACGGGTTGTGCCCACGGCCACAACCCGATCAGCCATTCCAGCCTTTTCGACCTGGATCATATCAACCACGACCGTCCGCTCCGGGCTCGGGTTCCCCAAAGCGTTGGCGCCGGTTTTGTCATCCGTCAGCCAAAAGCCGATGAAAACCGCAAGGATAGCCAACAGGCCAATCGAAATTTGTAACGACCGGGACATCTTACGCACCATTCATGAAGAAGATGTCCTTGACATGGGCCTTGGACGGTGCCTTGTCAAAGAAGCTAAACGATTTGTAATGCTTAACCTCTCCACTGGAAAATGACTGAGAATCAAAAGCTTATCTTAGACGGCCCCGCGGATTCAGCCCTGACCGTAATCTTTGCGCACGGTGCGGGCGCACCCATGGACAGTCCTTTCATGGCGGCCTTTGCCGAGGGACTGGGGAAACAGGGCTGGCAAGTGGTGCGCTTTGAATTTTCCTACATGGCCGAACGGCGTCAAACGGGCAAACGCCGCCCACCCTCGCCGCAGGCCCGACTGCTGAATGAATGGCGAGACGTTCTGGCCAGTGTGAATCATCCTGGCAAAAAACTGGTGATCGGCGGCAAATCCATGGGCGGTCGCATGGCCAGCTTATTGGCCGACGAATCGCAGGTGAATGGTCTGGTCTGCCTTGGCTACCCCTTTCACCCGCCCGGCAAGCCAGAAAAACTGCGTACGGAGCATCTTGCCGAGCTGAGTACACCCGCATTGTTCGTCCAGGGGACGCGTGATGCCTTGGGCAGCCGGGATGAAATCGAAGGCTATCGCCTCGCGCCCGGAATCCGCTTTCACTGGGCCGAGGACGGGGATCATAGCCTCAAGCCGCGAAAGGCATCGGGGTTCACCGAAGCGGGTCATTGGCAAGCGGGGATTGATGCCATTGATCAGTTTTTGCGCGGGATTTTGCGATCATGAAAAACTTGCGAAACAAAAACACGCAGCGCCAAAAAATTCAGCACCGCCCCTTTCAGGAGGGAGCCGTGAAAGCGGCCTTTGAGGGTATTGAAGACGACATTAGAGCGCCGTTGCTCAACTTGAGGGAACTGATTTTCACCGTGGCCGACCAGATGGATGAGATTGGCCGCCTGGTCGAAACGCTAAAATGGGGCCAGCCCGCTTACTTGCCGGAAAAACCCAACGTGGGCACGACCATTCGTCTAGGCAAAGCGACCGGCCGTGAAGATGCCTGCGCATTGTTTTTTCACTGTCAAACCCGGCTCATTGAGGACTTCCGAGCCATCCACGCCGACCATATGGACTTCCAGGGCAATCGGGCCATTGTGTTTTCGGCAACTCGGCCGCCGGATGAACAGGCGGTGAAAGACTGCATCCGAGCCGCCCTAACCTATCACCTTAAAAAAAGAACGAGATAAACCCGCCGCGGTGCTTGGCCTTTGCGACGCGCGATCTTAATATCCGGCCATACCCGATGCCGTCGGGATGCACAGACTTTTGGGGAGGCCAAACCGTGAGCGCTGCCGTCAAAACACGCCTTGAAACCGATTCCATGGGAGCCTTGAAGGTGCCAGCCGATCGTTATTGGGGCGCTCAAACCCAAAGATCCTTGCAGAACTTTAAAATCGGCGGCGAGACAATGCCACCGGCCTTAGTTAAGGCATTGGGCATTCAAAAGCTGGCGGCGGCCCGCACCAATATGGCCCTGGGCGCGCTCGATAAGAAACGCGGGCGGGCCATTACCAAAGCCGCCCAAGAGGTCGCAACCGGCGTCCATCTGGATCACTTTCCCTTGGTGGTCTGGCAAACCGGATCGGGCACCCAGTCCAACATGAATGCCAATGAAGTCATCGCCGGGCGGGCCAATGAGATCCTGACCGGCGAACGAGGCGGAAAAGACCCGGTGCATCCCAACGATCATTGCAATATGGGTCAGTCGTCCAACGATACCTTTCCCACAGCCATGCACATTGCCGCGGCCACCCATATTCACGGAGAGACCATCCCCGCGCTGGAGGCCCTGCACAAAGCTTTAGATGCCAAAGCGAAGGCCTTTGCCAAGATCATCAAGATCGGCCGCACACACCTGATGGACGCCACACCTTTGACTCTGGGCCAAGAGTTCTCTGGTTACGCCAAGCAGGTGGAAAACGGCATCAAGCGCCTGAAAAGCTCCCTGCCCCATCTTTATGAGTTGGCGCAAGGCGGCACCGCCGTGGGGACCGGCCTCAATGCGGTCAAGGGCTTCGACAAAGCCTTTGCGGCGGAAGTTGCCAAGGTCACCAAGCTGCCCTTTGTCACCGCGCCCAACAAATTTGAGGCGCTGGCGGCACATGATGCCATCGTGGAAGCCTCGGGCGCACTAAATGTGATCGCCTGCTCCCTGATGAAGATCGCCCACGATATTCGCATGCTGGGTTCCGGCCCCCGCTGCGGCTTGGCCGAGCTGCTTTTGCCCGCCAACGAGCCGGGTTCGTCCATCATGCCGGGCAAGGTAAACCCCACCCAGGCAGAGGCCATGACAATGGTCTGCGCCCAGGTAATGGGTAACCACACCACGGTCACGGTGGCCGGGGCCACCGGTCACTTCGAGCTAAATGTCTTCAAGCCGGTCTTGATCTATTCTCTGCTGCAGTCCGCCAAGCTGATCGGCGATGCCTGCGACAGTTTCCGCAGCAATTGCGTGGAAGGCATTGTCGCCAATGAAAGTCGAATCAAGGCGCTCATGGAGCAATCGCTGATGCTGGTCACGGCCCTGAACCCCCATATTGGCTACGACAACGCCGCTAAGGTGGCAAAGAAGGCCTATGCGGAAGACTCAACCCTGAAGGAAGCGGCCGTCGCACTCGGACTCTTGAGCGCAGATGATTTTGACCGTCTGGTTCAGCCAAAGGATATGTTGGGTCCGCGCAACCTGATGAAAAAGGCCGCCGTGAAAAAAGCCCCCGTGAAAAAAGCTCCTGCCAGAAAAGCTTCGGCCAAAAAATCCTCAGTGAAAAAGGCATCGGCGAAAAAGGCGCCTGCCAAAAACGCAAGTGCCAAGAAAAAACCAGCAAAACGGGGCCGTCCTCGAAAGGCGGCAAAATAGGTCGCCGGGTCTCGGCTGATTGAGGATGGATCAGACCATCAAGAAACACTCGGTGACCATTGCCGGGCACAAAACCAGTCTGTCGCTGGAGGCCGCCTTTTGGCAGGCCTTAAGGGAAGAAGCCAAAAGGCGGCGCCAATCCTTAAACGGCCTAATCGAAGAGATCGATAGGAACCGTGAGGGAAATCTTTCCAGCGCGGTGCGGGTCTTTTTGCTCAAAACGGCACAAAGCCGTTAAAGAGACTTATTCGCCGGAAAATCCTTCGGCCGCCCCTGCTCTAAGCTGATGCTTGACCGCATCGATATCGCCAAGAACCCAAAGGGCGGTCAGCACTTGGCCATCACTTTGGAAAAAAGCTGCCCCGGCCCACTGGATCTCTTGACCCGTCGCCGGCACGCCGAAAAAATCAGCCCGATGGATGCCTTGAAAGGTCATGCGGGCAGCAGCCCGCCTGTCGGTGGCCACGATATCTTCAATGGTACAGGTGTAATTCCCCAGCGCCCGGTGGACTGAGCGCATGTAGTCGATGAACCCAGCTCGTCCCCGTTTTTCGGGCCCCAGGGAACCACGAAAGCGAAAATCGAGATGAAGAATTTCGCTTGCCACGCTTTCGTCTGCTTGGTTCCAAAGATCGTGATAGAAGCGCTCGATGAGCCCTTGTATGCTGAGGGTCATCGGCTCTGCCGGCATTAGGTCTTCACCATCATCTGACGGGGCAGATTGGTGAGACAATCGGCGCCCGATTCGGTGATGACAATGGATTCAGTGGTCTCATAGCCCCAATCCTCCATCCACAACCCGGTCATGAAATGAAAGGTCATGCCCGGTTCCAAGGGTGTGGTATCCCCCGGCCGCAAGCTCATGGTGCGCTCACCCCAGTCGGGAGGATAGGAAACGCCGATGGGATAGCCGGTGCGGCTGTCCTTGACGATGTCGTACTTGGCTAAAACGTCAAAAAAGGCCTGGGCGATATCTTGGCACAGGTTTCCGGGCCGGGCAGCCTCCAAGCCCGCCTCCATGCCTTCCAGCACGGCCTTTTCCGCATCCAAAAAGGTCTGGGTCGGCTGGCCCAAGTATACTGTCCTCGACAAGGGACATTGGTAGCGGTGTACAGCACCGGCGATTTCATAAAAAGTGGCCTCCCCTCCCTTCATGGGCTTGTCGTTCCAGGTAATATGGGGGGCTGAAGCCTCGACGCCCGAGGGCAAAAGGGGCACGATGGCCGGATAGTCCCCGCCTTGTCCCTCAATACCGCGAATACCGGTTGCTGAAATTTCGGCAACCAAGTCGCATTTGCGCATGCCCGGTTCCACCACTTCCCAAATTCGGCGGTGCATTGCCTCAACAATCTGGCCCGCCTTTTTCATATAGTCCAATTCTTGCGGTGACTTGATCGCCCGCTGCCAGTTGACGAGTGCCGTGGCGTCCTGAAAGCGGGCGTTGGGCAAATTGCGACGCAGGGATTCCATACAGGCGGCGGAAAAATAGTAGTTATCCATCTCCACACCGATGACCCCTGTGCCAAAGCCCTTATCGTCGAGAATAGCCGACAGATGATCCATGGGATGCCGTTCAACGGACATGACGTAGTGGTCGGGGTAAAAAAGGATGTTGTCATGGTTCATGAAGACGGTGAGCTTGGCTCCGTTGCCATCCTGTTGGCGGCCATACCAGATGGGGTCGCCCTCCAAACCCAGCAACACGCATTGATGGACATAGAAAGACCAGCCATCATAGCCGGTCAGCCAATTCATGTTGGATGGATCCGTTACCAAGAGAAGTTCCAAGCCCGCCTTTTCCATAGACCGGCGCGTCTTTGCTATGCGTTGGTGGAATTCCTCTCGGCTGAACTTTAACTCCACTGCGCTCATCAAACTCTTCCCTCAATTCTGGAATGTCATACCCGCATCTGCTGCTTGGGCGCGGGCGCGGGCCAAGATGGCGATCGCCGTATCTTGTATGCCCGTTCCGGTCAGGTCACATAGTGTCACCGCATCGTTGCTTGTGCGACCCTCGGCCTTGCCGACGATGATCTCGCCGAGTTCGGGAAAGCCTTGGTCGGCCGGCACAGCGCCAGCCGCAATGGCAGCGCGCAGTTCGCCACAGATAACGCATTGGCTTAGGCGGTCCGGCACGTAAAGATCCGCTGCGGCAAGCACCTCAGGGGCGATCTCGCACTTAAAGTCCGCGTCCGAGCCCATGGCGGTAATGTGAAGCCCCGGCCGCAAATGTCCCGGACCGATCAAGGGTTTGGTGGCCGGGGTTGCGGTGATCAAAATATCGCTAGCCTCGGCAACCTCGTCTATCTGTTTGGAAGCGGTCACGGGAATGCCGAGCTCCTCGGAGGCGATCGCGGCCAATTTTTTGGCCTTTTCCGGATCGCGCCCCCAGACCTTAGCTTCGCGAATGGGCCGAACCAAAGTCAAGGCCTGCAGTTGCAGACGGGCCTGCATCCCTGTCCCTAAAACACCAGCGCGGCTGGCATCCGTTCGTGCCAAGCAGCGCGCAGCCACGGCCCCTGCTGCTGCAGTTCGAACGTCAGTCAAATAGCCATTGTCCAGCAGGACCGCTTCAACCACCCCGGTTTTGGCGCTATAAACGACCATGAGGCCGCCCAGGGCCGGCAAACCTTGTTTTGGATTATCGAAAAACCCCGAACTGGATTTTAAGGCAAAGGAGTCCATGCCAGGAATGTAAGCTGTTTTCGCATCCATTTCCCCATTGGCCTCAGCAATCGACAGGTGAAGGATGGGCGGCATCACCACCTTCTTGGTAGCGAGCGCCGCAAAGGCATCCTGGACACAATCCACGATGTCCAAGTCCAACTGAACCAATTTGCGGAGGTCTTTTTCACCGATGATCTTAATGTCAGGCATGCTGGTCTCTTTGGCTGAAGGCTACATTTTTTGGATGAGTGCTATTGAGATTGGCTGTCCGGCACAACTCCGTCGATTTTCGATTCGGGGCTATCCAAAGGCCCCTTCACCGTCAGGGTTGCGAAAGGAATGCGCGGGCTAGCGGACTCGTAAAATTCACTAAGGGCCGTCACCTGCCAGGCTGAGAGATTGACTTGAATTTCCCCTAGGGCGATTTTGTCAACCCCCTCGACCTTGATGTCCCCATAGCGAAACACCCCTCGATTCACCGCAAAGGATCCAGACAGTTCCGAATCCCCATCGGCGAATGCCTCCGCAAAAAATCCAAGAGCGCGGCCATAGCCCTCTTCTTTGGCACCATCCGCTCCCGCCGCTTGGTCAATGCCTGGAAAGTCTAACAAGGCGGAAACCTGACCTTCCCCCGCTAAGCTGCTGATCAATTCATATTGGTTGTCCCCATCGGTCGACAGGCTTGCCTCGACGCTTACCGTTCCGCCGGCAAGATGGGACGCCAGCTCCACGGGCAAGATATCGGTTATGGGGAGCCCCAGCCCCTGGACTTGCAACTCGAGTTCCAGTTCGTGGCTGGCCACCACGTCACCTGTCGCACTAAAGCTACCCTGCGCTCCTTCACCCGCTGACAGATTTGAGAGGGTCATGCGCCCGTCCTCAAGGCTTGCCAAGATGGTGGCCTTGGGCAAGACGAGGCGTCCAAGCTTCAAAGCGGCCGCGCGGATTTCCAGCTGGACATCGTTGGAACGCAGAGCCTCTAGGTCGAAGCGGTCCCGCGCCCAGCGCCGTACCGAGGCTGTCGACTCTGAGGTTTGGCCTTGATCCTTATCGCTTTTTTGGCTGACCGGCAGTAAGGCCAGCAGCTCCAATGGCCCGGTTTCCAGATTTATCCGGGTCTCTGGCCGGTCTTTGTTCAAATCCACGAGGACATCACCGGCAACCGCCATTTCACCAAGGGTCCCATCGATAGAGTCAAGCATGAAACGAGAAGGCTCGCCCTTAAAGCTTGCCGTGAACCTGACGCCACCCAGCTCCGGGCTCAGCGGATAGGAATGGGCCCAATTGCGCGCCAATTGAGCCAAGGAAGGATGATCGACAGTTAGCGACACATCAAAACGATCTTCAGGAGGAAAAAAACTGCCGTTAGTCTGAAATTCTCCACCCAGCAGGGAGAGATCGGCCGAAACCTCCACCTGCTCCTCGTTGCCCTTGGCGCTGCCCTTTACGAACAACGCGCCGATCCGCCGACCAGAAGGCAGATCCAAGCCAAGTGCCGAGATGAAACCCCGCGCTTTTTCCGCCTCAATTTGAAATTGGCCTTCATAGGAGGCTTGCTTTGCCAATTCGCTGATTTCGCCTCGAAAAGCGATCCGCGCACCGGAGTAGGCGCCGATTTGCCCGTCACGGACCGTCAAATTCCCCTTCCGCAAGGTTGCATCGAGCGTCACATTTTTTAGGCGACGTCGGTCGACGGTAAGGTTGCCAATGCCCAGATTGACGTTGGCATCAAAACTATTCAAAAAACTAAGGGCCGCCGTCGTGCCCTCGTCTCTATCTTGGTTCGCCTCTTCCTCGTCTTCAGAGGGCGCCGACGGACGGGACGGGAAATAGGCGTCCAAGTTCAGACGATCCAATTTGAGGCCGATTCCCAGACCGGGCCGCTCACGCAAAGCCATCACCACACCGCCGGTTGCCCGGGTGGTATCCACGCGAAAATCCATTTGCGATGCGGACAGTTGTTCTTTGGTAACCTTGAAACGACTGCTCAAACTCATCTTGCGCAGTCGGTTGGCGGGCACGAGCTTCAGATTGGCACCCAACCATCGCAGTAAGCCACGAAAATTGTCCGAACCGGACTCTACTCGGCCGGAGAAGCCAGACGCTGGATCCACCAAGGACATTTTTCCCGACACCGCAATGTCCGATCCCCCCGGCAACAAAGCAGTTGCTTGATCCACGCTCAGCTCATCTTTGGTCATAGCCGTGTCGACCAAAATTTGACGCACGACTTGGCGCCGGTAGACCAAGGTATCAACGGAGAGTTTAAGGGAGGCGCTTACATTATCCATAAACTCCGAAAAAGGGCTGGGCGTCGACAAGCGCGGTGATGCCGACTCATCTTTTTCGATAGGCTCAGCAACCGCACCAAACTCAAAAACCTTGTCCAGATCCAAATGCTTTGCGGACAGTCGACCCGTAACATCCCAGGCTTGATCCAAAGCTGCATCGATGTGTCCTTGCGCATTCAACCCACCTAAAAAAATCTGCAGTTTTTGGGCGGCAATGGATGTCTGGTCGGCAGTCAAGTCACCTTCCACGCCAAAAGGCTGAGCGAATACCGGCGGTAAAGGCCCGTCCGCCCCCGCGAAGAGCCGCAGTGCCGCCGCAAGGCTATCGCCCGATAGCTCCAATTTACCATGGGCCGAGACCGTTTCGGGGTGATTCGAAAGGGCACCATTAAAGCGAAAAGTGGCGGACGCATCGGGAAAGGACAGTGTCGCGTTCAGTGTCGAGGCGCCACTTTTGAGCAAGCGGCCCAAACCCACTTCGGCCTTGGTTGTGATCCCGCGGACCCGCGCGCTGCCGGAAAAGCTGAAGGGCCCATTCAAGGAATCGGCGGATACTTCGGCCGTCACCTGTTCGATTCGCTCTTGTCGCAATTCGTCGCGATAGGTCAACGTCCCGTCTTGGATGGCAAAGTTGTCGAATCGAATTTGGCTAAAAAAGTCGTCCGGGTTTAAGAAGTAGTCGGTCGTGGTACCTGACGCTTGAGATTGGGAGGCGGAGTTACCGCCTTGCTCGGCACCCTGCTCCAATCCCGGCGTAGACCCATCATCGGAATCGGGCACCAAGGAAATTTGAGCGGTGCGCGTGGCCTGGCCTTCGGACTTGATGGAAAAATCCCAATTCGCCCGACCATCGGGCAAAACCTCCAATAAAATTTCAGGCTTGACTAGAACAAAACTCTCTACCTGCACCTGCCCTTGAAGCAGCGGCAAAAAGGCCACCTGAATGTCCAACTGTTCCACCTGAGCCATGAGAGGGGCCGATCCGCCACGAATATTGGCCAAACTCACATCAGACACCGTCAAGACTGGCTCGGGCAGCAAGGCGAAATCGACCTGCCCATCAATGGTCACGGTTCGACCAGAAAGGCTAGAAATCTCAGCGGCGATCTGATCCCGTCGAGCGGTCCAATCGATAAAACTCGGCGCCACCAAAACAACGGCCAGTAGGATGACCAAGAGTGCCAGAACGCCCAGCAGCAGCTTCTTCACTAAACAGTCCCTATTCCCCGACCGGCCGCGGGCCGGCTCGTTCCATGATACATCGTCTCACCAGACCCCGTCGCCTCGGACTGCGTCGCCTCAGACTGCATCGCCTTGGCCCCTGGACCATGACACATAATGACAAGTGCCCATTGCAAGGCACATGAATTTCGCTAAGCTACTGAAATTGGCGGGACCCGGCAAACCTTATGGTACGGGCATGCTCGGGTAAAAATGGAGGGCCCGCCGGAAAGGGGTGGCAATGGGCGAGGTGATCCATATTGACGACTTTCGCAAGGAGCGTTCCCGGCGAAAGCTGAGCAGGTTCCACATTAAAGAAGCGTCGACTAGACAACCTCGGACTGAGGGGGCCGGTCGGCCCAGCCAAGGCGACCATCGCGACATGGAATCCCTTGATCCTGACCCTGCGTAGGCATCACACCTTGGACCCTGCGGCCGGTTGCGGAGGTTTTTCGGACAAGGACTAAGTTCGGATAACTTTGCCGGGATTCAGGAGGTTGGATGGGTCCAGGCTTTGCTTTAATTGCCGCATGACCGCCACTGCCTCACCTTTCTCTCGCGCCAGGGCGTCAATCTTTCCGTAGCCGATACCATGTTCACCGGTGCATGTCCCACCTAAAGAAATGGCCCGAGCCACCATCTGCTGATTGACCTTTTGTGCGCGTGCCAGTTCGTCCCGGTTTTCCGGGTCGAGAATAAAAACCAGATGGAAGTTGCCATCCCCTACATGTCCTACCATGGGAGCCAAGAGTCCCTCGGCCTGGATGTCCTCCTTGGTGGCCAGGATACACTCGGCAAGGCAGGAGATGGGCACGCAAACATCCGTCGCCCAACCCTTGGCGCCTGGCCGCAAGGCTAAAGCCGCGTAATAGGCGTCGTGGCGCGCCTGCCAGAGGTGATTTCGCTCCTCGGCCTTGCTCGCCCAGCGGAAGTTGGCGCCGCCATTCTCATCTGCAATCTCGCCGACGGTTTCGGCCTGCTCCGTGACCGAGGCAGGGCTACCGTGAAATTCGAAAAACAGGGTAGGACTGGCGGGAAAGTCCAGCTTGGAGTAGCGATTCACCGCATCCATCTGCACTTCATCGAGCAATTCAATGCGCGCCACCGGCACACCCATTTGGATGGTCTGGATGACCGTCTGGACGGCCCCTTCCATGCTTCCAAAAGTGCAAACAGCCGCCGAGATCGCTTCGGGAATACCATAGAGGCGTAATTGGATCTCGGTGATCACGCCCAGGGTCCCTTCCGAGCCCACGAAAAGGCGGGTTAGGTCATAGCCGGCCGCCGACTTGCGGGCCCGACCGCCCGTACGGATCACCTTGCCGTCGGCCATGACGACCGTCAGGCCCAAAACGTTCTCGCGCATGGTGCCATAGCGCACCGCGTTGGTCCCCGAGGCGGAGGTAGCGGTCATGCCCCCGAGAGAGGCATCGGCCCCCGGATCAATGGGAAAAAAGAGACCCGTATCGTGGATATGGCGGTTGAGTTGCTTACGTGTGACCCCGGCCTGAACCCGGCAATCCTGATCTTCTTGGTTCACTTCGAGGACCTGATCCATTTGTGAAAGATCGATGCATACCCCACCGCGCAGGGCCATGACATGCCCCTCTAGCGAGGTGCCGGTGCCAAAGGGTATAATCGGCAGGTCATGGGCTGCGCAGATAGAGACGATAGCTTGCACTTCCTCGGTCGTGTGCGCGAAGGCCACCGCGTCCGGCGGCTCGGGCTCATGATAGGATTCGTCCTTGCCGTGCTGCTGGCGCACGGCCGATGAGGTGGACAGGCGCTCGCCCAACAGCGCTTTTAATGCATCCAAGCCACGCTCGAGTTTGATGGCATCCATAGGGGTTCTCCAGCCCGAATTCGGCAGTTGGGCCGATAATAGCAAAAGTGGACCGAGAGAGCACCGTCGATTGGTCTCTTTGCAAAATACAATTTTTAGGATATTGTATTAAAAATAGTGCAATGTATTTTCACACACCAAATAGAGGTGTTTCTTATGTCAAAACCCGTATTCTCCGATCTTTTCACACTTTCAGGACGCCGTAATCGGTTATCATATTTTTTGTTCACTTTAATAGTTTGGGCGATTTACATCGCTGATATGGTTTTTATTGCCGCCTTTGACGGGGTCGATCTCTTCGACTACCAAGCGAGCACGGGAAGTCCTGGTTTTGCCACATTCGTGGGGATCATCCTACTACTCGCTGTGGCTATCTCTGCTTGCATTGTCGGTGCCCAACGTTGCCGGGACTTTGGATGGTCAGGATGGGCAATTCTCTTAGGGCTAGTCCCTTTCGTTGGGCTAATTTTCAATATTGCGCTGTTCTTTATTCCTGGCACACCCGGGGACAATCGCTACGGTCTCAACCCTCTAGCACAGGATTTTGTTACCTGAGAGGGTTACACCTAACCCAACTGTTAGGCTCACAGAGAAGTAGCTGAGCGGGCGGCTTGGTCGTAGAGGCCGGAAAGGGCGCGGAGCAGGCCGGCGGAGTCGCCGATTTGCTGATTAAGATCCTTAACGGATTTTTCGCCTTTGGTGTTGGTGAATGTCTCCCCCGTAAAGACCTCCAGGGCATCGACCAGACAGGCTTCACGCACTGTCCTGTATTTGGCACAGAGGGCCTGACCTTGGTCCGAGGCGGTATAAAAAACCTCTTTGCCCCGGCGTGTGCCGGTGATCAGGTCCATCTTCAGCAACTTTTTGAGGGCGTAGTTGACCGTGTGGCTATCCTCGATGTTCAAAACAAAGCAAATGTCGGCCAGTTTTTTCTCGCGACTGGGATGGTTGAGGTTGTGCAGCACCTGAATGTCCAAGGCCGCTAGATCCTCATTTCCCGCAGCGGCCATGCAGCGCACGATCCAACGGTTGAAAGCGTTGGCAGCCAGGACTAGACCATATTCGAATTCGCTAAGCTCAGACGCGCGCTCCGACACGAGATGAGGTGAGGCCACGATCGTGGCCGGCCGATCCGGTCCATTTTTTTCCGATCCTGAGACTCGGTCCTTCATGACCCATTCTCCGCCAACTCCACAAATGCGCGCACCGGCATGGAGCCCACGCGCACCGCACGGATCGGAAGAGCGTAAAAGCGATAGAGTTCCAGGCTGTGGAGTTGGTCCAGTCCAGTGAGGTTCTCAACGACCAGGGCACCGGCGGCCAACAGTCGACTGTGGGCGGGGCGTTCCGGGTCACGAAAACTGTCCACATTACCCGTATCCACTCCTAAAAGACTGATGCCCCGCGCGATCAAAAGGTCGATCACGTCTCGATGAAGATAGGGATAGGCGCCGTAATCTTTGGTGCCGTAATAGGCATCCCACCCGAAGTTGACCAATAAGGCCTTACCGCCCAAGTCTTCGGGCAAGGTTAGATCATCCAGCCCCACGGCCTGGCCCGACTCCACGCGACGAAGATCCATCACCACCGGCGGCAGAATGAGGTCCGGCAGAGCCAAGCTCGCCACGTCCCCCCGATCCTCATAGCGCACATAGGGGGAGTCGATATAGGTACCAATAGCCGTTTGAAAGGTGATCTCGTTGGAGATGAATTGCGATTGATCCTGATAAAGAGGTCGGCTTTCTTCGTGGGTCAGAATGGGCGCGATCCGAGCTGTATAGGGCTTGGCATTGCCCTCTCGATCTCGGCCAGTTACGCCGGGCATGCCATCGTGGAAGGGGTGGCTGAGGTCAATGAAGCGGGTCATTATCGGACCTTCCCTGCCGGTGCTCCAAATCCACCGCCGCCAGGAGTCTCGATAACAAAGACATCACCCGGGGCCATCTCCGTGCTGTCGGTGCCGGTGAAATGGGTCACGCTGCCATCGGTCCGTTCGACCCAGTTGCGCCCGAGCGCACCAGATTCCCCACCTGCCAGTCCAAAAGGCGGCACCTGGCGATGACCGGAAAGAATGGCCGCCGTCATGGCCTCGCGAAAGCGGATTCGACGCCGGGCACCGTTCCCACCGCGATGGAGACCGTTACCGCCGGAACCCTCGCGGATTTCAAAGTTCTCCAGTAAAACCGGAAAGCGCCATTCGAAGATTTCGGGATCGGTCAGACGGGAATTGGTCATATGGGTATGAACCGCGTCACAGCCATCAAAGTCCGGCCCGGCGCCTGAGCCGCCGCAAATGGTTTCGTAATACTGGTGGCGATCGTTTCCAAAGGTGAAGTTATTCATGGTGCCCTGCGCCGCCGACAAGACACCCAGCGCGCCATAAAGGCTGTCAGTTATCACTTGGCTGGTCTCCACATTACCGGCTACCACCGCAGCGGGATAGCTGGGATTGAGCATACTGCCCTCAGGCAAAATGATGTCCAGCGGCTTTAAGCAACCCTCATTCATGGGGATCTCGTCCTCCACAAGGGTCCGAAAGACATAGAGAACGGCGGCACGGCACACAGCCGAAGGGGCATTGAAATTGTTTGTCAGTTGCGAACTCGTGCCCGTGAAGTCGATTTTGGCCCTACGGGCCGGCTTATCGATCGAAATTGAAACCCTCACCGCCGCCTGGTCCTCCCCTTCGCGAGGGTCCAAGGGGTAGGTAAAGTCGCCGTCTTGCAGCACGTCCAACACACGGCGAACCTGTTCTTCGGCATTGTCTTGAACATGCCCCATATAGGCGTGGACCGTGGGCAGGCTATAGTGTGCCACCATGCGCCGGAGTTCCTCGACACCCTTTTGATTGGCGGCAATTTGCGCTTTTAAATCGGCGATGTTTTGGGCTGGATTACGAGCCGGATAGGGGCCAGAGCCCAGCAACGCCATGGTCTCATCTTCCAAAAAGCGGCCCTTGTCCACCATCAGGAAGTTATCGATCAAAACGCCCTCCTCCTCCACGCTGCGGCTGTCGGGCGGCATGGATCCTGGGGTAATACCACCGATGTCCGCGTGGTGCCCCCGGCTTGCCACATAGAACAGAACCGCGCCACCGGCCTCGTCGAAGACCGGGGTAATCACCGTAATATCCGGCAAATGGGTGCCGCCGTTGTAGGGCGCGTTGAGCATAAAGACATCGCCCGAGGACATGGTGGCGGTGCGTTGCCGGATAATGGCGCGGATGGATTCGCTCATGGAACCCAAATGCACCGGCATATGGGGCGCGTTGGCAACCAGGTTGCCCTCAGGATCAAAAATAGCGCAGGAAAAATCCAACCGCTCCTTGATGTTGACCGAATAAGCGGTGTTTTCGAGGGTCGACCCCATCTGTTCGGCAATGGACATGAAAAGGTTATTGAAGACCTCAAGCATGACCGGATCGACCGCCGTACCAACAGCCGAGGTCCTTTCCAGAGGCACCACACGCTGCAGAATCAAGTGGTCCTGTTCGGTCAGGCTCGCCTGCCAGCCAAGGTCCACAACAGTTGTGGAAGTCGTCTCGATAATGATCGCGGGACCATCGATGAGATCACCGGGACAAAGCTGCGCGCGCTCGAACACCGGCGTTTCTCGCCAAGTCCCATCGGCGAAACTTTGAGTGGTCGCCGCAGGTTGCAAACCGTCGCGTCGTTGGGCCGCCAGCGGCGAAAAATCATCTGTCTCGTCGCCCTTACCGACCACCTCGACGGCGACGGCCTCCACAATTAGGGATTTTTCGGGCATCACAAAGCCGTAGCGCTGCCGATGGGCCGCGCCAAATCCATCGCCGATTTCCTGCAGGCTTCCAAAGGCCACCTGCATGGCCGAATCCGTTCCCTCATAGCGCAGCAGGACTCGCGGCAAGACCTCAATCTGATCTTCATTGGCTTTTCCGGAACCGATCCCTTGAGAGATCAACTCCTCTTTAGCGTCATCGGCCAGAGCTTGGATTTGAAGCGCCAGACGATCAACCAGTGATTCATCCAGGATGGCCTCAACAGCCTGTTCGCGCAGGGCACGTACAACGGCCAGGCCCATGCCATAGGCAGAGAGAACGCCGGCAAAGGGATGCAAGAAGACCCGTGTCATGCCCAAGGTATCGGCAATGTCGCACGCATGCTGCCCCCCGGCACCGCCAAAGCAGTTCAAGGTATATTCGGTGACATCATAGCCGCGCTGGGTGGAGATCTTTTTGATCGCGTTAGCCATGTTTTCTATGGCGATTTGACGAAATCCGGCTGCCACTTCCTCAGGCCGGCGGCGATCGCCTGTCGCTTGCGCGATATCGTCGGCCAGGTTTTGGAAAGCTTGTCGGGCCGCCTCTGCATCCAAGGCTTCATTGGCCTCGGGCCCAAAGACCTTCGGAAAAAACGCTGGCACCAGACGCCCCTGCATGACGTTGCAATCTGTCACCGTCAGAGGCCCGTTACGCCGATAGCTGGCAGGGCCCGGGTTCGCCCCGGCAGAATCAGGGCCCACGCGATAGCGCGCCCCATCGAAATGCAGGATTGAGCCGCCGCCCGCGGCCACCGTGTGGATCTGCATCATGGGCGCGCGCATACGAACCCCGGCTACATGAGTCTCGAAGGCACGCTCGTATTCACCGTTATAGTGAGCCACATCTGTGGAAGTGCCCCCCATATCGAAGGTTATGATCTTGTGGATGTCCGCCATGGCAGAGGTTTGCACCGCACCCACGATACCGCCGGCCGGACCTGAAAGAATGGAATCCTTGCCTTGGAACAACTGGGCATCGGTTAGTCCACCGTTGGACTGCATGAACATCAAACGAGTATCGCCCAACTGCTCGGCCACTTGCTCCACATAGCGTCTGAGGATGGGGGACAGATAAGCATCAACAACCGTAGTATCGCCGCGCCCTACCAATTTCATAAGGGGGCTCACTTGATGGCTGATGGAGATTTGGGTAAATCCGATCGCCTTGGCCAGATCGGCAGCTTGGCGCTCGTGGTCCGGATAGCGATAGCCATGCATAAAGACGATGGCCGCGGAGCGAATGCCATCCCCAAAAGCCTGTTCCAAAGGCCCGCGCAAAGCTTGAAGGTCCAAGGCTTGCAAAACCTCACCTTCCGCCGTGATCCGCTCATCTGCCTCCACCACCTGTGCGTAGAGAAGTTCCGGCAAGTGGATCTGTCGCTCAAACAGCTTCGGACGATTTTGGTAGGCGATCCGCAGGGCATCGTGAAACCCCCTTGTGATCACCAGAACCGTGGGGTCGCCCTTACGTTCCAGCAAGGCATTGGTGGCCACTGTAGTTCCCATCTTAACCGCGTCGATCGACGCCGAGGGAATAGCATCACCCAATGACAAGCCCATGAGGTCGCGAACCCCTTGAACGGCAGCATCTTTATATTGTTCGGGATTTTCGGACAGGAGTTTATGAGTCTTTAGCGAACCATCGGGCCGACGGGCCACCAAATCCGTAAAGGTACCTCCACGATCCACCCAGAATTGCCAGCCAGCTGATTGGGTGAGCTCCCCATTTACCTCGGTCATTCCTTGAATCCACTTTTGCCAATATATCGTTTTTATTATAATGATATTTTATCGATAATTTGTCAATGTACTTGAAGTGAGTGCTGAATGGTGTTGGTTGAGGTATCCTTGAGCCATGATGATTCGATCGACAACCCGCTGCATTTTGGCCGTCTTTTTTTCATTGGCGTTTTTTGGGTTTGGTTCAAGCACGGACACTCACGCCGCCAACTCGGTCCAAAAACCAGCCTTAATAGAAGCCACCCTTGCCGGAGACCTGGAACGGGTAGCGCATATGCTCCAATCGGGCGTGCCGGTGAACAGCCATGACGACCATAACAATACGGCGCTGACTTTCGCCGCTCGCGATGGGCAGAGCGAGATTGCCCGCTTGTTAATAGCCCATGGGGCCCAGGTGAACTGGCAGGATGACGAAAAGGTCACGCCGCTTATTCTGGCGGCCTTTCAAAATTACCCCGAAATCGTCCGAATTCTTTTGGCAAAGGGTGCCGACCCGGACATCGTTGATCAATGGGGTCGGAGGGCCATCGACTACGCTCTGCGTCGCGGGAGCGCCGATGAAATCTATCTTTTATTGAAAGAGAGGGATCCCTAAGCGACCGCCCGCAAAAGCGACTTCAGGCCTAGCTCGCCCTTGTCATGGAGAAGAGATCGGGCATTTTCAATGGGAATGCCCACGAGGCGGGCCATGCCAGCCTCAAAGAAATAAAGATCGCCCTCGGAAAGGGCCTCCATGAGCATGGGCGCCGATAAACGACCGTTGGCTTCGAGCTGAGCCAGCAAGGCGTCCACTTCCTCTTCGCTTTCACATCCCTCGCGCAACAAGCAACTGGTTGCCCGGTCGCGGACCTGACGCAGAAGAGTGCGAATGGCTTCCTCGGGTATGTCGTCCCGGTTGGCCAACTGGCTTTTAAGCTGCTGGGCAACCACATTCATCAGCTGCTCGGAGACCGCGATAGGAAGGTCGCTCCGCTTGGACATGGCCGACGAGACGGCCTCGCTGTCCTGATAGTCCTCGATCACACGGGACAATGCCTCCTCGTCTAACTCGGCGCCATCATTTTCCACCAAGGCCCCAACCGCCTGATCATTGCCCGTGTCGATCAACGCCTGGGCCACAGGTGCAGCCACCATCTTCCGCTTGGCGATTGCCTCTTGTTTGAGCGCATGGGGGCCACCGACGATTTCGATCAGGTCACCATCCGAGAGGACCTCGCAAAACTCCAAGATGGGCAAAGCAACGGAGTCAATATCGTTTGCGAGGGAGAGGGCCACGTCCCGCGGCAGATCCGGCGATGATTTCAATTGAAAAGCAAGCGCCTCGCGCACGCGAACCTCGGCGTCGCTCATGAGCTCGCGAAAAATCTCCTCCGCGATCCCCCGTTCGGCAGCGGAAAGCTCTTGGCTGCCAAATTGGGCCGCAACCTTCTCGGCAACCTCCGCCCGGCTTTCTGCGGAAGAATCCGCGGAAAGGCGTTGCACGTCCACATTTGTTAATTTTTTCGAGTCACCCGTCATGGAATTTATTTGTCCTCGGCTTCAATTCCGGTGATGTCCTGGCACGGGCCTTTAGCGCCCGGCCTGGTGATGCCCATCTCAAGGTCGCGCGGCGAAGCTGTCGCCACGTGCAAGAGCAGGTTATTCATAAGGAGTTAATCTGCCTTTAAAATATTGTTGCCATCGCTATGGGAAAGAAGGCTCTCGATGTAAGGGTAAATGGCTAAATCAAAAACAAATTTTGGACTAAATTTGACGATATTCCGGTTTCCTAATCACAAAGTTTTGCCTTTAAGAGGCCCCCATTGATTGGCAGATTGGTGATATGTGGAAAAAGCACTTACGCGAAACCCGTCGCATGACCTGGTATCTCTTTGGTATTCTTGTCCTCTTGTTGGCTGGACCTGCCATCGCCTTGGCCACGGGCATGGCCAAAGTCGAAAAGGACTGGCGCACGGCCAGCCGGGCCAGTATTGGTCTGGCGCCGGACCCAGCTAGCTTCGAGCCGGCAATTATCCAGGTCTATGGCGCGCGGACCTATGGATGGCGCGGCGCCTTTGCCGTTCACACCTGGATTTCTGCCAAGCGAAAAGGGGCCCACCACTTTACCACCTATGAAGTCATCGGTTGGTATGCCTGGAGCGGGCGTCGCGCGGTCCAAACCCATACCGGTAAACCGGACAGGCGCTGGTTCGGCGCGGAGCCAGAACTTTATGCCGATGTTCGCGGTGAGGAGGTGGACGAGATGATCGACCGCCTGGAGGAGGCCGTCGCCACCTACCGCTATGCGGAAGAATACAGAACATGGCCCGGCCCCAATTCGAATACCTTTACCGCGGAAATGGGCCGTGTCCTGCCCGAGCTCAATCTCGACCTGCCGCCGACGGCCATCGGAAAGGATTTTCTGGGTGAGATCACTTTGGCCAATTCCAGCCCCAGCGGCACCGGATACCAGATCTCGATTTTCGGCGTGCTGGGCCTGATGGCCGCCAAGGAAGAAGGCCTGGAAGTGAACATCCTGGGGCTTGCTTTCGGGATCGACCCCTTGGACCTTGCGATCAAACTGCCAGGAATCGGCAGGCTGAGTGCGCTTGAGTCTTCTCCGCCCAATTAATCTCGCACCCCACAATTTTTCGTCGGGCCAAGCTCAAGCGAAGGAAGGCACCTTGTCCTAAACCCCCAATACATGAGATGTATGGGGATGAGGCGATGCTGGCACTAAAAAGGTGAGCCAGGCCGCGCCACTGCACAATAGGTTAAGCCAGGCGACAGCATGAGCATTTGGGGTAAAATTCTTGGAGGGGTCGGCGGATTTGCCGTGGGCGGTCCTCTAGGGGCCCTCATCGGGGCCGTCGCCGGTCATGCGGTCGACAAACTGCGCGCCGATGACGGCGGCGGGTTGGGTGTCGGATCGGGAGGCGAGGCGCAGCGCAAGATCGCCTTTACCATTGGCGTGATCGTCCTCAGCGCCAAGATGGCTAAAGCTGATGGCCACGTGACCCGAGACGAAATCGATGCCTTCAAGCGGGTTTTTCAAATCCCCCCCAGCGAGATGAAAAACGTCGGCCGCTTGTTCGATCAGGCCAGACGCGACGCCAGCGGTTATGAACCCTACGCACGCCAACTGAGCCGGATGTTTCGAGACAATCCGCTGGTCTTGGAAGAGCTGCTTGGCGGCCTTTTCTACATCGCCCGGGCCGATGGGCAGGTCACCGACGACGAGGTAGAATTCTTAAGCGACCTAGCCCAGATTTTCGGATTTACCCCCGATCAATGGGATCGCATCCGAGCGCGGAACCTTCCCGACGACGCCTCGGATCCTTTCCGGATCTTAGGGGTGACTCGGGATCAAACCGATGCTGAGATTAAGGCAGCCCATCGCAAGCTGGTCTTAGAAAACCACCCGGACAAATTGATAGCCCAAGGGGTGCCGGAAGAGTTTATCGAAGTGGCCAATCATAAGCTGGCCGCCATCAACGCGGCCTACGATGACATTCGAAAGCTTCGCGGTTTTAGCTAAGATCCCATGCCGCCCGCCCCACCCCTCATCGCCCTGCAGGATGCAGGGCTTCGATTTGGACCACAGCCCCTTTTTGAATCGCTTGATTTAGGTTTGGGTTCGGACGAGCGCGCTTGTTTGGTGGGGCGCAATGGATGCGGGAAATCCACCCTTCTCAGAACGCTGGCGGGACAGCAGCCGCTGGATTCAGGGCAAAGGATAGTAAAGCCGGGCGCACGTGTGATTTATCTGCCCCAAGAACCGGCTTTTTCCCTGGACGAAAGCGTCTTTGATTTTGTTGCGCAAGGCCTGCCCAACATGTCCCTTGAACAAAGGGAGTCGAGCGACCATCGCGTCGATGCAGTGCTTGAGAGGGTAAAGCTTCAGGGCACCCGTCAAACGACAAGCCTGTCCGGTGGCGAAGGGCGTCGTGCCGCCATCGCCCGCGCCATGGTCGGCGAGGCGGATGTCTTGCTTTTGGACGAGCCGACAAACCACCTGGACTTGACTACCATCGAATGGCTAGAGGACCTGTTGGCCCGGTTTCGGGGAGCCCTTATGATCATCAGTCATGATCGGACCTTTCTCGAAAAAACTACCAACAGGGTGCTGTGGCTGGATCGGGGCCACCTGCGCCGTTTGGATCAGGGGTTCGCGAAATTTGAATCCTGGGTTGAGAACCTAAATTCCGAAGAAGCGCAAAATCTGCACAAACTGGAGCGCGAAATAAAGCGAGAGGAAAAGTGGCTTCATCGTGGCGTCACCGCACGAAGGGCTCGCAACGAGGGACGCCTCAAGCGGCTCCAGCGGCTGCGCTCCCAACGCCGCGAATGGGTACAATCACCGGGCAAGGCCAAATTGGCCGCGGCAAACGCAGAGGGTGGCGGCAACCTGGTCATAGAGGCCAAAAACCTGGAAAAATCCTATGCCGGGCAAAGCGACGATCCGAGCGAGGGAAAACAAACCTCAAAAGCGATCATCCGCGGTTTTTCGACCCGCATCCGGCGCGGCGACCGAATTGGCATCATCGGCCCCAATGGCGCGGGCAAAACCACTTTGGTGCGGCTGCTGATCGGCGACTTGGCGCCTGATCGAGGAAGCCTGCGTCTTGGCACTCAGCTAACGCCTCTTTATTTCGACCAGCGCCGTGCCAGTTTGGAGCCGGACGACAGCCTGTGGCAAAATCTGGTACCCGGCGGGGGCGATTCCCTGATGGTTCAGGGGCGCCAACGCCACGTAGTGAGCTACCTGAAAGATTTTTTGTTTGACGAAGGCCAGGCCCGCCAACCGGTCCGCAGCTTGTCCGGCGGCGAGCGTAACCGTTTGCTTCTGGCTCGCCTGTTCGCCCAGCCCAGCAACCTTCTGATCTTGGATGAGCCAACCAACGATTTGGATCTGGAAACTCTTGATCTGCTTGAGGATGTTCTGGCGCTCTATGAGGGAACGCTCTTGTTGGTGAGCCACGATCGAGACTTTCTGGACCGACTGGTCAACGGCATTATCGCCGTCGAAGGCGACGGGGAAATCCAGGAGTACGCGGGAGGCTACCGAGACTACTTAGTGCAAAGGCGACAGAGTCAATCACCTTCGGCTCCCAAAGACAAAACGGCACCAAAGAAGTCCGGGCCACCCAAAGCCAAGTCAGCTGCCAAAAAGTTAAGTTACAATCAGCAACGGGAACTGGATCAACTCCCGGCCAAAATCGATGCCTTGGAAAATCATATTACGGCCCTCAATGAGCGCCTGGCCGACCCAACTTTTTTTGAAGCCGACCCGAAAGCTTTCGAAACAAAGGCGCAGGCGCTCACTACCGCCCAGGCGGAATTGGCTCATCTGGAAGAACGTTGGCTAGAGCTGGAGAGCCTGAAAGACGAATTGGCGCAAGAGCGCGTGGACACCGCAGCCGGCGGCAAGGTTTAGAGCCAGACGTGCTCGCCGGTTATCGCCCCCTCGATCTTTTCCTGCTGGTCATTGTGATGATCCTTTGGGGTATGAATTTTGCCGCTGTCAAAATCGGCCTGCTTCAGTTTCCCCCCTTGTTGTTCATGGCCCTTCGCTTCGGCCTTGTAGCGATCTTGCTGGTACCCTTTGTGGCGCCGCCCCGCGGATACTACAAAGAGGTTTTCGCCATCTCGACCACTCTCGGACTGCTGCATTTTGCCTTTATGTTTCACGGCCTAACCGTTCTCGACGCCGCCACCGCAGCCATCACCATTCAGCTGCAGGTGCCCATATCGGCCGCCTTGGCCTGGATCCTTTTTAAAGACAAATTGGGCTGGCGCCGCGCAGGTGGTATGGCGGTCGCTTTTGCGGGGGTGGGGTGGATCGCCGGCGAACCTCGGCTGGAAGAACAGTTCGGCGCCCTCGGCCTAGTCCTCCTGGGCGCTTTGATGTGGGCCGTCGCCAATGCACAGATCAAAAGCCTCGGGAACATTAACGGAGCAACATTAAACGCGTGGGTCGCTCTTTTCGCCGTGCCCCAGTTGGCCCTTGCCTCACTGATCGTGGAGGAGGGACAGTGGCAAGCGATCCTAGACGCCGATCTGACAGGCTGGTTCACCATCGTCTATCAGGCGCTTGGTGTGGTGGTAATTGGCTATGGCCTTTGGTTTTGGCTCTTGAAGCGCTACGACCTCAATCAGGTGATGCCCATCACCTTGCTCGTACCCCCCATCGGCGTTATGTCGGGCGTGCTGTTCTTAAATGAAAGCCTTACCGTGACTTTCCTCGGAGGCAGCGCCTTGACCTTGATCGGTGTGGCGATCATTGTAATTCGACGGCCTAAGGCCCTGGCGCCTGGGTCGCCCCGATAAGGCCGCTCATTCCTCGTCTTGCCGATCATGACCAAAGCCATCATAGACGCGCCATCACCCAACCACGATGATCGCGGCGGACAGTATATCGACATCTTGTTAATTCACTACACCGGCATGCTCTCAGGGCCAGAGGCCTTGGCGCGCTTGTGCGATCCGGCTGCAAAAGTGAGCGCTCATTATTTGATCGAAGAGGATGGGCGCCTTTTCAAGTTGGTCGACGAAGACCGCCGGGCCTGGCATGCGGGCGTGGCCCATTGGGACGGCGCCAGTGACATCAATGCCCGCTCGATCGGCATCGAATTGGTCAATCCCGGTCACGAGTTCGGCTATCGCGCCTTTCCCAAATCGCAAATGGCATGTCTGACTGAGCTATCCAAAGAGCTCATCTCTCGGCATGCCATTCCAGCCCATCGGGTTCTGGGGCATTCGGACGTGGCCCCAGCCCGCAAGGAAGATCCCGGGGAACTGTTCGACTGGGCCGGCCTGGCGGCGGATGGTGTCGGACTTTGGCCGCAAGAGCCCCTTGAAGCCGGCGGAAAACCAGACAATGACAGGGTGGCCAGACTTTTGCAGGGATATGGCTATGGTCTTGATGGACAGCCTATCGCCACAGTGGTCACAGCCTTTCAGCGGCATTTTCAGCCAGGTTCCCTAACAGGCCAGGCCGATTCCCAAACCATTGGCATCTTGGAGGCCTTGCTAGCGCTTAAGAAGTAAAGCGGTTGCGGGCCTTGACCCCGGTGAAGGGCTGGCTTAGCTGTACCCGGTCAGACGGTCGGATGGCCGCCTCGGGTCCGCACAACGGATCTCGGGGAGGAAAGTCCGGGCTCCACGGAAACAGGGTGCCGGGTAATGCCCGGCGAGGGTGACCTCAGGGAAAGTGCCACAGAAAGCAAACCGCCGATCCTTTAGCGCCGCCGCGAGGCCGTGCGATGATCGGTAAGGGTGAAAGGGTGCGGTAAGAGCGCACCGCGCCGCCGGCAACGGTGGTGGCAGGGCAAACCCCACCTGGAGCAAGACCAAGTAGGGACGGTCGGCCTTTTCCCTCCAGGGATCAAGGGCCAAGCGGGTTTCCGCGCCGCCGTCCGGGTCGGTCGCGCGAGGCGTTCGGTAACGGGCGTCCCAGATGAATGGCCATCCCCGGTCGCCGTTCAAGGGCAACAGCTCTTGCGCTGCGCACCGGGACAGAACCCGGCTTATAGACCGTCTGACCTCTCTCCAGTTTTCACCCATCAAAAAAATTCTTTAGCCGTTTTGATGGCCAATTTTTTATTCACAGGATTTTCCACAGAACAAAAATAGAACATATTTTTGCCTTAATCTTTTTTTAACCTTGATTTGACTAGAACAGAGGGAGATCGATCTATTCTGAAGACTGCAAGTTTTCCTGCGGAAATCCGCCAATTTTGACTTTTTTAAGGCATCAGTTTTACTTGCTGTCCCATTGACACCCATACAAGCCCGTGATATCCCATTTTGTCCCATAACGGTGGTTGTTTTGCCCCGGTGCTGTGGGATTGGGAGGACTCGCATAGCCAAACGCGACTGTATCGGGGGAGAGCAAGGTGGCCGTTTTTATTGGCACCTTCGAGAACAAGGTGGATCGCAAGGGCCGTATTTCGGTCCCGGCCGCCTTTCGCCAACCCCTGGTAGGCGCTTCTTTCGAAGGCATCATCGCTTTTCCGTCCCGCCGGGCGCCGTGCCTTGAGGCCTGTGGACAGGACTTTTTTGAGTCCACCGTCGCCGACAATATGCGAATCAATCTGATCGACGACGAAGACAACGACCCCGCGGCGCAGATCTTTTACGACTTGGAAAAACTCCCCTTTGACGGGGATGGACGCATCACGGTTCCGGCATCGTTCAAGGATATTGCTGGTATTGAGGATCGAGCGACCTTCGTGGGCATCGGCAAGGTGTTCCAAATTTGGGAACCCGAGCGCTTAGCAGAACATAAGGCGCGTAACCGGACCAAGAATCGCGAGGCAGCCAACCAAAACGGCCCAAACAGCGGCCCGAACAACGGCGGTGCTGGATCATGACGCAGCACTCAACGCCGAACACGACAACGCCGAGGGGCGGCCATGTACCCGTCATGCTCCCTGAAGTCCTGGACGCCCTGCGTCCAAAGTATGGCGCCATCTATATCGATGGAACCTTCGGCGCTGGCGGCTACAGCAGCGCTATTTTGGAAAGGGCCGAGTGCCAGGTTTGGGCCTTGGATCGGGACCAGCAGGCCATCGCCAAGGGAGCGGCCCTCGTCGAACGGTTCAACGGGCGACTCATGCTTGTCGAGGGTTGTTTTGGCGACATGGTGCCCCTTCTCAGCGACCACATCAAAGCGCCGGTCGACGGCATCGTTTTTGATCTGGGCGTTTCCTCCATGCAATTGGACCAGGCGGAGCGAGGCTTCTCGCTCAAGCACGACGGTCCTTTAGATATGAGGATGGGCGCCGCCGCGACATCAGGTGGTCACAGTCAAAATGCCGCCGACGTTGTCATGAGCCTGGACGAAAAAGACCTTTCCGACATCATTTTTCAACTGGGCGAAGAGCGCAAAGCACGGCAGGTGGCCCGCGCCATCGTGGTTGCCCGTCAAAAAGAGCCTATCCGGCGGACCGGCCAACTTGCGGATATTGTGCGGTCCGTGGTTCGGCGCCATGGCAACAAGCGCCCGGACCAAAACATCGATCCGGCTACCCGTACCTTTCAGGCGCTGCGCATTTACGTCAATGACGAGCTGGGCGAACTGGAAAGGGGCCTGGCTGCAGCCGAACGGCTTCTCGGACCCGGTGGGCGCCTGGTCGTTGTGTCCTTTCATTCCTTGGAGGACCGGATCGCCAAAAACTTTTTGCGGGCCCGCTCGGACACAAATCCTCGGGGGTCTCGCCATACACCCGATGCACTTTCTCCCTGTCAAACTCATGGTGAAGGCCGCACCGCGACCTTCACCCTTCTTTTCAAGGGAGCTCAAAAGCCCAGCCAACGGGAAACGGACCATAACCCCCGGGCACGGTCCGCTCGTCTGCGCGCTGCCATTCGGACCGAAGTGCCCGTCACCAGCGATGGCGCCGGCCACCACCCGGGAGGGCGGCCATGAAACGCTATTTCTCGCTGGCTTGGATGATGGTTGCCGCCGGCGCCGTCGGTTTTGTTTTCCAGATGTCCGACGAAGTGCAACTGATGGAACGCCAACTCCGCGCCACACAAGACCAAATCCTTGCGGATCAGGAAGCCATTCAGGTTCTCCAGGCGGAATGGAGTTATCTGAATCAACCCAACAAAATTGCTGACCTGGCCGGGCGGCACCTTTCCCTGGACACTCTTTCTCCTGAAAAGGTTATCGCCTTTGAAGATTTGCCCTGGCGTCGGCTAACGGACGAAGAGATGGATGCAGCCAAGGCCCGTTATTTGCCCGACGGTACCATCATCCCCGGCATGAAGCCCCTGCTCGTTACCGCCGAGGAGCAACTATGACGCCTCGGTTCAACGCTCCCTCGTCCAAGCCCTTACGAACGCCCTGCGGAATTGAGCTGCACCGGGTAAAGCCGGAGTTCATGACCCTGGATGGCAATCAAAAAGTAGCCCTGGAAATGGGCAAGACCCGTCTCTTGGTGGCTGGAATCGTATTTGCGCTCGCCTTTATGGTGATCGGCGGGCGTCTTATTGATTTGGCGGTCACCGACCGGGGTAACGAACCCAAAATTGCCGGCGAAGCCACCAGCCCCCATCTGCAAACGGGGCGCGCCGACATCGTTGATCGTAATGGCGTGGTGCTGGCCACCACACTGCCCACCGCCTCCCTCTACGCTAACCCGAAACACTTGAAAGACCCGGAAGCGGCGGCACGCCAGTTGGCTGAGGTCCTGCCCGAGTTGGAAAGGGCGGAGCTCAAGCAAAAGCTCTCTAGCAGCAACTCCTTCGTTTGGGTAAAACGCAAGCTAACCCCAAAGCAACAATATTCGGTCAACCGCCTGGGCATACCCGGTCTCTACTTCCAGCGTGAGTTCAAACGCTTTTATCCCCACGGCAATCTTTTCCCCCACACGGTGGGATTTGCCGGCATGGACAATGTCGGTTTTTCCGGAATTGAGAGCGCCTTCGACGACCTGCTGAGGGGCGGCAATCAGCCATTGAAATTGAGTTTGGATATCCGCTTTCAGCATGCCCTGGCGCAAGAGCTTGCCGCCGCCATGGCCGATTTCAGCGCCATCGGGGCGGCAGGCATCATCTTGGACGCTCGCAACGGGGAGATCTTGGCACTTTCGTCTCTGCCCAATTTTGATCCCAATAAACCGGCCAAGGCCGACGACGAACACCGATTTAATCGGGCAACACTTGGCATCTACGAGATGGGCTCGGTTTTCAAAATTTTCACGACGGCCATGGCCTTGGACAAAGGTTACGTGACCCTAAACGATGGCTACGATACGAGAGAGCCCATTCGGGCCGCCCGTTTCACCATCCGGGACTACAAGCCGAAGGACCGCTGGCTCTCCATTCCCGAAATCTTCATGTATTCGAGCAACATCGGGACCGTCCATATGGCCATGGAAGCGGGAACCGATGTTCAACGCAGTTTCTTAAGGGATTTGGGTCTCTTACGGTCCGCTTCCATAGAAATCAACGAGGTGGGCCGGCCGATCTTGCCGTCGCCTTGGCGTGAGATCAACACGATGACCATTTCGTACGGCCACGGTTTGGCCGTTAGTCCCTTGCATGTCGCCAATGCGGTGGCCGCAATCATCAATGGGGGCGTGAAGCAGCCTACAACCTTGCTGAAACTGAATGAGGGAGAGCGTCCGCTGGGACGCCGGGTCATCTCCGAAGCCACGTCCTTTAAGATGCGCCAATTGATGCGTCTGGTTGTCACCGACGGGACCGGGTCAAACGCAGATGCACCGGGTTATCAAATCGGCGGCAAAACCGGGACAGCGGACAAGTTGATTAACGGTCGCTATGCGCGAGATCGGCGTATTGCCTCCTTCGTCGCGGGTTTTCCCATGGATGATCCGCGCTATGTGATCTTTGCCATGGTCGACGAACCCAAGGGCAAAAAAGAAACCTTCGGCTATGCCACCGGTGGCTGGGTCGCCGCACCCGTGATCCGCCGGGTGGTGGAGCGATTGGGGCCTTTGCTCGGAATGGAACCCGCAGCGGGGGGAGACGATGCCAGCCAACAGTTGTTGCTGCGCGCCCAAGCCCAGGCGGAGAGACACCAAATTGCGGCTAACTGACTTGATAGGAGCAACCCAGGAAATCATGCCCGCGCCCGCCATCATTGAGGAGAAGGAGATCCAAGGCCTGACCGCCGATAGCCGACGGGTCCAGCCCGATTATCTTTTTGCGGCTTTGCCGGGCACACAGGTGGACGGACGCAAATTTATTCGCCAGGCGGTCGAGAAAGGGGCGGTCGCGATCCTGGCACCCAGCGGCACGAAATTGGACCAAGGTATCAAAGCGCATGATGGCACAGCGCCCGTCCTTTTAGCCGATCCAAATCCACGGCGCCGATTGGCCCTTTTGGCGGCTCAGTTCTATTGTAGCCAGCCCGCCACCATAGCCGCTGTAACCGGAACAAACGGAAAGACGTCAACGGCCCTCTTTACCCAACAGATATGGCAGCTACTGAACCATAAAGCGGTCAGCTTGGGAACCATCGGGCTTCACCCCAACCACCAGGCAGCTCCGGCATCGCTGACGACACCGGATGCGGTGGAACTGCACGCCTGCTTAGCCGCCTTGGCCGAAGACGGCTTTGATCACCTGGTCATGGAAGCATCGAGTCACGGCTTGGACCAGCATCGCCTGGACGGCGTGCAGGTCCGGGCGGCGGCATTTACCAATCTATCCAGGGACCATTTGGACTACCACCAGACTACAGAGGCTTACCGCAACGCCAAACAGCGTTTGTTTCGTGACCTACTGGCCACCGACGGGACGGCCGTCCTCAATTTGGATAGCCCAGAATCGCAAGCCCTAATCGAGATATGTCAATCCCGCGGCATTAAAACGATCGGGTATGGCAAGAATTCCTCGGCGAATTTGCGCCTGGTCGACCAACGCCCCAACGGCACGGGCCAAGACGTCACGCTGGAAGTGATGGGGATCAAATGTGATATAGCCTTGCCACTCGCCGGCGATTTCCAAGCATGGAATGTCTTGGCGGCCCTGGGTATTGTTATTGCCTGCGGGGCGGACCCGACAGCAGCGTTACTCTGCTTGCCCCGCCTCAAGGGTATACCGGGCCGGGCCGAATACGTGGGTGATGGCCCTGGGGGCGGTGCAATCTATGTGGATTATTCCCACACCCCTGATGCCTTGGAGACGATCCTTAAGGCGATGCGGCCCCACACTGTAGGCGAACTTTGGGTCATTGTTGGATGTGGCGGCGACCGGGATCGGGGCAAGCGCCCCATGATGGGGGAAATTGCCGTGCGTCTGGCTGATCGGGTGATCGTTACCGACGACAACCCGCGCAGTGAAGATCCCGCGGCCATCCGAGCGCAAATTATGGCGGCGGCACCAACAGCACAAGAAATTGGAGATCGGGGGGCGGCCATCATGCAGGGGGTGGCCGCATTGCGCCCGGGCGACGTCTTGATCATTGCGGGTAAAGGTCACGAGACCGGACAGACCATCGGGGGAAAGGTCTTGCCCTTCGACGATCGAAGCGTCGCCCGGGACGCAGCGGGTATCCCCACCACATCTGGCCAGAAACCAAACGAAGCAGGAGAACAGCCATGACGGGGCAAGCCCTTTGGCAAGCAGACGCCGCGGCCCAGGCAACCGGCGGTCAGATGAAGGGCAATTGGTCACAGGGCCACGCCGATATCACCGGCATCTCCATCGACACCCGCAGCCTTGTGGCAGGTGATCTTTTTATCGCCTTACAAGGGCCAAAATTCGATGGCCATGATTATGTTGCGCAAGCCTTTGAGAAAGGTGCCGCTGCAGCCATGGTCCACCGCACGATCGAAGGTTTGGAAAACGACGCTGCACTTTTGATGGTCGACGATACTCTTGGCGCTCTTTGGCGCCTTGGCGCAGCCGGTAGAGAGCGCAGCAAGGCACGGTTTATCGCTGTTACCGGCAGTGTGGGTAAGACCAGCACAAAAGAAGCGCTGAAAAACTGCTTGTCAGCACAAGCACCAACTGCGGCGAGCCCTGGCAGCCTAAACAATCACTGGGGTGTCCCTCTTTCATTGGCGCGCATGGATCAAAATGCCACCTACGGGGTTTTTGAGTTGGGTATGAATAACCCAGGAGAAATACTGGAGCTGGCCCGCCTGGTACGCCCGCAAATTGGACTCATCACCAATGTGGAGGCGGCTCATCTGGGGAATTTCGAGTCCATCGGCGCAATTGCCGATGCCAAATCCGAACTGTTTCAGGCCATGGACCGGGATGGTGTCGCAGTGCTCAACAGGGACCACCCCCTGTTCCATCATTTGCGGGACAAAGCAGAATTGGCCGGGGTCACCAAACTAATCACCTTCGGCCAGCATCAGGACTCCACTATTCGACTACTGAACCACACGCTAGAGCTAGATGGCAGCAGCGTTGAAGCCGATGTGGGCGGCAAAGAGATTCACTACCATGTCGGCGCTCCGGGATGGCATTGGGTGACCAACTCGCTCGCCGTTCTCGCAGCAAGTTTTGCCGCCGGTGCCGATGCTGCTACCGCCGGCCGGTCCTTGGCGGACCTTGAAGCCTTGAAAGGTCGAGGCGCACGTCATGTGATCCCCTATGATAGTGGGTCCTTTACGATCATTGATGAAAGTTACAATGCTAATCCTGCGTCCATGCGGGCGGCCATCAGTTTACTGGGACAAGCAGATCCGGCTGCCAATGGCCGTCGTGTTGCAGTTCTAGGCGATATGTTGGAATTGGGGCCGTCGTCCGGATACCTGCACCGGAAACTGAGCGAGCCTCTCCGCGAGGCTGAGGTGGATCTGGTGTATTGTTGTGGCCCCGAAATGGAAAAGCTTTATCGCGCGCTGCCCAAGCGCTTGCAGGGTGGGCATTGCCCTAACTCGCAGGAACTGGCGCCAATGGTGATCGAGGGTCTTGAGGTCAACGACGTTGTACTCATAAAGGGATCGTTGGGAAGCCGGATGGCAGTGATATTGGATGCGCTGCTCAATATCGAAGACACGCCCCCTAAGGCGGCAAATGGCGGTTAGGAGTCTAGAGTATGCTGTTTAATCTCCTGGGCCCCCTCGGAGAAGAATACCTCGCCTTCAACCTGTTCCGCTATCTGACTTTTCGCAGCGGCGGTGCGGTGGTGACCGCCCTTTTCATTTGTTTCTTGCTGGGCCCGAAGGTGATCAACTGGCTTAAGGCAAAACAAGGAGAAGGTCAGCCTATTCGAGAAGACGGGCCCGAAAGCCACCTCTTGACCAAGCAGGGCACCCCCACGATGGGCGGGTTGTTGATCCTGATCGCCATCACGATCTCCACCATATTATGGGCCAACTTGACCAACATTTACGTTTGGTCCGTTCTGCTTGTGACCGTCGGCTTTGGTATGATCGGCTTTGCTGACGATTATCTCAAGCTGACAAAAAGAAACAGCAAGGGGTTGCCGGGCAAATTGAAACTGGCCGGGCAAATCCTGATTGGCGGCGCGGCGGCTTTATGGATTTCCTTAGAGGCGCCGGGCTCGTTGGAAAGTCATTTGGCCTTACCGTTTTTCAAGGACCTCCTGATCAATTTGGCATGGTTTTATATTCCCTTCGCCATTTTTGTCATGGTTGGGGCCTCTAACGCCGTCAATCTCACGGACGGTCTTGATGGTTTGGCAATTGTACCGGTGATGATCGCTGCGGGCTGTTTTGCCTTTATCGCTTATCTGACGGGGAACATCGTCTTTTCCGACTATCTACAACTTCACTATGTTCCAGGCGCCGGTGAGCTGGCGGTCTTTTGCGGTGCATTGGTGGGCGCCAGCTTAGGCTTTCTTTGGTTCAATGCCCCCCCAGCCATGGTTTTTATGGGGGACACGGGTTCGCTGAGCTGTGGCGGCGCCTTGGGATCAATCGCCGTAGTCACCAAGCATGAATTGGTGTTGGCCATCATTGGCGGTCTCTTTGTGCTCGAGACTGTGTCCGTTATTGTCCAGGTCGCCTCCTTCAAGCTGACTGGGCGTCGGGTTTTTCGTATGGCGCCACTCCATCATCACTTTGAGAAAAAGGGCTGGGCCGAGCCGACAATCGTCATTCGGTTTTGGATCATCGCGTCAATCCTGGCCTTGGCCGGACTATCCACTTTGAAGTTAAGGTAGGAAATTCCCTTGATCGATCTCGGGCACCTCAAAGGACAGACCATCGCCGTCTTCGGACTGGGTTTGTCCGGACGCGCCACGGTGACGGCGTTGACCCGCGCCGGCGTCGAGGTTTGGGCCTGGGACGATCAAGAATCCCGTCGCGATCAGCTAAAAACTGTCGGGACCGAGGCGGTGAACCTTTATGAGGCGGACTGGCAAAAGGTCGATGCCCTTATTTTGTCGCCGGGTATTCCTCACAGTTTTCCGACACCCCACCCCATCGCCGAAAAAGCGCAAGCGGCAAATTGCTCGATCATTGGCGACATTGAGTTGTTGGCCCAAGCACAGCGGCAGTCGAGATTCATCGGCATCACAGGGACAAACGGCAAGTCCACCACAACCGCCCTGATCGGCCACATCCTAAAGGAGAGTGGCATTCCCTGCGCCATTGGCGGCAATTTGGGCATCCCGGCCCTCGATCTAGACTCCCTCGGCCCTGAGGGAATCTATGTGTTGGAAATGTCCTCCTACCAGTTGGAACTAACACCTTCGCTCACTTTCGACATCGCTGTTCTGCTGAACATTTCTCCGGATCACTTAGAGCGTCATGGCGGCATGGAAGGCTACATCCAAGCCAAACGTCGGATCTTTAAAGGACAAAGCGGCGATCAAACCGCCATCATTGCCGTCGACGATCAGATCAGTCAGGACATATTTGACGACCTCGCATCGCGAGAAGATCGACGAGTCGTGCCCGTTTCTTACGACTTGCCGCACCCTCGGGGTGCTTATGTATTAGACGGTATCTTGTTTGATAGCCAAGGAGGTGCCGCTGCAAAGATTTATGATTTAGGCGGCCTGACAAACCTGCTGGGCAAACATAACTGGCAAAATATGGCCGCCGCCTATGCCGCTTGTTACGCCATCGGCCTTGAGCAAGAACAAATCATTTCTGGTCTGAAATCCTTCCCGGGATTACCTCACCGTCAGGAACAGGTTGCGATCATCGATGGTGTGTCCTTTATCAACGATTCAAAGGCCACAAATGCTAGCGCCACGGCCAAGGCGTTGGCCTGCTATTCGCATATTTTTTGGATTGCCGGTGGCCGGTCCAAGGCAGGCGGTTTGGATGGCTTAGAAGGATTATTCCCCAACATCGCCGAAGTCTTCTTGATCGGCGAGGCCGCCAACGCCTTTGCCCGTCGCCTGGACGGCCAGTTGAATTTTCAGATTTGCGGTGACTTGGCCACCGCGATCCGCGCTGCGGCTAAAAGTGCCCACGAGTTTAGCCTTACAAGGCCCATAACGGAAAAAGCTGACGCACCTGTGGTGCTCCTGTCACCTGCCTGCGCATCCTTCGATCAGTTTGAGAATTTCGAAAAACGCGGTGATGCTTTTCGACAAGCGGTTCGCGAGCTGGATACACCCATGCCCGGACAGAACCATTCCACCGCCGTTGCGGGGGGCGCCTCATGAGTGGATTTGCCCGCACGGATACAAGTGTTTTGGGCCGCTGGTGGTGGACAGTGGACCGCTGGACCTTGGTGGCTATTTTCGCCCTGATGGGCTTTGGAGCGATCCTAATGCTCGCCGCATCACCCGCGGCGGGTCAGCGCATCGGCTTAGACGCCTTTCACTTAGCTAGCCGGCAACTGGTGATCTTGCCCATCGCCGCCATTTTAGTGATTGCCGTTTCCTTGGTATCACCGCGGTGGATCCGTCGATTGGCCATCATTGGCCTGTTATGCACCTTGCTCTTGATGGTTCTAACCTTACTGCTAGGACCAGAAGTCAAGGGAGCGACAAGATGGTTGCCGGTCTTGGGCTTCACACTACAACCCTCCGAGTTCGTCAAGCCCTTGTTCGCCGTGGTGGCCGCTTGGATGTTCGCCATGGAAAAAACCGACGAAAGCCTGCCGGGCGGCCGAATTGCGACAGGCTTATGGCTTTTGGTCGTGGCGCTTTTGCTGTTACAGCCCGATGTGGGTCAGGCTATGCTGGTGACTGCCATATGGGGCGCTCAATTTTTCCTCGCCGGCCTGCCTTTGTATTGGGTTGCCTTGCTGGCTTTACTGCCGGTAGCCGGTCTGGCTGCTGCTTATTTCCTGCTGCCGCACGTAACGGCACGCATCAACAGCTTCCTCGATCCGGCAGCCGGCGATCACTATCAGATTGGTCGCTCCATCGAAGCCTTCATGAACGGCGGCCTATTCGGCCGTGGGCCCGGCGAGGGCACGGTCAAGGCACAACTGCCCGACGCTCACTCAGATTTCATTTTTGCCGTGGCGGGCGAGGAGCTGGGGCTGATTGCTTGCCTGTTGATTGTCGGCTTGTTCGCCTTTGTCGTCTTGCGCGGTTTTTCACGTTTGATGGAGGAAAACAATCTTTTCATCCTCTTGGCCGTGGCCGGCCTTTTGGTGCAATTCGGCCTGCAGGCGCTCATTAACATGGCATCGGCGCTGCACCTTATGCCCACCAAGGGCATGACCCTTCCGCTTATCAGTTACGGCGGATCATCCCTTTTGGCTTTGGGTATCAGTCTAGGCATGATTTTGTCCTTGACCCGACGCCGCGCGGGCTACGAGGGATCAACATGATCGGCGCAACGGCACAAAAAGTCGCGCTCGCGGCCGGTGGCACCGGGGGACATCTATTTCCTGCGCAGGCATTGGCCCGCGAGCTGAAGGCACGCGGCATTTCCTCTTTGCTGCTCACGGATCGACGGGGGTCGGGTTACGACCCGGCATCGTCGAGCGATTCTGATGTGACAGACTCCGATTTCATCGAACAGCATGCGATCGCCGCCGGTGGCGTTGCAGGAAGCGGCCCGGTGAAGAGGGCGAAGAGCCTGGCCCAACTTTCCATAGGTTACCTGCAAGCACGAAAAATTCTGCGCCAATGCGGTGCCACCGCAGTTGTCGGCTTTGGCGGCTATCCATCGGTGCCCAGCGCCCTTGCCGGAAGCCACTTAGGGCTACCTCTTGTTCTGCACGAACAAAACGCGGTGCTCGGTCGCGCTAATCGATTTCTAGCCCGCAGGGCGCAGGTAATTTGCACTTCGTTTGCGAAAGTCTCAGCCTTTGCCGACAATGATCTGCAAAAAGTGGTTCTGACCGGTAACCCTGTCCGCGATCAAATCGCGCGAATCGGCGATGCCGCCTACCCTCACCCTAATCCCAATGATCTCATCGAAATTTTGGTCGTGGGTGGCAGTCAGGGTGCCACTATTTTCAACGACGTGGTTCCCGCGGCCATTGCCAGCTTGCCGGAAGAATTGCGTCACCGACTCAAGGTGACCCAACAAGTGCCCGGAAACATGGTCGAGCGCATCGCCGGCGGTTACGATGCCTGTGACGTCGCCCATCAGCTCGCCGCCTTTTTTCACGATTTACCTCGGCACTTGTATCAGGCCCATCTGGTCATCGGTCGGGCCGGGGCCTCAACCGTTGCGGAATTGGCCATGGCCGGACGGCCAGCTATTTTGGTGCCCTATCCTTCCGCAACAGACGATCATCAAACCGCCAATGCTCAAGCCCTTACCGAGGTCGGGGGTGGCTGGTTGATTCCGCAATCAGCGCTCACCGTGGAAAGCCTTGCCGAGCGCCTGCTGTCTCTGCTGACCACCCCCGCGCTTTTGTCCAAAGCGGCCGACGGTGCCCGCGGCGCGGCGCATCCGCGTGCCGCGGGCCATCTGGCGGACGTTATTTGCCGGCTCTTTGAGGAAAACGGCGACACAAACCCTCAGGAGGTTGCGGCATGAAGCTGCCATTGGATTTGGGAATGATTCATTTTGTCGGCATCGGCGGCATCGGTATGAGCGGCATCGCTGAAATCTTGACTAACCTGGGCTATGCGGTTCAGGGCAGCGACGTGGCCGAGAACGCCAATGTGCAAAGATTGCGGACAATGGGTGTGGCGGTCCATGTGGGCCATCGGGCAAGCAACATCGGCGATGCTCAAGTCGTCGTCGTCTCTTCGGCCATCGACAAGGACAATCCAGAAATTCAGGCAGCCAGAACCCGCTTCATTCCGATCGTCCGGCGTGCGGAAATGTTGGGAGAACTGATGCGCCTAAAATCCTCCGTCGCTGTCGGGGGCACCCATGGCAAGACGACCACCACGTCTTTGGTGGCCGCTTTGCTCGACGGCGGGGATTTTGATCCAACCGTAATCAACGGCGGCATTATCAACGCTTATGGCACCAATGCTCACTTGGGCCAGGGCGACTGGATGGTGGTCGAGGCGGACGAAAGCGACGGGAGCTTCACCAAGCTCCCCGCCACCATCGCGATCGTGACCAATATCGACCCGGAACACCTGGACTTCTACGGCTCTACCGAAGCGCTCCACAATGCCTTCGAGACGTTTGTCAAAAATATTCCTTTTTATGGCTTTGCTGTTTTGTGCATCGACCACCCTTCGGTCCAAGGCTTGATTGGGCGCATTGAGGATCGTCGGATCATCAGCTATGGCCAAAGCTCGCAAGCCGATGTGCGGGCAACAAACCTGCGCTTGAATGGCAATCATTCCAAATTTGACGTGATATCGACCCGCCGCGGCGACTCCTCGGTCCGCGAGTTGAAGGACATTCGTCTTCCCATGCTGGGCCAGCACAACGTGATGAACGCAGTCGCCGCCATTGCTGTGGCGCAGGAGATGGGAATCGGCGAGGCGCAAATCCGCATGGCCCTCAATGGATTTTCGGGTGTCAAACGGCGTTTCACCAAAACCGGCGAAGTCCATGGCATCACGGTCATCGATGATTATGGGCATCATCCAGTGGAAATTTCCGCCGTGCTACGAGCCGCGCGCCAAGCAGCTGGCAGCCACAAGGTCATTGCTGTGGTACAGCCGCACCGCTATTCCCGCCTTGATGACCTTTTCGAGGACTTTTGCTCCTGTTTCAACGACGCCGACCAGGTTATCGTCGCCGACGTTTATGCCGCAGGAGAAGATCCGCGCCCCGGCGTCAATAGGGACGCGCTTGTGGAGGGCTTGCGACGTCATGGCCACCGTCAGTCCATGGCTCTGCCCGACCCGGAATGCCTTGCAGGGATGATAAAGAACTCGGCCCAAGCGGGGGATCTGGTCGTATGCCTGGGCGCGGGCAGCATTTCCGCTTGGGCAAATGAACTCCCCGGATCCCTGGAGCGGCTTTTCGACGCCGGCGACCCCAAGTGCGTGGGAGCATGATTTTGAACGCAATGGCCAACAGCGTACAAATTCCCTTGACGGAGCGGCTGCCAGAGGTGCGCGGTCGTTATAGTGAGGGCACCGAGCTGTCCAAGCTAACCTGGTTTAGGGTAGGCGGTCCGGCCGAGGTCTTGTTCCGCCCGGCCGACCAAGAGGACCTAAGCCACTTTCTTAAAGCCAAGCCGGCCGACACCCCCTTGGTCACCATCGGTGTCGGCTCCAACCTTTTGGTGCGCGACGGCGGCATTGACGGCGTGACTTTGCGTTTGGGACCGGCCTTCGCCGGCATCCGTTGTGAAGGAAGTCATGTTTTCTGTGGCGCCGCCGATCTGGATTTAAATGTCGCTGTTGCGGCTCAGAAAGCCGGGTTGGCGGGGTTGGAGTTTCTCAGCGGCATTCCAGGCAGCATCGGTGGCGCCTTGCGCATGAACGCTGGGGCCTATCATAGGGAAACCAAAGATGTGCTCGTCTGGGCCGAGGCTTTGGACCCTCAAGGCGAACTCCATCGGCTTATGCCGAACGATTTGGGCTACGCCTACCGCCATTGCGGCCTGCCGGAAGACTGGATTTTTCTGCGCGCTTGTTTGCGGGCCGAGCCGGGGGATCCGAAACAAATCGGCGCCCTGATGTCCGACATCAAGGAGCGGCGTAGCCAAAGCCAACCCATCCGCAGCCGCACCGGTGGCAGCACCTTCAAAAACCCTGAAGGGAAAAAAGCCTGGCAACTGATCGACAGCGCCGGGTGTCGTGGCCTGCGCCACGGCGGGGCGGAAGTGTCGCAGCAGCATTGTAATTTTTTAATCAACACGGGCGAGGCCAGCGCCGCCGATTTGGAGGGTCTGGGTGAAGCCGTACGCCAGAGCGTCAAAGAAAAAAGTGGCGTTCAATTGGAATGGGAAATTCGCCGACTTGGTCGGGCTCAGCCGGCTGCTCCCTTGTCTCCAAACAACGGAGGGAACAGATGAGCAAGACCGTTGCGGTTCTGATGGGCGGCCGATCCGCCGAACGAGAGGTCTCCATGACCAGCGGCAAGGCCTGCGCCGCGGCGCTGCGCGAGGCTGGCTACACGGTCAAGGAGGTGATCGTCGGGCATGACATCGCGGCCTTGATTCAGGATCTCACCCCAAAGCCCGACGTGGTGTTCAATGCACTTCACGGTCGATGGGGAGAAGACGGCTGCATACAAGGCCTGCTGGAACTGCTGGACCTGACCTACACCCATTCAGGGGTCATGGCCTCGGCGCTGGCCATCGATAAGCAGGTCTCAAAACACATCGTCGCCACCGCCGGCATCACCAGTCCAGAAGGGCGTATCGTGACGCCTGAGGAATTGGAGCAGGGCGATCCCATGCCGCGTCCCTATGTGGTGAAGCCGGTCAATGAAGGCTCGTCAGTGGGCGTGCACATCGTACAGCCAGGCGACAATACACCGGTTTTTGACGACGAACTCAAACGGCTGGGCGACCGCCTGCTCATCGAAAAGTTCATTGCCGGGCGGGAATTGACCGTCTCGGTGATGGGGGATCAACCCCTCGCCGTAACCGAAATTATTCCTAAGATCGGCTTTTACGACTATCGGGCCAAATACACAGATGGGAAGGCAGATCACGTTGTTCCCGCCGACATCCCCGCATCGGTCACCAAGGATGCCATGGATGCGGCCCTGGCCGCCCATCAAGCCCTTGGGTGCCGTGGCGTGTCCCGGTCGGATTTTCGTTATGACGACACGGAAAAGGATCCCGGCGACCTCTATTACTTGGAGACCAATACACAACCGGGCATGACCGCCTTGAGCCTGGTGCCCGAGCAAGCGAAATACCTGGGCATGTCTTTTCCCGATCTTTGCGCTTGGATGGTGGAGCACGCGACATGCGATTCCTAAATCCGCTCTCGAAGACCAAAGTAGCTAAGCAGACATCGCGCAAAAGCGCCACCCGCCGCGCATCCGCGAAGTTGGCCAACGCTAAGAGAGGTAAAGGTACGACCCTCACTCGCCGCACCGTCGGTCGCTCCACCGCACCGCGCAAGTCCAGCAACCGTAAGCCGGTGCGCCGGCGTACACCTCTGGTGCTTAAGCCCAGGGTTATGACACGCCTGGCCGCCGGCGTCGCTGTGGCATCCCTCGTGTGCGGGTCGGTCTGGTTATGGCAATCAGGTTGGGTGGGACACCAAACCGCCAAAGCGGTTAAGGTGGCCTACGGACTGAGTGCAAACCTGGGCCTCAAGCTTGCCGACCTACAAGTGGCCGGACGCCAACGGACGGAGACAGAAACGATTTTGTCGACCATGGCCGTTAAGCGAGACATGCCGCTCCTCATGTTCGACCCCGAGCAGGCTCGACAGGCGCTTGAGGCGCTACCCTGGGTTCGCCAGGCAGAGGTGGAACGACATTTCCCCGATGTGGTCTTTGTCCGCTTGCATGAACGCGAGCCTTTGGCGCTTTGGCAAATGGACGGCGACGTCCATCTTATCGATCGTCATGGGGACGTTATTTCCGAAGCCTCGGCGCACAACTTCGCCCACCTTCCTTTGGTGGTCGGCCCTGGCGCGCAATACCAAGCGGCCCAATTGATTGACCTTTTGGGAAGCGAACCGGACCTAAAAAAACGTGTCTCGGGCGCGGTATGGATCAGCGACCGCCGGTGGAACCTACAGATGGACGGGCGTATCGAGGTCCGCCTACCCGAGGGTGACTTGACCGCAGCCTGGCAACAGCTGGCCGAGGTTGAGAGGGAACATGGTGTGTTTGAGCGAGACGTCAAGATCATCGACATGCGCATACCCGACCGACTGGTGGTGCGCACCTCACCCGATGCAAAACCCTTGAGCCACCCATCGGATGAAGAAGAGAGCACCTGAAGACGCAAGATGGATGGTCGAGTGATAGGAAGATGCGAAGGAAAGACTGGACGGTATGAGAAGGGGCTTTAGCAAAAACGGTTTGGTTGCCGCCTTGGATGTCGGCAGCACAAAGACCTGTTGCTTCATCGCTCGCGAGCAGGCCAATGGGCAAGCGCGCATCATCGGCATCGGCCAGCAGGCCAGCCAAGGATTGAAAGGCGGCAGCATCATCGGTCTGGACCTGGCTGAAGCATCGGTGTTGAACGCGGTCCACGCCGCCGAACAAATGGCCGGCGAGACCATTGATCGGGTGATCGTTAACCTGTCCGG
>JBCCHN010000039.1:0-40095 GCA_039028695.1 Pseudomonadota bacterium
CCAGCAGCCGGTCTAAGAGGGCGAAGCAATCGGGCAGGGGGTGTCCCATCACAATGCCGTCACAGATGACGGCCAGGCTGAAGGAGGGGGCGTAAAAGGGGTAGAGGCACTTGGCAAAGCGTCGCCGCGCCCGCTCGGCAATGAGGCGACCGCCGCCGGCTGCCCGAAAGGACTCCACCAGCAACTCAAAGCGATCCGCAAAGACCATCCGGCTGTCCATGGTGTTCACCAGCCGCGGGATATAGGCGATGAGCCGTTGCCGATCCTCGTCCAAGTGATCGTTGAGGGAGCGGCAATAGTGGGCCACGGCCGGACAAACGCAACGGGGGTGGTCGCTGTGGGCCTCGCCTTCGAACCAGGCCACCGCCTCGAGCACGCAAAGCCCCTCCGAAGGGTCACGATGGTTACCTTGCTTTAGCTCGAAATGAACCACATCCTCGAAACGCATCGGGCGTTCCCAATCTCAAGTTTGAGAAAACACTATGGGTCCCCTGCGCGCGAATGTCCAGTTTCTGGGGTGCTTCAAAAAAAACTTGGGCCGGAAAACTCCGGCCCAAGAAAATAGTTATTTGAATCTTAGGAGAACACCCTAGCGATTCAAATATTCCAACTCACGCTTGTCGGCGACGTCTTGGGCCGGGAAATCTGCGTGAAGAGATTTCATCACACCCCATGCCATCATTAAAAGCATCACCGCAATAGGCAAGCCGGCGACGATGGATGCGGTTTGCAAGGCGCTCAAGCCACCCGCCAACAGCAACACACCGGCAACTACGCCCGAGGTTATGCCCCAGAACAGGCGGAATTTAATCGGCGGATGTTCGTCGCCCATGGATAGCATGGTGCACATCACCAGGGTGCCCGAATCCGACGAGGTAACAAACCACGAGATCAGCAGGATCGTGATCAAAATGGTAATGGGTGTCACCAGAAAATCATAGCCGAAGCCGGCTACGGTTTGGAACACCCCACTGGCATAGTCCGCATTGACCGCGTCGACCACACCGGCATTGTTGAAGAGGTCCACACCCACGGCTGCGCCGCCAAAGACCCCCATCCACAACACAACCACCGAGGTGGGAACCAGCAGCACGCAGAAGCAGAACTGACGGATCGTGCGGCCCTTGGAAATCCGCGCGATGAACATTCCGACAAAGGGGCACCACGCAATCCACCAACCCCAATAAAAGATTGTCCACCAGCTTTGCCACAGACGCTCCGGCTCGGAATCAATCCAAAAGCCCATCGGGATGACGTTCCAGACGTAGTCCCCAGCGCCCGAGATAACCATGCCCAGAATGAAGGCGGTCGGCCCAAGGAATAAAAATAAGAGCAGCAACACAAGGCTGGCCCAAACGTTACACTCACTCAAGATACGAACGCCCTTGCCAACACCGGATACGGCTGAGCCTGTGCCCAAGGCAGTAATGATGGCGATCAGGATCAGGTGATTGGCCGTCGTATTGGACAACCAGCCCAGTTTTTCTAAGCCGGCGGCAATCGGCGCAACACCCAGGCCGAGCGAGGTGGCGAGACCGAAGATGGTGCCAAAAACACCGATCAAGTCGACCACATCGCCCCAGGGACCATAAACCCGATCCTTCAAAATGGGATACATGGCCGCCCGCAGCGATAGGGGCAGACCCTTGCGGTATGAGAAGTAAGCCAAGCTGAGACCGACCAACACATAAAGAGCCCAACCGTGCAGACCCCAATGGAAGTTGGTAATCCGTATGGCCACCGCGGCGGCCTCGACACCGCCGGGCTCAACCCCCTCGCGGGTCAGGAAGGGATTATCCTGGATGTGGTACATGGGTTCGGCCACGCCCCAATAGATCAGGCCCGAGCCCAAGCCCGCACTGAACAGCATGCAAATCCACGAATAAGTGGAAAAGTCGGGCTCGTCATCGTCCTTACCCAGCTTCACATCGCCAAAGCGGCTCATGAGAAGATAAAAGACAAACACCAAGACCACGCTCACAACCAGCACATAAAACCAATCGAGGGTGTTGATGATAAAATCTTTACCTTGGGCGAAAACTTCGCCGGAATAGTCCACGTCCCAGATCGTGAAGGCGACAAACCCGATGATCATGATCATGGACGCAATCGCCATTTTCGCGTTTGTGCCCGCAAAGATACCGGATTTTGAAACCAGATCATCCGGTGGCGTATGAGTTTCGTCACTCATCTAAAATTCCTCCCAAAAAGATATTTGCTTTTAAATTTAGCGAACCGTTCCCGCAGCGCCTTGTTGTCCTGACTCTGCCAGCCAAGCATAAAAGGCTTCCTCCAGTGCGGCGTCATTTTCGGCCCACCACTGTGCATCGGAAAGGATGGAGACCTTTTCCTCGTAGGCGGGTCCGTTAGGCAACTGGGACAAGATGTCTTCGGACAGCAGTTTTAGGGATGACTTTCGGGTCGGGCCATTGGGCAAATAGGTGACCATGTTGGCCAGCGATTCCGAGCTACTGGCAAAGCGAATAAACTCGATTGCCTCATCCACATAACGGCTTCCCTTGGGAATACCGAACAGGTCCAACTCGATCACCCGGCCGTCCCATACCACAGCCATCTTAGAGCCATCCTCGCGCGATGCTGTCGCACCGGTCGTGGCCCAAACCGAGGACATGGCGACCTCGCCACTGTTGAGCAGGCGAACCGGTTCTAGCCCATCTTCCCACGTCACCAAGCCGGGCTTGATAGACTCCATCTTTTTCAGCGCCCGCTTCACGCCTTCTTCGGTTTCGAGCAAGCTGTAAACTTCATTTTCGGGGACGCCGTCCGCGATTAAGGCCCACTCCATGATGACGGTGGGGTCATTCCGAATGGCACGCCGTCCAGGGTATTTTTTGGTATCAAAAAAGTCGTTCACCGAACTGGGCGGATCATCACCGAATGCATCGGTGTTAAAGCCGAAAATCGTGGCCCAGACGATGACGCCGATGCCGCAGGGATTTAAGGCGCCTTCGACAAAGTCCTCTTGAAAAGGACTTCCGTCGACACCGGCCGGCAACTCGACGCCTTCGAGATTTTCCAATAGGCCTTCTTCGCAAGCGCGCAAGGAGTCGGCTTGCGTAAGGTCCACAACATCCCAAACCACGTTTGCCGATTCCACCTGATCACGGATTTCGTTGATGCCGCCTTCGTAGTGCTCGACATTCACGCGCCGTCCGGTGGACTCCTCATAGGGCCGAACGAAGCCGAGCATCTGACTTCTCATGTAAGGCCCGGTCCAAGAGGTAAAGGTGATTTCATTGGCGGCACTGGCCGCCGCTGTTTGTTGCTGGGTGTCAGAGGCCCCTGAACTGGTGCCGCTCTCTTGAGCAAAGGCGCTGGCGTAGACCAAAGACGAACCCATGATCGATGCCAAGGCCAACCTGGCAAACGGATTTCTCGAACATTTACTGATCATAATTTCTCCCCATCATTAGCCCATACTTATATTGCCTTGTATGGGTCATTGGCGGAATCGTGCCAAAAGTACTAACCCCACCGGCTTTATCTTCGCGGGCGGGATAATCACTCGGACTTCTTTTGTTTGAAGCAGCTCTTATGGAGATTTTGTGCGGCTGCCATTTTTAATCACTATAAATTTATGCGATTTGGTCTTTGGAACTAGAACAAATCACCCCGGTTTTGGTTGAAAAGCGACATTGTCCATGAGATCGGTCGTGAAAATCTTTTCATAAAACCTTCTTTGTTCCCTGTCGTTAGAAAAAGACATCGACCAAAACTCAGCGCCAAAAGGAATGCAGGATAGTTTTGAGTTGTGGAATTTATTTCTATCTCGCTTTACGGCAAGTGATTTTCCATTTGCCAGCGTTGGCGCAGCGCTTTGCCTTGGCCGAGAAAGTTCTCGCCCGTCGTATCGCAGCTTTCAATGCGGTCCAGGCGAAAGTGTCGGAAATCCTTTCGCAGGCAACACCACGCCATCAACAAGACCACATCCACGTAGTAAAGCACCGCTAAGGGTTTCACCGCGCGCTGGGTTTTTTGCTCCTTCAAATCCAGGTAGGTAAGCCGGACCATCTGTTCCGACCGAATGGCTTGGCGCAGGTGCTGGGGATTCACCTTGGATTTGGGCACGGCGGTCCAGCCGGACGCATAAAGGGGCCAATGATCCAAGGTGCCGTCCGACCCGCCATAGGTTCCGTCCGGCGGCAGCACGCTGGCAATTTTGGCGCTCACCTGCCGGGCTGCCCGTTGCAGGCCATGGTCGCCGGTACGCCGCAAAAGGGTGAGCCCCAGGACAATCGCCTCCACCTCCTCGGCGGAAAACATCAAGGGCGGCAGATCATATCCCGGCCGCATAATATAGCCGATGCCGGCCTCGCCCTCGACAGGCACCCGCATTGATTGTAGCGCAGCCATGTCCCGATAGATGGTGCGGGGGGTGACCTCCAAGGTCTCGGCCAATTGGGCAGCGGTTAATGGCCTTGCGGCGGCGCGGAGCAACTGGATGATTTCAAATAGTCGGGTGGAGCGGCTCATCCTATGAGCCTAGCATAAAGACTGACAAAAAACTGTCAGGAGATGCAATTTTCCCGGTGGTCCAAATCCCATCCTTTTGTTGGTTCTCTGCGCACTTGAGGCTATTCGGAGCCTCCTGTCTTTTCCCTCTCTCGGGGCGCCAGTAGGGGTGAAGCACCGCATTTCTTGGAGTGGATTTAAGGAGCGCTCTGAAGAATCGCCATGAGCCCCAGTGGGCTTTTGGTTGCCGACGGAAGCGCTTTCATTTTTTCGACCCTTAGGTGAGAAGGTGAGTTGACTGAATGTTCAATATTAGGCAATATCCCTCTCGAAGGCTGCATAAATGCCCAAAAACAACAACAAATTCGGATGCCTTGGGAATAATAATATAACGAATACGAAGTGCTGGACCGCGCCATGGAGGCTTTTTGGATCCGTGGAAACCAGGCAACCTCAATGAGTGATTTGGTGGCGGTAACTGGCATCAACCGGGGTAGCATTTATGCGGCCTTCACTGACAAACACGGGTTGTTTGTCCGGGCCTTCCAGCATTATGATCGAGATGATCGCGCCGCCTTATTGGCCGGCCTGGCCCACGATTGTGCGTCACGGCAAGCCATTGTTTCGGCCTGCACAGCGGCGCCGGTGCGGTCACTGGGCGAAAGGTCGTTGGTCGCCCTGGGTTTGAAAAGCTTGAAAACCTGCGGAATGTCAACCTATTGGATGGTCAAGAAGGCCCATCGGGCGACCCGGTGCCCTTTCCCTTGCCGGCTGGTTGCCTTGTGATGGACACGATCCTTGACCTGTCGTCTCACGACCCCTAGGTGGCGGAGATCGGCCGCTCCTCTTTACAGGGTATGGCGGGGTTCTTCCAAGGTCGCATAGGGGACAGACACGGGGACGGCAGAATCAACGCCGCCATCGATCCCGAGGACCCGGCGCAAAGGCTGCTGGACTTTTTCATGGGCCTTCCGGTCTTGAGCCGCGCTCATCGGTAAGGTTAGCTTTTGCAGAACAGAGGTGACCATGCTGCAGCCCTCTTAGCTGATCGGCGATTCCGCGTGGCTCCGGCATTACCGTCCGGGCCTCTTGTGTTTGTGCTTTGCCGCACCAGCAGGTCCGTATAAAATCCTGCAAGAAGCAGGGAGGTTGTGCATGGCCTTGTCCGATGACGTGCGGGCTTTTTGCCGGATGTGTTTGGTGAAAAATGACCTCTTAGGGGTCATTGACGAGAATGCTTTGGACCGGCTTTTAGGCCCGGCCCGTTGGTTCGCCGCCCAGCCCGGTCAGACTATCTTCCAAAAGGACGACCCGGGATCGGATCTCTATATTATTCTCTCTGGCACGGTGAAAATCGTCACCTATTCTCAAGATGGTAAGGAGGTCATTCTTAACCTGATGGAAAAGGGCGCGATTTTGGGCGAGATCGCTTTTTTGGATGGGGGCGAGCGCACAGCCTCTGCCGTGGCCCAGGACAATTGTCAATTGGCCGCCATTCCCAGGTCCTCTTTCCACGAGCTTATGCGCAGCCATCCCGCGGTTATCGTGCCTTTGGTCGAGGTGTTATGTGCCCGCTTGCGCTGGATCAGCGAAGCTTATGAAGACATCCTCTTCCATTCCCTGCCCCAACGCTTGGCTCGCAAGCTATTAATTCTGGCGGACCAGAGCGGGGCGAGCCAAGATAATGGGGTTGTGAAGATATCCCAATTGGATTTGGCCAATACGCTGGGGGTCAGTCGGGAGAAAATCAACCGCCAGCTAAACGCTTGGCAATCCCGTCAAGTCCTGTCCCTAAAAAGGGGCAGCATCATTCTGCATGACCAAGAATTTTTGCATCGCATGGTGGACCAGGATTAGAGCGAGGTCGGTTCTAGCGCTTAATCCGGGAGCGATAGAGCGCCCAAAAATGCAAAACAACGGCGAGTACGATCAAGGAAAACAAAACCGCAGCAATGGGCCGGTTGACCAGATCCCAGGGCTCCTTAATGCGGGGCAGGGAGGTGCGCAGCTTGGTCTCCATTATGCCGCCCAGCACCATGCCCAGGATGATCGGAACGATGGGCCATTCCAGGCGCCTTAGGATCAGGCCCAGCAGGCCAAAGGCCGCGGCGATCAGACAATCGATCGCCGAATTGCGCAGGGAATAGACCCCGACGAAGGAAAGGGTCAAGACCATGACCCCGATATAGCGGGTGGGAATTTGCACAATGCGTAGCAGGCTCTTGCTCGCCACGGCAAGGAAGATGAAAACCATCACGTTGAGCAGCAGCAGACTGATATAAAGGGCGATAACAAAATCCGGCTGATCCTGGAACAAGGCCGGGCCGGGAATCACGTTATGCACGTGAAAGACCGTCAGCATCATGGCGGTTAGCGCTTCGCCCGGAATGCCCAGCGCCAGCATGGGGATCATGGCTGCCGGCGGTACGGCATTGTTGGCGGCCTCGCAAGCGATCAGGCCCTCCGGGCTGCCGCGGCCGAAGTCCTCGGGTTTTTTCGAGGTCTTCATGGCAAAGGAATAGGCAAAGAATTGGGCTAGGAATTCGCCCACGCCGGGGATGATTCCCATGATGACCCCGAAACCCGAAGAGGCCGAGGCAACCTTGGGAAAGCGCAGAACCTCGCGCAGGCCGCCCAGCATGCCCGTCTTAATGGCCGGCGGTTTGGGCGCGCCATCCCGCTCCAGCAGCAAAAGGAAAGCCTGGCTAAGGGCAAAGAGGCCCAGTACCACGACGATCAAGTCAACGCCCGACGATAGCCAAGACTGGTCGAAGGTGTAACGCTTGGAATAGCGCACTGGCTCCAGCCCCACTGTGTTGATGAAAATGCCAAAGCACACCAGCAGCAGCGAAACCAAGTGCTGGCCCCGATGGGTCACCACCACCAAGACCAGCCCCAAAAGGGCGGCCAGGAAAATCTCCCGCGAGCCGAAATGGGGCGCCACGGCGGCCAGCGCCGGCGACAACAGGATCAGCGCCAAAATCGCAAAAATGCCGCCGAAGAACGAGGCTGAATAGGCCAGCGACAGGGCCCGTCCAGCCTCGCCCCGCTTGGTCATGGGATAGCCGTCGTAGGTGGTCATGGCATTGACCGCCGTGCCGGGCGTGTTGATCAGAATGGCGGGCAGAGCACCCCCATACATGGAGGAGCCATAAACCCCCAACAGCAAGGTCAGGCCCACGATAGGCTCCAGGGAAAATGTCGCTGGCAGCAAGATGGCGATGGCCACCGCCGGGCCGACCCCCGGGATGGCGCCGATGATCACCCCGCCGATGGAGCCGATCAGGAGCGCCACCAGGACCTGCAGGCTGAGCACGTGATCCAGGGCCGCGCTGAGGGTTTCCATTTGGTGTGCTGCCTCCCGGTCCTAGAAGTTTATGGCCATGAAGGATTGCAGGTCCGGCGGCAAGAGGTCATAGACCGCGCCGCCGGGGATCTTGACGCTCAAGAAGCTCTTGAACAGCACCACGATGAAGACCGCCAAGCCGGCCGACAGGGCTTGCATGCCCGTCGTTCGGTATCCGGCGCGCCAGGCCAAGCACATGACAAAAAGAATGGTTGAGGCCAAATAACCGGCCCAGGGTGTGATCCATACATAGAACATGAACCACAGCATGAATTCGCCGGCACGGGCGATGAAGACCATCTCTTGCAGGTCTTGCTCTTGCAGGTCTTGGCCGCTTGCCCCCTCGCGCCGCCGTTTGTACCAGGCGCTAACGGCCAAGGCCGCGCCGCTGAGGACCATGCCTCCCAGCCCCACCGCTGGCCAAAAGCCCGGTTGGGTGGGCAGCTTCAAGCGTTTGTAAAACTTGGTCTGATCGCCAATCTGGGCCAGGAGGATCGCGGCAATCACGGTCAGGGCGAGAATAAAGAAGAATTCGCCCGGTCGGGATGCGGTCTTTCGCACGTCGTCTTGCCGGCTCACCCTAATCCCCCTTAGTGCCTAAAATTCCGCGGTTCTATGCCCATCCGCTCTCGGGCCGGTCGAACCAAATATGGATCTGACCGGTGCCGGTTGAGTTCTCGTAATCGCTATAGGGCTTACCGGGCGCCCGGCAGTCCTTGCCGCCCACCGCGGCCATCATGATCAGATAATGTTGAAAGCCGGCCTCGGGCTTATACTGATAAAACTCGGGCATGGCGTCGATCACCGCGGCATGGTCGCCCTCGCACATCCAGGTGATGCGCTTTTCATCGGCGGCCCGGTGTTCGGGCGTGCGAATGTGAATGGGGTCCGCGGCCTCGTGCTGGGCCAATTCCTTTAACGGCCAAAAGCTGTGGCTCAACGCGCCCGAAGCCATGATCACCACCCGCCGGTCCGACGCCTCGATTGCCGCACCGATGCCTTCGCCCAAGCGGCGGCAATCGTCTGCGTCGGCGGTTTGACATACCGAGACCGACAGCCATTCCTCATCCTTGTCCGCGTTCTTGAGGAAATGCGCCAGGTTCACCGTGGGATAGTGAATCGGCAAATAGGGATCCGCGCTGGTCGAGGTGCGCACCCCATTGGCGGTCGCGCGGGCGGCCATGTCCTCGGCCAGAGCCGGGTTGCCCTTCAGGTCATAGGGCACTTGGCACATGCCCCGGGGCAACTCGTCGGAGGTATATTTGCCGCTTCGCCGGGGATGGGCCGTCACTAGGAATTCCACGATGGTCCCCCAGTGGGTATCCAGCACGATAACCGTATCAGCTTGAAGCTCTTCCAGCACCTCCCGTTTCAGATCGAACATCCCCGAATAGAGGGTGCTCTCCTTGCCATCGTTTAGGCCTTGCCGGATCTCGTCGGATAGCATGATCGTGGGAGAGTGGGCGATGATGCCGATGCCTACAATTTCACCCATTTCAGTCTCCTGCTAGAGGGCGTATACGTCATTCGCTTTGACCATAAGCATAAAAAATTTTTGCCGCGCGTCCACGCTTCAAATCCCCAGCGGAGCCCACGGCGCCCATTCTGTCCGCTTTTGCTAAGAAGCCTGGGCCTGATGCTCTCATAGTAAGGGGGCTCTCATGGAAACGAGGCTTTCATCGTATCGCTGGCCGCGGGTCCACTGCCTTTACACCCGCAAAGGATATTGGATCAAAATATGTCCATGTTGGATCGCTTCACCCATACGCAAGATGCCCATGCCGATCTGTCGAGTCATGACGCCTTTGCGCAAGGCGTGCCCTATGCCACCTTTGCCCGTCTCCGGCGCGAGGATCCTTTGGCCTGGTGCGAGTCCAGCGACGGGAGCCGGGGCTTTTGGTCCATCACCCGCCATTCGGATGTGCTTAGCTTCAACAAGCAATTCGATCTTCTCAGCTCGGCCCGGGGCATTCGGCTGGAGGATCAAAGCGAGGAGGAATATCTCGCCCGTCGCACCTTTCAGGAGACTGATCCGCCCGAGCACCGTCACACGCGTGCTTTGGTGAATAAGGCATTTTCCCGTCCCGTCGTCGCCCAATACGAGGCCTTGATCCGCGACCTGGCTGCCGAAATTCTGGACCAAGCCCTCGCCAAAGACGAGTTCGACGCGGTGGAGGCCATTGCGCGGCGCTTGCCCATGCGCATGCTGGCACGCATTATCGGCGTGCCCGACAGCGACGGGGAATGGTTGGTGGCGCGTGGGGACGAACTGATCGCCAATACGGACCCCAACTACACCAAGTTCGTGGTGGACAAAGTTGATACGAACGAGTTTCGCCTCATGCCGTTCCGTTCGCCGGCGGGCCAGGATCTCTTCGAATATGCCAAATCTCATCTTGTTCGCCTGCGCGAGCGCGGTGAGACGGACAACGTGCTGTCCCTGATCCTGCAGCCTAACAAGACCGGTGAAACACTGAGCGAAAGCGAATTCCGTAACTTCTTTTGCCTGTTGGTCGCGGCTGGCAATGATACCACCCGTTATTCCATTGCCGCCTCCATCAAGGCTTTGGCTAATTTTCCCGCGCTTTTTCAAGAGGTCAAAACCGGCGGCGATGCACTCTATGAGACGGCGGTGGACGAGTTTATTCGCTGGGCCTCGCCCACAATGCACTTCCGCCGTACCGCGACCCGCGATTTCGAGTGTCACGGCAAGCAGGTGCGCGAAGGGGATAAGGTTGTGCTGTGGTTCATCTCCGCCAACCGGGACGACGAGGCTTTTGAGGGACCCGACCAGATTGAGCTGGGCCGCCAGCCCAACCGCTACGTGGCCTTTGGGCAAGGAGGGCCGCACGTTTGTCTTGGCATGTGGCTGGCCCGTTTGGAGGTCAAGGTGGTCCTGCAAGAATTGACCAAGCGGCTGGCCAGCCTGGAGCAGGCCGGCGAGCAGAAGTATTTGCGCTCCAACTTCATCAACGGTATTCGCCACTTGCCGGTACGGATCGCCCGCGCCTAAGAAAAAGAAAAGGGAACACCTAAGGGAGGCCCCATTGCCATCTTCAGCGACATCAAACGAACGAATTCGCGTCCTCTTTGCGGATCACCTCAACGTGGCCCGGGGCAAGTATCTGCCCCCTTCCTTTGCGGCCAATGGGTCGGCAAGGGCCTGCCTTGGGGTCTATGCCTTGACCTACGATCGGGACCTAATCCCGGCGCCGGGCGGTGGCCTGCTGACCGGCCTGCCCGATATGGAGATGATCTTCGACCCCGACGATCTGCGTCCGTCCTGGCATGACAACACCAAGATCCTGCTGGCCGACCTGGAATTCGAAGGCAGAACCCTGCCGCTGTGTGGCCGCAGCCTCTTGAAGCGGGCGGTGCAGGCCTGGCGCGATGAGGGGCTGGAAGCCATGGTGGGCGTCGAATACGAGGCCAATCTGCTGCAACAGGATCAGGACGGCAATTGGGTGCCCTATCATACCCCCGGCGGTTACGTATATGGCACCGGCCCCTGCGCCGATCCGGGCCGGGTGCTTGAGACCATTTGGGACCGGGTAAACGCCGTGGGCCTGCCCATCGAATCCATGAACAGCGAGTTCGACCCTGGTCAATTCGAGATGACCCTGCATTACCGGGACGCCTTAAATGCCATCGACGATGCCTTCCTCTTGCGCCTTCTAGCCCGTGAGGTGGCAGCCGAGATGGGGCTGCTGCTCAGCTTCATGCCCAAACCTCACGAGGCCATGGGTGGCAGCGGTTTTCACATTAATTTCAGCCTCAATAACAAGGACGGACAAAACGCCCTTGTTGATCCGGGTGCCGAGGACGGCTTGGCTGACATCACCAAAAAGGCCATCGCCGGTTTGATGCGCCACCACGAAGGCTTGGCCGGTCTATTGGCACCCCTCTCTAACTCCTATCGTCGCTTGGCGCCGGCGAGTATGTCGGGTTATTGGGCCAACTGGGGTTATGACCATCGGGGCGTAACCGTGCGTTTGCCGGCCGAGCGCAACAAGGCCACCCGTATCGAACACCGCATGGCCGACTGCGGCGCCAATCCCTACACGGCGACCGCTGCGGTGCTCCTGGCCGCCAAGATGGGACTCGACAACAGCTACGAGCTTCAACCTGCCGAGACCGGGGATTGCTTCGAGAACACGGATGCCAAGGGCCACTGTGCGGAAAGCCTGGACGGCGCGATCAAGGCCCTGGCGGCCGATGTCGCCTTGAAGGAGGTCCTGGGGTCCGAGCTGGTGGACCACTTTGTGGCCATCAAGGAGGCCGAGGTGGAAAAGACCAACGGCTTGGATCTGCCCCAGGAGTTTGCCTACTACGGGCATTACATCTAGAGCGAACTAAGTCGGACGAAAGGGCAGGTCATGGCAAGCGAGCGGACCACGCTGGAAGGGGTCTCCCTTCCCACCGGACATTTCATCGGTGGCGAGCATGTTAGCTCGCCCGAGACTTTCGAGACCCGTTCGCCCATGCAATGGGACTGGAAGCTGGCCGACATCTCCCGGGGCACGCCCGAGACCGCTGACCTGGCCGTCACGGCGGCGGTAAAGGCCTTCCCGACCTGGAGCGCCTATTCGCCGGCCAAGCGGGCCGCTTGTATGAACCGTCTCGCCGACCTGATTGAGGGACATAAGGACGCCATTGCCACGGTTGAGTGCTTGGACATGGCCATGCTTCTGGAGAGCCTCAAGCTGCGCCTGGTCCCGCGCGGTGCCCTCAACTTCCGCAACTACGCCGAGATCATTACCGAGGCGGAGGAATGGGCCTGGTCCTCAAAGGGCACGGCGAACCGGGTGATCCGCATGCCGGCCGGCCCGGCGGTCATCATCACGCCCTGGAACGCCCCCTTCATGCTGTCCACCTGGAAAGTGGCGCCGGCCTTGGCCGCGGGCAACACGGTGATCCTCAAGCCGGCGGAGTGGTCGCCCCTTTCGGCTGCTGTTCTGTCCGATCTTATCAACGAGGCGGGATTTCCCCCCGGCACCTTCAACATCGTGCAAGGCTACGGCCACGACCTGGGGGCGGCGCTGGTCTCGGACCCGCGGGTTAAGCGCTTGAGCTTCACCGGCTCGCCCGAGACGGCGCGCAAGATCGGCCATGCAGCGGCGGAAAATATCGTGCCTTTCACCGCCGAGCTGGGCGGCAAAGGACCCTTGATTGTCTTTGAAGATTGCGACCTTGAAGCCGCCGCCAAGAAAGCTGCGGGTCAGTTCGACGATTCCGGTCAGGTCTGCCTCGCCGGCACCCGCTTGCTGGTGCAGAATTCGGTGATGGAGGCCTTTATGGAAAGGTTCCACGCCCACACCGACGCTCATGTCATGGGCGACAGCCGGGACAGCGCCACCACCATGACCGCGTTGATCCATCCCAAGCATCTGGAGCGGGTCGCCGGCTTTGTGGAGCGGGCCCGGGCCAGTGGGGACGAGATCGTGCGCGGCGGCAAAATCCATAAAGAAGGCGGCCTTTGGTACGAGCCCACCTTGATCCGGCCCAAGAGCAATGACTCGGAAATCGTGCAAAACGAGGTCTTCGGCCCGGTCATCACGCTGCAAGGTTTCGATGGGGAGGACGAGGCCATTGCCCTGGCGAACAGCACCAAATACGGCCTGTCGGGCATCATCTACACCGGTGACGCGGCCCGCGCCGAGCGGGTCGGCCGCGCCGTGCGCTCTGGCGTGGTCTGGGTCAACTGCTTTCTCATCCGCGACCTGCGCGCGCCCTTCGGCGGCATCGGCGAAAGCGGCATCGGCCGCGAAGGCGGCGACTACGCCCTCGACTTCCACGCCGATCTAAAATGCCTGCAAATCTTTGAAGGCTCGGTGTCCTAGGTTTTTTGATGCGCATCGCAACAGCCCAGCCCCGCATCGATCGCTCGCCGGCGCGGAATGCGGATCAGATTAAGGCGATGATTGGCGAAGCAGTGCGGGGCGGGGCTGACTTTATCCACTTTCCCGAAGGGGCCTTGTCCGGCTATGTGAAGGCGCAAATCAAGGACTGGTCTGATGTGGACTGGCCGGCCTTGGAGGGCGCGCTTCAAGACATTCAGGCCTGTTGTGCGGCCCACCGCATCGGGGCGGCCATCGGCTGCGCTCATAAGCACCCGGAAAGGGGACGTCCCTTCAACAGTTTGTACGTAATCGGCGACACCGGCGAGTTGTCGGCGCGCTACGACAAGCGCTTTTGCTCCCACAGCGAGATTACCGATTGGTTTTCCGCCGGAACGTCACCGGTTCTCTTGGAGGTAAAGGGGATAAAGCTGGGCTTTGCCCTCTGCATCGAAATTCAGTTTCCCGAAATTTTCATGGAGTACGAAAAATTGGGTGCGGACTGCGTTTTATTCTCCGCCTATCAAGATGGGGAGATGTTCAAAATTCAAGCGCAAGGCCATGCCGCCTGCAACACCTATTGGATCAGCTATTCGGTCCCGGCGAACACCAGCCATGTGCAGGCCTCCTGCTTCATCGGCCCCGACGGAAGCCTTGTGGCGACCTGCGAAAAAGAGCAGGCGGGCCTTATCCTCAACGAGGTGGATCCCGAGGAAGCGCGCTGGGACATCCCGTGCAAAAAAGCCCGGCCCTGGCGCAAGCTGGCGCGGCAAGGAGACATCTATAAGGCTCACCAACCTACGGAAGGCTAAGCAATTCTTCGCCGCGTGATCGTTATCGTGACCACTCCCGGCAAGATTAAACCCTTCCGGCCCCTTGCCAGGATAGCATGATCGGCCCGTGATCTGCTTAGGGCTCGATCTTGGAAACCTTGGTGCCCTCGATGCTGACGCCAGCCATCAGACCCTTTTCACCAAAGTTGAAAGCCACCACGGGCTTGTCGACGGTTGTGGAATCGAAAGACCCGGTGGCCCCGATCTGCACGACCGTGACGTCCGCATCCACGCCGACTTCCCAGCCATCGTCATCTTTAAGAAACTTGGAAAGGGCGCCCTCGTCCAGGAACATGATAACCAGCGAGCGGGAAGACAGCCCGAGTTGCAACCCGATCGAACCGGATGCGCTGCTGTAATAGCCCTGGACCTGGCCATCCATCTGCAGCTCGCCTTCACCGTACTCGCCACCGACGATAAAGCCCCCCTTGGTGATTTCTGGGAAAATCAGGATGCCGTGAGCGTCGGCACCAAGATCCTGAGCCGCGCTGGATTCCCCGTAAAGGGTTTGCAACGCTTGTTGGGACTTGGCGTTGATTTCCTCGGTCGATGCCGCCAACGTGGGGTGTGAGAGGACCAGGCCGGCGACGGCCAAGCATGAAAACAGCAACAACCTACGCGTAGATTCAAACATGAAATTTCCTCGTTCCTAGATGGCTGACATTTTAGCCGGGAATCTGTGTTTTCATTTTAGCAATCGTGCGGCAAATAATCCAAGACCTTTGAGCCGGCTGCCCGCGTTCCTTGCTGCAGTTCTCAAAACACGATCATGAAGAGTGAATAGATTGACTCCCTGCGTGAGCGCCCCTTTTGACCGAAATACGGCAGGCAAGGGTACTCTAATCAAAGTGCATCGGGAAAAGGCTCTGTCCGCAGGCAGACTGAGCATTTCTAATTCTCAAGAAGAGATAAACTGAGTTGTGAGGGGGACGAGCACAAGCATAGAGTCTCGCCTAGGAAATCACTTAGGCCTTTACGAAGGGAGACTTCGAATGCCCATTACCAAACACAATCCCAAGGACGTTTTCCCGCAATATCAAAACTACAGCCACGGGATCGAACTGAGCGCCGGCTCACGCATTCTCTTTATCAGTGGACTTAATGGGTACGAAGGTGATCGCGCGACCATGCCCGAGACTTTCTCGGGCCAGGCGGACCTCATCTGGGGTCACATCGGCACCATCTTGAAATCGGCGGGAATGGATTATCGCAACATCGTCTCCTTGCGCACTTACCTCTCTGATCCGGTCTACCGGGAGGAAAACAATCGAACGAATGCCAAATATCTCGGCGACAGTGAACCCTCATCGACCGTTGTATGTTGCCGGCTTCTGGAATCCAGATGGAAGCTGGAGATCGAAGCCATAGCCGCCGACTAAGAATTGATCCAGGAATATGACAACCCGGCGAGCCCCTCTCACGCAAACACTCTTCCCAAAAGTGCCGTGTCCAAATAGGCAACGAGGTGGACAACCCGGCCGGCGCGTAAGGTCATGGCAAAGCAATAGTCCTGGTCGTAAAGCGTGCCGTTCTTGGCAAGGCCGTGGCTTTGGAATTGCAGAAAGACTTTGTCGCCCTCGCCGGCAATGTGGATGAATTTGACGGTCAGCGGTCCGTCAAGGCGTGCCAAAAGGGGCGCGAAAGCGTGATCCAGTAGGGCCTGTTTTGATGTGAAGATGCCTGAGGCCGGGGTGGTCCCAATCACCCGCCAGGTCACGTCGTCGGCGATTAGGTCGAAAAATGGGCCGCTGTTGCCGTCTTCCCATGATGCGAAGGCGGTGCGAACCAAAGTCTTGTTTTCGTCCGATAGCGACATTCAAATTGCCTATCACCTCAGGTCGTTGACCGTTACTCAGGGTCTGTCGACTTGCCCTCGTTAGAGTTGGGAGTCTATGGGGAACAGGCTCATGAAATCGACGCTGAAGCGATCCCAAAAGCCCGTATAGGGATCGACGTCAAATACGGCTTCTTGGCCATTCTCTTTCCCGTACCACTCAATTTTCTCTTGCCCATCGGCCCTTTCCACAAGTTCCAGGCGGAAGGCCGCCTTGCCGATGCTCTCGTCGAAACCCTTGGCCATAGCCGTGGCCAGCTCCCTGGATTGAGCCAGCACGCCGATTTCCGTGTTCTCATAGACCGAGCGGGGATCCAGGTTCAGTGAACCGATGAAAACGCTTTGACGGTCCAGAATGAAAACCTTGGCATGGAGGCTGGCCTTCGAAGAGCCCGCCACATTAAAAACGCTGCTGCCCTTTTTTTCGCCCAGGCTTTCATTCACCTCGTAAAGCGCGATGCCGGCGCGCAGCATGGCCTTACGATGTTTGGCATAGCCGGCGTGAACAATGGGGACATCGGTCGATGACAGGGAATTGGTCAAGATCTTGACCGCGACGCCTCGGGTCGCCAAATCAGCCAGGGTCTGGACACCCGCACGACCCGGCACAAAATAGGGGGAAATGATGATCAGCTCCTCTTGCACTCCTTTCAGGTGGGGTCGCAAGTCTTCGGCCAATTGAAGGGAGGCCTCGCTGCGCGGCGAGGCAATCTTGTCCGGGTGATCGTACAGAACCTGGCCGTCCCCCCAATCGAACCGGGTTGTCCTTTTGCGGATGCTTTGGGCGAGTGCAGAGGTCTTGAGCGCCGCCACATAGCGGGAGGTATCCTGTTGAGAGAGGTAATCGGCGAGACGGCGCTTGCCGGCCGATATCTCCTCAGCACTGGGCGAAAGGCCCGTCAAGGTGGAGACCGGGTAGGCAAGGGGGTGATTCCAATAGGTATCGAAGGCGTGAGAGACCTCATCCACCACGGGCCCCACGGTTAAGACGTCCAGGTCCTTAAACTCAACGCCGGGATCGGCCTCGAAGTATTCATTGCCGATATTGCGGCCGCCCAGGATGGCCAACTGGTTGTCCACCGTGAAGGACTTGTTGTGCATGCGCCGGGTGATGGTTCCAAAATCGGTGACGAGCTGCAGGTTGCGGGATCCGCTCCGGCTAAAGGGGTTGAAAATCCGCACTTGAACATTGGGATGACTGTCTAGGATCGCTACGCCTAAGTCCCGGTCGGCCAAATCCATGTCGTCGACTAAGAGGCGCACCCGCACCCCCCGATCAGCGGCCTCCAGCAATTGGGCCACAAAGAGGCGCCCGGTGAGATCGTTATGGAGCAAATAGTACTGGGCGTCGATGCTGCGCTCCGCCGCGGTGGCCAGGACCGCCCGCGCGACAAAGGCATCAATGCCATTATTCAACAAGTGAAAGCCGGATTTACCAGGCTCGTTCCACTGTTTTTCGTGGGTGGCCTGCCCCAAAGAGGTATCTTGCGTGTCCTGAAATGCGTAACTCTCCACCGGATCGACATTTTCCGGCAAGGATGCACAGGCGCTAACGCCTAAGAGTGTTGCGGCGGCGGCAAAAAACCTAGCACCCCTAGTGATGATGCATTCAATTGAGATCATCTTACCGAGATCGTCATTGCTGGAATTCACCCATCTTATTTTGGGCTATCCTAGCACAGCTCTTATCTCAGCTCGTGACTTTTTGAGGTCTCGCTGATGGCGGCGGCGGCACGGCCGCCATGGGCCCGAGGTGCCTTGTCACTGACTCTTCTTATTGACCCGCAGGCGCGCCCAAGCGGAAAGCAATTCGGCGACGACAACCAAGGCGATGATCGAGAGCAAGATCGCTGCTACTCTTTGGCTCTCGATCTGCTGCACGCTGCGCTTCAAGTACCATCCCATACCCCCGCCGCCGAAGAAGCCGACGACCGTGGCGGCACGAAAGGCCACATCCCAGGTATAGATCGAGATTCCTGTGAAAGCCACGCGCACCTGGGGCCATACCGCGTACACCATGACCTGAAGCTCGTTGGCGCCTGTGGCCCTCAGGGCGTCGACCGGTCCCATGTCGATGGCCTCAATTTCCTCGGCAAAGAGCTTTCCGGCAAAGCCAATGCAAAACATGGTCAGCGCCAGCACACCCGACAGCATGCCAAAGCCGACGACGGTCACAAACAAGATGGTCCAAATCATCTCATGGACCGAGCGGCAGCCCATGATGGTCAAACGGCTCAAGGGATAGAAAGACCGCCGCCCCAAGGTCATGTTGTAAGAGGCAAACCAGGCCAAAGGAATAGCAAGAATGATGCCGAAGAGTCCGCCCAAGTACGCCATTTGCACGGTTTCCAGGACCGAGGCCAGATAGTCCTTTTGGAGCACATAACTCATTTCCGGCGGATAGTAGCGGTCCGCAATAAGGGCGCCGACGCGGCCGAACAGCCCCAGGATACGGGCCATGTCGACCTTGAGGAAATCCATCGCATAGGTGAGAAAAACCAACGCGGCCAGGAAAATGCCCCACCTGATTAAAAGGCCGGGCCGGCGTGTCTGCCGCCAATCTAAAACGTCCTGATCGCTGACGCCGCGGGAATAGTGAGGGCTGGTCTGGCTCATGATCTCCTCACGTCACCGCTTTTCGTACATAGTGAGAAACGATCTCGCCGAAAATCACCAAGACCAGAATGGCTAAGATCACCATGGTCACGCCGCCATAGTTGAACATGGCCATCTGGCGGAAAAAGGTAAGGCCCAGGCCGCCGGCGCCCACCAAGCCCATAATTGCCGAACGGCGAATATTGATATCCCACTCGAATATGATGGTGCCCAGGACCACCGGCAGAATCTGGGGCAGAATTCCGTAATACATAACTTGGAATTGGTTGCCGCCAACCGCGCGGATGGCCTCAACCGGCTTGGGATCGATGTTCTCAATAGCCTCGGCCGTGATCTTAGAAATAAAACCGACCGAGCGCATGGCGATGGCAAGGATGCCCGGCAGAGCGCCTAAGCCCACGGCTGCTACAAAGATAAGGGCCCAGACAATTTCATGCACCGATCGGCTTAAGGTCATCAACATCCGTCCCAGGGGATAAAAAATCACCCGGTTCGGCGTCACATTAAAGGCACCGAACCAGGCGACAGGCAGGGAGAACAGACATCCAAGTAAGGTACCGATACAGGCCATCATAAAGGTTTCGATGGTTGGCTGAATCAGATGGGGGATAAGCGAGAAATCAAGCTCGGCGAAACGGGCGAGGGATTTGAGGATCGCCCCAAGTCCGCCGATGCGTTCCCAATCGGTATCTGCAATGACCGTGGCATCGATACTCCACAGCACCAGGAAGAACACCGCTAGCGCCAGCAAGAATTTGATCAGCTGATTGGAGCGTCGTTTGCGGATGGCCTCTTGAAGAAAGGCCGGATTTGCCGTGCTGCTGTCCGTCATGGTCCTATGTCGCTATAGCACTTCCATGGCATAAATGGCCTCAAGATCGCTTTGCTGCATCTCCACGGCCTGGCCCTCGAATTTCTTATAGCCGTCTTGCAGGCCGATCACCTTGTTGCAAAATTCTCGGGCCAACTGGACATCATGGATGTTGCACAAAATCGGTACGTTCAGCTCGCGGGCCATGTCGCGAATGAGGCTCATCACTTCCCGAGAGATTTTAGGGTCCAAGGCCGAGGTGGGCTCGTCCAGCAGCAGCAGTTTGGGCTCTTGCATCAGGGCCCGAGCAATGCCTACCCTTTGACGCTGTCCCCCTGAAAGCTCGTCGGCGCGTTTGTTGATGTGATCGCGCAGGCCGACCCGATCCAGCAGCTCGATCGCCCGTCGCACATCGGATGTGGGGAACCAGCGAAACAGGCTGCGAAAGGTCCCGGTATAGCCCAAGCGACCGGACAGAACATTGTCCATGACAGACATTCTGTTCACCAGATTGAACTCTTGAAAGATCATACCGATATTGCGGCGCAGCCGGCGCAGATCCCGGGGCCGCAGCGCGGTAACCTCGCCGCCTTCAAAATGGATGCTGCCTTCTTCCGGCTCAACCAAACGGTTGATACAACGAATCAGAGTCGACTTGCCCGCACCGCTTGGCCCGATGATGGCGAAGAAGTCTTTCTCTTCCACTTCAAAGCTGATGCCCTTCAGGATCAATGGTCCTTTCGAGCTGTATCGTGCTTTTAGGTCTTTGACGCTCAGTATAGGCATGCCGGTTAACACTCCCCCTGCCGGGCAGGCCTAAAATGGCGCTGCCCGGTACTTCAGAAACCGAAGTGAGTTGCCTTGCTTAGTCTTTCGCGGCGTCTTTCGCCTTTTTTAAGTCGCGGATGATGTCATAGTCGGAATCCGACATGGCGACGAACTTGTTGGAGTTGACATTTTCCAAGAACTGCTGAGCTTCCGGCACATCGTGCAGAGAAAGGAAAGTCTCCTTGATTTTGCCCTTCAACTCGTCGCAGAGATTGCCGCGATAGACAAAGGGGTCCTGCGGGATGGCCGCGGATGACCAAATGATGTTGAAGTCATCCATTGCCACCAGACCGCGATCGATCACGTTGTCGAAACGATGGGTCGCGACAAAGGCTGCGTCCACCTTTCCTTCATGCACGGCGATGGTGGAAAGATCATGTCCCCCGGTGTAGACCACTTTCGAGAAAAAATCCTCCAAGGGTTTGTCGATCACTTTGGTGAAGGAAACGCGGGGCAGGAGATTGCCTGACGTGCTGGCCGGATCGGTCAGGCCAAGCACCTTGCCTTCCAGTTTGTCGATACTATCTATCCCCGAATCCTTGCGGGTGATCAGAGCCCCCTTGTAACCGGGGCCTTCCTCCTGCAAGTGGCCGGGTTTTTTGGCGTAGGTTGCGAAAACCTCCAAGCTCGGATCCTGCTCGTTGGCCAAGACATAGGAGTAGGGTCCATGGACACCAATATCGACCCAGCCCCCGAGCATGGCTTCAATAACAGACGCATAAGAGGTGGGCATATAAAACTCCACCTGCTTGCCGGTCTGCTGGGAAAGATAGTCCACTACCGGCTTGTAGAGAGTGAGTTCTTGGATCGTCTCTTCGGTGGGAATGATCGAAAAACGCAGCGCCTCGGGGTCTTCACATTGCTGCGCCATAGCGCCATTGGAAATGCCGAGGGAAAGCAGGGGTGCTGCGATCAGGGCCAAAGCAAATTTCGATAATTTTTTTGACACTCTTTTTGCAAAAGACATCTTTTACTCCTCCTGTTCGTTTTTCTGAGGTTTGGTTTTGGTTTTTACTCTCCTTTTTTCTCCCTTTTCCGTTAGGGGGAAGCCGGCAGGCCAAGCAACGAGGAGCCAGCCTGTTCGGCGCCTCACTCATTAACGGGCTAGCCTGTCAAACGGGCCTCCGCCGCCAAAACCCGGTCTTCTCGACCAATAAAATTCCGACCCCGTTCGCCCTGAAAAGCCGAGGCGATCAATGCGCGAAAATCCTCTCTTGGGATGCCGTGTTTGGCGGGCGATATCGGGACACCCAGCTTTTCCAAAAACGCCGCCAAATCCAACACGGCCTGATCTAGGTCTTCGCCAAAAATTCGCCGGAGCGCCTCATCGGTTTCCGCATCCTGTCCAATGACGCCAGCCATAATCATGGGTAAACTGAACGAGCACGCCAGGCCATGGGGCAGCCCGTGTTCCAACGTGATCGGATAAGAAAGAGAATGCGCCAAGGCCGTCTTGGTGTTGGAGAAGGCCATGCCGGCCGTCAAGGCGGCTTTTGCCATTCTATTTCGCAACGCCAAACTACCCGGCTCTTCGGTTAAGCGAGGCAAGGTGCTTAAGACACCTCGTGCCGCGGCGACAGCTAAATCTGTCGACAAGGGATTAGCGTTTTTGTTCCAGATCGATTCAAGAGAATGCGAGAGAGCGTCTAACCCGGTGCTGATGGTCAGTTGCATGGGCAGATCGGCCATCAGCTCCGGGTCCACCAAGGCAAGCTCGGGCAGCAAACGGGGATGGGACAAAGAATACTTCTTGCTCGATTGGCTGTCCCAAACGGTGGCCCAGGATGTCACTTCGCTGCCGGTTCCGGCCGTCGTGGGGATGGCGATAATGGGATGAAAGTCGAAACGTTCTTCGCCTCGACCGGTTAGGAGAAAGTCTTCCACAAGGGCAAAGTCGTTTAGCGAGGCACTCAAAACTTTTGCCGCGTCGATGACCGACCCTCCGCCTAGCGCCACAATAACTTCCACCTGCGATGCCAGGTCGGCCAGTTGCCCGCAAAGCTGTTTGAAATGGCTGAAATCAGGGTTGGGTTTGATTTCGTCAACGACCGCAACCGGCGGGCCGGCCTGATTGGAGATCCGATCCACGAGCGCGGCGAAATAAGGTTCGCCGTATGTCACCAGAAGGTAGCGCCGCTGGTCAAGGGCTTGCGCGAGCTGCCGCAAGCTGCCCTCTCCGAAGCATATTCGAACAGGATTATGAAACGTCCACATCTCGAATGTCTCACTCCTCTGGCGGATGTCACCATCCATTGAACGATAGTCTCATAGATGGCATTATAAAAAAAATCGAATTTGTCTATCATTGGTATAGAGTGGATCTATGTTCTTTACTCAGCTTCGCTCCTTTCATGCCGTTGCCGAGGAAGAGGGCTTTACAGCGGCAGCGCGCAGCCTGAATGTCAGCCAGCCCACCATCACGGTACAGGTCAAGGCCCTCGAGGAGTTCTATCGGGTCGAACTTTTTCACCGCCGTGGGCGTAAGGTGATTTTGACCGAGGCGGGTCAAGCCCTGCTCAACATCACGCGCCGCCTCATGAGTTTGGAGGCCGAGGCCTCGGACCTATTAAACGAAATGGGCGGTTTTCACAGCGGCCAACTGAATGTCATGGCCGTTGGCCCGTTCCACGTCATGGAAATGCTGGCCAGCTTTAATGCTTTATACCCGGGCATTAAGGTCTCGGTCGGCATTGGAAACTCCCGGGATGCGCTGAATGCCCTCTTTGCCTTTCGGGCGGATGTCGCCGTTCTGGCACAGGTGCAGGATGACCCCCGGCTATTCGCCCGACCCTTCCGGCGGCACCCGGTCATTATCTTTGTTAACAAGAGACACCGCTTGGCACGACGTAAGTCGATTTCCATTCAGGAGCTGGCGGGCGAACGCTTTGTCATGCGAGAGAGCGGTTCGACAACGCGCTTGGCATTTGAGCAGGCCCTCTTGGAGGCTGATGTCCCCGTAAATAGAGTAATGGAAATCGGTAGTCGTGAAGCGGTTTGGATGGCGGTTCAGCTTGGGATGGGAATCGGTGTCGTCTCTGAAATTGAATTCACGCCACACCCCTTATTGCAACCCATTACCATTTCGGATGCGAAGGTGTTTACCTATGCCCACGTGGTTTGTCTTGCCGAGCGGGCCGACTCCCGCATCGTTAAAGCCTTCATTCAAGTTGTGGATCAGATCCTAAAGAAAAACTAGCAGGTTCGTGAGTTTTGCCTTGGTCCCATCACCCCATCTGGAGGCTTCCATGATCAGACAAGCAGAGTGTTGTTGTGGCGATGCCTTTGTTCGGGTGAAGGGCGAGCCAGCCCTTTATGGCCTTTGCCATTGCGATAACTGCAAACAAAGAACGGGTAGCGCCTTTGGCATGAATGCCTATTTCAAGGAAGAACAGATTCTGGAAAAAAGCGGCGACATGGGGATTTACGTGATTCGAGATGAACAGCAACGCTTCTTTTGCAAGCGATGCGGCACCACGCTTTTTTGGACATCGTCATGGCGGCCCGGATCCCTGGCTATCGCCGCCGGGTGTTTTGTGGATAACCCCTTGGCGGCACCGGCCTTGACGGTCTCCAACGAAGCTAAATGTGACTGGCTATCCCTGCCGGCCGATTGGGCGACGTCAGTCAGTGACTAGCCGGACAGTCGCGCGATGGCCCGGCAAAGTCTACTAGCGTGGATCAGCATGCCAAAGATAGCGTTGGGGCTATTGGCAAAACAGACTTCCTATTGCGCCGATATTGCAAGGATGACTTCTCGGACGATCCGCGAACGATATCATAATGGCGCGTTACCAGCGCGCTACCGATGTGAGGCAATTACCCTATCTTTTGCGGCTCGGCAGGTAACAGTTCATCCAGAAAGACTTTGCTGCTGACCATGGCGGGCGGATGCGGCCATGGGGCGAGGCTGGCCACGCTTTTGGCCGCGCTTTTCGCCTCGTTTCCGGTTGCGATTTTGATCGCTCTCTTTGCCAGGCCGGCGCCACGATGCCCTTCGACCAGGTTTGGTCCTTTTTGCTCTGGCGGGCTTTGCGCCGGGCGATGCGGGGGCTGCCGCTGGGGATGAAGCGGCGGTCGGTGCATCGCCGATTACGGTCAAACGGCGCTGGATCAGGCGCTCGATATCCCGCAGGTATCCGCGCTCCTTCGAATCGCAGAATGACAAGGCCACGCCGCCAGCACCGGCTCGGGCGGTTCGTCCGATGCGATGAACATAGCTTTCCGGCTCGTTGGGAAGCTCAAAGTTGATGACATGGGTAACCCCATCCACGTCGATACCGCGGGCTGCGATATCGGTTGCCACCAACACTCGTGACTCGCCGTCGCGAAAACGTTTGAGGGCTCGTTGGCGGGCGCCTTGGCTCTTGTTGCCGTGAATGGCCTCGACCGATACGCCGCCCTTGCCGAGATGTTCAGCAACCCGGTTGGCGCGGTGTTTGGTACGCGTGAAAACGATCACCCGCGACAATGCGGGGTCGGCCAGCAGGCCTGCGAGCAGGCTCCGTTTCTTTGCGGATTCGGTGTGATAGACGCATTGTTCGATCCGTTCGACCGGCGTGGCCTGAGGCATGACCTCGACACGAACCGGTTCGCTTAGGAGTTCGTTGGCGAGGCGCACGACGGCGCCGGGCATGGTGGCGGAGAACAGCAGCGATTGGCGGGACTTGGGTAAAGCGGCAGCAATTTTCTTCACATCCCGAACGAATCCCATGTCGAGGAGCCGGTCGGCCTCGTCGAGTACAAAAAATTCAACCCCATCGAGCCTGAGGTGCCGCTGAGCCATAAGATCACGCAGGCGCCCCGGTGTTGCGATCACAATCTCCACACCCCGGCGCAGCGCGTCGATTTGCGGCTTTTGACTGACGCCGCCGACGATGACGGTCTGGCGCAATCGCAGGCTTTTGCCATAGGCACGGACCTCAGCGCCGATCTGGATCGCCAGCTCGCGGGTGGGTGCCAGGATCAGCGCGCGCGGACCCGGTCCATTGACGGGCGGACGTTCTTGGGAAAGCTTGTGGAGAATCGGCAGGGCAAAGGCGCCTGTTTTGCCGGTGCCGGTTTGGGCAATGCCCAGAACATCCCGGCCGGAGAGGAGTTGGGGTATGGCCTGAGCCTGGATGGGTGTCGGCACAGCATGATTTCTAATCTTTAAGGCATGCTGGATCGGATCGGCGAGGCCGAGGTCCGAAAAACTCATATTGTTCACGTAAGGTTCCTTATGCGCCGAACATCGCGCTTAGCGTCCTGGACGCGTGGCGGTTCAGCGTTTCGCTCGACCCCGGGCGCGGCCGGAGAGGCGTGTTTTTTTTCATGTTCCCGGGAAATGGCGCCGCAAAATGGTGGCGCTTCGCGCAATCGCGAGACTATGTACAGCGGACAGATGGCCTGCGGTTATCGATTTGTCAAGCAATTCAGTTTTTTATCAGCCAATCCTCTAAGTCCTGCCCTTAGAATCCCAAGGGAATTGCTGGCGGGGAAACTGAGCTTTCGGCCTTTGGTTCCCACATCAAAGTCACTCTTGAAAAGCCGGCCGGACTCCCTTCTTGGCACATTTTCGCACGTAAGCCTTAAGCCAATACTCGTGGCGCCCCAATGCCTTTTGCTGATCGAGAAGCTCGGTCATGAAGGCCATCTTCTTTTTATCGGACTTTAGTTTGCCGAAGCTCTTTTTCTGCTTTTTGGTCATGGTGCAGCCGATGCACCGGTCTTTGAGTTTGAATTTGCAAACATCAACGCAGGGTGACGGGATTCTCGACAACACTGGGCTCCTTGCGGGTGAGCTCTTTTATTGGACCTCTGCAGGACTCGACCCCGCGCCTCCTGCAGAGTCTAGCTATCACTTTTTCGCGGTCCGCCTCAAGCCTCATTTCGAGGCCTTTTGCCACATCTTTAAGGCCGCCAATCGATGGCTTTGGAAGTATAGGACGCGCCCCAGAATGAGCCCAACATTAACAAGAAGACAGGTCGCTGCGCAGTCGCTTGACAGGACGCCCATGAGCCATAGAAAGGCGAAGCTGAGGCGTCCCGCCCACATGGTGATGTCGATTACATTGGTTCGGCAAATAATATCTTTGCGAAGGATCGACAATTATCAAGCCAACAGTCCGGGCGCAGCGGTCAGGAGCGGATTTACTGGGGGACGAGGGTACCGGAGGCAAAATGACAAATTTAGGTGAGTCTTGGCAGCTTTGGGCGTTCTTGGCCGCGATTTTTGCGGCCCTGACGGCGATATTCGCAAAATTGGGCGTCAATAGCCTCAATGCCGACTTCGCGACCTTCCTCCGGACCATCGTGGTGGTGGTGGTCCTCGGCGCTATTTTAGCCCTGACCAAGCAGTTCCAAAGCCTAGACGGGCTGACCTTCAAAAGTGCAGGCTTTCTCATAGCCTCCGGGCTGGCCACCGGTGCCTCATGGGTTTGTTATTTCCGGGCGCTAAAACTTGGAAATGCGTCCCAGGTTGCCCCTGTCGACAAGCTAAGTGTTGTCATGGTCGCTATTTTCGGCGTCATGTTCTTGGGCGAAAGCCTGTCCTTGGGCGGATGGATCGGCGTGGCTATGATCGCCGCCGGCGCCATCATCATTTCCGTAACCTGAGGCCGGATGATGCGCTTGCTCGCAAGCTCCGGCACTCGCTCGGTGGGCACCCTAAATTGGCGCTGGAAACCTCTCTACGGACTTCTCACAAATTCTCCCGCCAGACCGTTTTGCCTTCCTTCCAGGACACCCCGATCTCGCGCCAATAGGCGCCGATCTTTTCCCGAATGGGCAGCAGGTGCAGTTCCTCGCTGGGGGACTCCAAAAGGTCCAGCTCGAAGTCGCCTTTAAAGGTCTGGCCAATCTCCGCGTCATAGCCGGTGACCGCCACCAACTCGTTTAAGGAGTCCGTGCCGTCGATCTCGATGGACGGCATGTAGCGGCTATGCAGCATGGGGTGGCCGTTGACGAAGCCGTTGTGATCGCTCTCGCCCGTGATGGTGAGGCGGCCATGGGCCAAGCGCCGGTCGTTGGCGGCCAGGGTGGCGGCGAATTGGCCGCCCGGGGCCAGTTTGGGTCCGCCCTTGCCCACCCGGGCGGGCCAGGTCATGTAGATTGAGCCGATGCGTTTTGGGTAGCCCTGCAGGATGCCTCGGACCATGGCATAATCCTTGTCCACCCAGATAAAGGCGCAACGGGAATAGGTCACCCCGTCAAACTTGCAGCGGATCACCACGAAGGCTTCTTTATATTGGGCGCGGATCGGATCTTGTAGCTCCTCAAAGTCGTTGCCGCAGCTTTGCCACTCGGCCCAGATCAGGGCCACCGCGCCCGGATCCTCGTCGGCCAGTTCGACCCCGTCGGGTAGCAAGGCCTTCACAGCCGCTACATCGCTGCGATATTCGAAGGTCATGAGAGTGCCCGTGTAATGCCAGGGCGGGCTCGGCAGGATCGAGGCGCCGCCGGTTGCTGTTCGCGGGTAGATAAAGCCTTTCATGGTTTTCCTCTTTGCTGGCCGCTGGTCCGTCGCACGTCGCCACTTCGCTTCATTGCGCAAGATATCGGCCCCGATGAGTACCGTCCATCCTGGGCGCGGTCCCTTTGCCTGGGCTGGGCGGGATTGTCCGCTTTTGCTAAGCTGGCGAAGCCAAATTACCCATACTGGCTCTCTAAAGCGGGGCACCATTCCCACCTTAGAAGGACAGGCGCATCATGACCGAATATCGAAAAATCCTGCTGGAGGGCTATCCCGTTTTGACCGAGCGGGACGGTGAAGAGCTGGTCTGCCGCGACGGCCGCCGTGTTACCATCGCCGATGCGGTGCACCTGGCGCCCGTGGATCCGCAAAAGATTGTTTGCGTGCACCTCAACTATAAGAGTCGCGTCGAAGAGTACATGACCAAGCTGCCCGCGGCGCCCACCTATTTCCACAAGCCCATCACCGCCCTGAACAGCCATGGCGCCGACGTGGTGCGCCCCAAACGCTGCAAGTGGCTCAACTACGAGGGGGAGATCGCCATTGTCATCGGGCGCCACTGCCGCAACATCAGCCCGGACGAGGCGGGCGACTACATTTTGGGCTATGCGGCCTCCAACGACTATGGTCTTCACGATTTCCGCGATACGGATGCGGGCTCCATGTTGCGGGTCAAGGGCAGCGATACCCTCTGCCCCATCGGCCCCGCCTTGGTCACCGGCTGGGACTTCCGCGGCAAGTTCATCCGCACTTACGTGAACGGTGAGCTGCGCCAGGACGGCAACACGGACGAGATGGAGTGGAACATGCACTACTTGGTGGCCGATATTGCCCGCAACATCACCTTGCTGCCCGGCGACGTCTTGCTGTCCGGAACCCCCGCCAACAGCCGGCCCGTGGTGCCGGGAGATCTGGTGGAGGTGGAAGTAGAGGGCCTGGGCCGCCTCGCCAACCGCATCGTCGAGGGACCGACCCCGATCCGGGACGATGTGGGCGCCCAGCCCACGGAATCCGAGGAAGTCATCTCCACCGCCATGGGCGGCGATTGGGAACATCGCGGCAAGCGGTCTGCGGGCGGGCAGGGGGCCGCCTTCTACAAATCCAAACTGGACGATTGACAAAGCGGCCACGGGCCAATCGGTTTCCGAAACACTGCGGGCCTTAGTCTCGCCAGGGGCTGGTCTAGCTCAGACCAAATTGACAGGACGGGGCTTTTTTGGTCAAGTTAACGGGGGAATTTAGAGGGTCCTGGTCCAAAGAAGGCTCGGCGCTCCAAGCCCGGGAGGAGCTTCCCATGATGAATGGTGTGGTCAGCCAGGCGGCCTTGGTGGGGTGGAGCGACCTGTTGCCTCGTTATGGCGTGGATGTGGGCGGTCTCAGCCAAGGCCTGGGCCTGGACCTGACCTGTGAGGCCCGGCCCGGCGATCACCTCGCCCTCAGGGACTTTGTCCGCTTTTTGGAAACGGCGGCCTTTCAGCTCAGGCGTCCGGATTTTTTCTGGCGCGCCGGCGAGATTTATGACTACCGCTTGCTGGGCCTGGTTGGGGAAACTTTGCTATCTGCTAAAACCCTGGGCGGGGCCCTGCGAATCTTTGCCAAGTACTTCGGATTGCTGCAGGATTCCACTGAACTCACCATGACGGTGGACGAGCGCTTTGCCACCCTGCGCTATCGCATTCTTGATCCCAATATCTGGCCGCGCGGGCGAGATGCGGAGTTTACCATGGGCATTATGGCCCGGATGATCCGCGAAACCGTTGGGGCTGACTGGCGCCATGCGGATATAATATTCGAAGTGGATCGGCCAACGGGCGGTCACGGTTTGTCCGATTATCTCAAGATCAACTGCGGCTACGGGGGCTCTGCCAATGTGATCCGCATTCCTGTCGCCTGGCTGTCCTTGCCTTTCGCGCAGCAGGCCAAAATCGGGCCCGGACCGAGGACGGGAATCAACGAGAGCCCCTTAAGCAGAAGCCTCGTCGAGCGGAACCGGCGCGCGTCGATCCAGGACCGCACCCGCTATCACCTTTTTAAGACCATCGGCATCGGTGAGGTGGATCAGACCGTGGTTGCCCAGGAGATGGGCATGTCCCGCCGCACCCTGCGCCGCCGTCTGGGCCGGGAAGGCTTGAATTTCCAAAGCATTGTGGACGACTGCCGCATGGAGGTTGCGACCCTGGAGCTGGTGCGCCGCCCGCGGGCCTCCCTGGCGGAAATCGCCTTGGTGTTGGGATATACAGAACACAGCTCTTTTACCCGGGCATTCAATCGCTGGAACGGTATGTCGCCGCAAGCCTACCGCAAGGCGGAGCTTACCGCCTCTGGCGCCTAATGGGGACCCAGGCTCACAGTCGCGCAGGCGCGTCGGGGGCGGCGAAATAGTTGTCCGCTTTTGTTAAGTGGTCTGGGCCCCAGTCTCCTATCATGCTCCCATCCCAGGATCGGAGGATCGTCTCCGGCAGTCATTCGGTGTACAGAAAATGGCCGTCCGCAACATCCTTGTTGCCTTTAACGACACCGTCTCCAGTGAGATGGCCTTGAAGGCTGCCTTGATCTTTCAAGAACAGTTCGATACCCATGTTACCGGTCTTTCCACTACGCCCGCCGCCGGACTGTCGGCCCAGGTTAAGGGATGGCTCCCCGACGGAGTCTTCACCGCCTTACAGCAGGCCGAAGCCAAACGCCAGGACGATGTGGTGGATAAGTGGTCTAAGCTGTCGGCCGGCGCCAAGGGCCACGATAAGGTCCATTGGCTGCAGCTTTCCGGCGATGCCACCGCTAACGTTATCGAACAAGGCCGCTATTTCGACCTGATCTTTGTGGGCCAATACGACCGTTCGGCCAGTGACCCTCACCAGGTTCTGCACCCGGATCGCATTGCCCTCCAGTCGGGTAAGCCGGTGGTGCATATCCCTGTCGCCTTTGATCCCGGACCGGTGAACGATCACCTGGTGGTGGCCTGGGACGGCAAACGGGCGGCAGCACGAGCCCTCTCGGATGCCCTTAATCTGCTTGGACCAGCGCAAGAAATCACGGTTCTCACGGTAGAGGAAGAGGGTAGTGCCGCGCCCAGCGGGGTTGACACTCTGTTGTGTCATTTAGAGCGTCATGACATCCAGGCCCGCCACTTGCCGGTTAAGACCAAACGCCGCAGCCATTATAACATCGCCGAAGCGATCATGACGGTTTGCGCGGAACAGCGGCCCGACGTGCTGGTCATGGGCGCCTATGAACACAGTAAGTTTCGCGAGGATACCTTCGGTGGAGTGACCGAAACCATTCTGAAAGAAGCGGCCTTTCCCGTGTGGATGGCCCATTAGAATAAAAGGATGGGTGTTGGGGAGAGCGCCATAAAGATGCGAAGGCAACGCAACGTGTTGTGGATCATGTGCGATCAGCTCAGGTTTGATTACCTGAGCTGTGCCGGGCATCCCACCTTGCAGACGCCCCACATTGACTGGATCGCCAGAGAAGGCGTGCGTTTTTCCGCTGCCTTTGCCCAGTCCACGATCTGCGGCGCCTCGCGCATGTCCGCCTATACGGGCCGCTACCTGCGCAGCCACGGAGCCACGGGCAACGAGATTCCCTTGCGTATCGGCGAGCTCACCTTGGGCGATCACCTGCGCGAACTCGGCGGTGAAGCGATCTTGGTGGGCAAGACTCACATGCGTGCCGACGAGGCGGGCTTGGCCCGCCTGGGCGTGGATCCCGACGGGCCCACCGGCGTCCGCCTCGGCGAGGCCGGCTTTTACCCCTATGAACGTCATGACGGCCTGCATCCGGACGGACCATACGATCCGGCGCCGTCTTACGGCGACTATCTCAGTGCCCAAGGCTTGGACGCCGATAACCCTTGGGAGGCCTATGCCAATTCCGCCGAGCGGGAAGACGGGTCGATCGTCAGCGGCTGGTTTATGGAAAATGCAGGGCTCGCCGCGCGGGTGCCCGAGGAGATGTCGGAGACCGCCTGGACCACCCGCCGCGCCATGGATTTCATTGATAGCCGGTCGGACGGAGATAAGCCTTGGTGCCTCCACCTCTCCTACATAAAGCCCCATTGGCCCTACCTCGCGCCCGCGCCCTATCACGCGCTTTACGGCGCCGATGATGTGGTGCCCGCGGTGCGCGCCGCGGCCGAGCGGGAGGACCCCCATCCCCTCTATGCCGCTTTTCTTCAGGAGCGTTACTCCCAAGTCTTTTGTCGCGACGAGGTGCGGGCACGGGTTATTCCCGCCTATATGGGGCTGATCAAGCAAATCGACGATCACCTGGGCCGCTTGTTCGACTTTCTGCGCCGCCGGGATCTCTTAGACGACACCTTGATCATCTTTACCGCCGATCACGGGGACTATCTGGGCGACCACTGGCTGGGCGAGAAGTACTTGTTTCACGATGCCTCGGTGCGCCTACCCATGTTGGTGCGGGACCCGCGGCCGCAAGCCGACGCCACCCGTGGTCAGACCTTGGAAGACTTGGTGGAGATGATCGATCTGGCCCCTACCGTCCTGGACTTCATGGCCGGCCCGAAAGCCGCGGAAGACCGGCGCCACATTTTGCAGGGTCGCTCCCTTGTGCCGGTAATGGCCGGAGAAAGGCCAGGCGATTGGCGTCAAGTCGCATTCTCGGAATATGACTTCACCTATGACGCAGCCCGTCAACGTCTCGGCACGCCGGTGGAAGATAGCTGCGCCACCATGGTTTTCGACGGGCGCTGGAAGTATATCCATGTGCCTGAGCATCCGCCCTTACTCTACGATTTGTGGAACGATCCCAGCGAGCTTGTTGATCGCGGACGCCTTGGTGGTCATCAAGCGGTGATCGCCGGGCTCAAGGAGCAGATGTTCGAGTGGTGCCGCAAGCAAAGCCAGCGAATTACCATCAGCCGAAACGAGATCATCGCCGGCGACGCCGCAACAATGGCTTATGATCCGGTCATCGATCACAACATCTATATCGGCTACTGGGATCAGCAGGATCTAGCGGAAGAAAAAGCAAGCCGCGACCACCATCGAACGGTGAGCGATCAAGCGGCGAAACGTCAATGAGGAAGGGACACCGTAGCGCTACCGGCTCCGGGTCTCTAAGAGAAGGTTAGAAAAACAAGCAAGAGGGAGTGCAAAACATGACATATCTCGGGAAAACATTTTTTACAGCAGCGACCGTTTCGGTGACCATGGGGGCGGCCCTCGTGTCCACGGCAGTCGCTCCGGTCCTGGCGGCTGACTACCCCAGCAAGCCGGTGGAGTTCATCGTTCCCTGGCCACCCGGTGACGCCGAGGACATTCTGACCCGCTTGATCGCGGAAGAGCTGCAGGCCGAGACCGGCACTCCGGCGGCGGTGATTAATAAGCCTGGCGGCGGCGGTGGGCCCTTCCCCGGCGCAGTGGTCGTCAAGGATGCTGAGCCGGACGGCTATACGGTCGGATCCTTTGTGATCGGAGTGCCCATCGTGGGCGATCTCTACGGCATCGAGGGGATCTCCCTGGAGACTTTCGAGCCCATCGGGATTTTCCTGACCTATCCCTTCGTCTATGCCGCGGCGGCTGATGCGCCCTTTAGCAATCTGGACGAGCTGGCGGCCCACGCGAAGGAAAACGACGTAGTGCTCGGCCACTTCGGCCATGGCATCACGCCCACCAATATTGCTTTTGCCGTGGCCGAGAACAAGGGCTTCGAATTCGCCGGTGACTCCGCTTTTGATGCCCTGGACTGTAACACCCTGGCCAGCGGGGACGCGGACCTCATCACCACCACCATTCCCCAGATCCTGCCCTGCGTGAACGATCTGAAAATTGTGGGGACGGTGACCGAGGAGCGTATTCCCATGCTCCCCGACGTGCAGACCATCGGTGAGCAAATTCCGGAATTGAAATTGGCCCTATGGAACGGTCTCTTCGTGCCCGCCGGCACGCCCCAGGAAGCCAAGGACGTGGTTGCCGCCGCCGCGCAGAAAGCCCTGCAGAGCAAAGCGGCCACCGATTATGGGGAGCAGACAGGCACCTTGATCTATTGGCAAGGGGCGGATGAAGCCGCCGAGCGCATCAAGCGTGACCACGCCACCACCAAGTCCATCCTGGAGACGCTCGGCGAGCTCTAGGCACACCCTGCCGATTAACCAAAGGGCGCCGCCTCACCGCGGCGCCCATTTTTATGTGGGTTCGGCCTGCAGTTTTTGATTTGTCTCTGGTTGATTTTACGGTCCATTTAAGACGCAATCCATTGGACGGCGAGTTGCACCGTCATACGAGTAGACGATCGAATTCCATTGTTTAAGAGCGACCCTCGGCCGCACTAACTCTGCGCCGCAGCGCGTCCGTGAGAGCTTGGTGACGAAATTTTATCAATAGTGGTGTAAAGAGTCTTGCTTCGTCTCCGACTCGAAAAACCAGAGCGGGTAAAGATAATTATATTCGAAAATGCTCGATGGATCCTCATTAGGCATTCTCGATCACGTCTTAGGATAGGCGAGGGATTTTTTTCCGGCATTAAGCTAAAGGAGGTAATCCAGAAATAAAAATTATATCAATAAAAATAATGGATTACAGATATTCCCATGGCGACTCTCCGAAAATCGTTGACAAAATGAAAACGTATGTATACATTTGAATTCAAAAGGAGATGATTGTCATGGCAAAAAGCATCCCGCTTAGCGTGAGAATTAGTGACAAGGACGCTGAGTTTCTGGCAAGCTTCGACGCGGAGGGGGCACACACGCCTAGTGAGAAGCTGAGGGCCATTTTGGCCACGGCCCGCCGTCGTCACGAGGTGGGCCGGGATTTTGATAGTTGCTCTACGGTTGTCGAGGATCTGTTGCGGCCCTCTCTGCACCGGGTCCGTAACGCACAACGGGAAGTGGGCCTTCGCTCGGATTTTGTCTTCAAGATCTTCGATCGCATGCCCGAGATGATGGCCGAATTGATGGCTGCTGCGTCGGATACCGCAAAGGATGAAAAGGCCTTACGGGCCTTTGAGGGGTCTCTTGCAGAGCAGTTGTTTGCGCTGATGGAGGAGGTTTTGGATATGGGGCTGACGTCGCGCAGCCGGACCTATGATCCGGAGCTGATCAAGCAGCGTCTGCCCCCGATCTTGGAGGTCTTGAACCTCATCAAACTGTCCCAGCAACCCCAACAACCCCAACAACCCCAACAATCGGGGAAAGGAGAAGCGCTATGAGCGAGTTTTTGATGTCGCGGGTGATGCGCCTGGTCTCGGGCAGCGTCAACTCCATCGTGGATGCGGTGGAAAATGCCGCGCCGGAAACGGTTATGAAGGAAGCCATCCGCGAAGTGGACGGCGCCATTGATCAGGTGCGGGACGAAATGGGCAAGGTGGTTGCCAACAAACATCTCGCCAACACCCGCCTGATGGACGCCAGCAAAAAGCACGAGGAACTGTCGGACAAGATCCAGTTGGCCGTGGCCGAGGGCCGCGACGACCTGGCCGAAGCGGCGATTTCTCGCCAGCTCGACCTGGAAGCTCAGATTCCCCTCTTGGAAAGCGCCATTAAGGACGCTTCTTCCGAGGAGGCGGAGCTGGAAGGCTATATTTCCGCCCTGCAGGCCCGCAAACGGGAAATGGAGGAGGAGTTGGCCGCCTTTCTTTCCAGCCGGGACAATGGATCCGGCGACGGATCTGGTGCGTCCGGTGGCGGCGTAGGTTCTGCAGAGCGCAAATCGGACAAGGCTCAGAATGCCTTCGACCGGGTCATGAAGTCCAACTCCGGCTTGCCCGGCCTATCGGCCAACGATCGCCAGTCGGCGGCCAAGCTGGCCGAGCTCGAACAGTTGTCCCGGGACAATAGGGTCCGCGAACGCCTGGCAGCTTTGAAGGCGGCCCGCGGCGGCGGTAAATGATCGAGCTCTTTCTAAACCCGGACTCTCTGCCCTTCGCAGTGGCGCTCGGCGTCATGCTGCTGATCGCCCTGATGGAGGGCGTGGGTCTCCTCTTTGGGATCGCCTTCTCGGGGATCGTCGATGCGCTGCTGCCCGATTTCGATGTACCCGATTTCGACATTCCTGATGTGGACATCGATCTCGATATGGATGCGGATGTGGAGCTGGAAATGCCCTCAGCGGGCGGTGCTGGCCTGCATGGCCCGGACCTGGACGGCACGGAAATCGCCACCCCCGGCCCTTTCACCCAGTTTCTCGGCTGGCTGACCTTCGGACGGGTACCGGCCTTGGTTCTGCTGGTGGCCTTTCTGACCGGCTTTGGTCTGTCGGGGCTTGCGGTGCAATCCGTTGCCGGTGGGCTGGCTGGGTTTTACCTGCCCGCCTGGCTGGCCGTCATTCCTGCTCTGTTGGTTGCCTTTCCGGTGACACGGTGGCTGGGCCTAGGGCTGGCGAAAATCATGCCTAAGGAAGAGACCGAAGCGGTCTCGCGAACCAGCTTCATCGGCAAGATCGCCACCATCACCTTGGGCGAGGCCAAGCAGGGCCTGCCCGCCGAAGCCAAACTCAAGGACCATTACGGCCAGGCCCACTACATCCGGGTCGAGCCGGACGACCCCGCCACCACCTTTCCCACCGGATCGGAAGTCCTGGTGGTGCGCCAAAGCGGTTCTATTTTTCGCGTGATTGAAAACACGCACGCTGTCCTTTCGAAAGACCCATCCGGGTCGGTCGAGTAAGAGGAAATTTTTCAGGAGGGAGATTTTCAAATGAATATGTTCAGCCTTATCACCATCGGCACCTATGCCATTATTTTGCTCGTGGGTCTTTTGACCATCGGGGTGATTTTTTCCCGGCTCTACCGGCGCGCATCAAAAGAGATTTCCTTTGTGCGAACGGGTTTCGGTGGCCAAAAGGTCATCATGAACGGCGGCGCCCTGGTCTTCCCTGTGCTGCACGAGATTATTCCCGTCAACATGAACACCCTGCGCCTTGAGGTGAAGCGCGCCAACGAGCAGGCCCTGATCACCAAGGACCGTATGCGCGTCGATGTGCAGGCCGAGTTTTACGTGCGGGTCCAGCCGACCACCGAAGCCATCGGCAACGCGGCCCAAACCCTGGGTCAGCGCACCATGAAGCCGGAACTGCTGAAAGAGCTGGTGGAAGGTAAGTTCGTCGACGCCCTGCGTGCCGTCGCGGCCGAGATGGCCATGGAGGAACTACACGAGCAGCGAGTCTCCTTCGTGCAAAAAGTGCAGGCGGCCGTGTCCGAGGACATCTTAAAGAACGGCTTGGAGTTGGAGTCCGTGTCCCTGACCGGCCTGGACCAGACCAACAAGGACTATTTCAATCCGGATAACGCCTTCGATGCCGAGGGTCTCACCAAGCTGACCCAGGAGATCGAGGAGCGGCGCAAAAAGCGTAACGATATCGAGCAGGAAACCGAAGTCCTGATCAAACGCAAGAATCTGGAAGCCAAGCAGGAGAGCCTGCAGATCGAGCGGGACAAGGAATATGCACAGCTGGAACAGCAGCGGGAGGTCCAGGTGCGCCAGGCCGCCCAGGCGGCTACCATCGCCCAGGAGCAGGCCCTGCGCGAGCGGGAGGCGGAAGAGGCCAAGATCACCGCCCAGCAGTCCGTGCGCGAGGCCAGCATTGCCGCCGACGAGATCGTGGCCCAGCGTCAGATCACCATGGATCAACAGCTGCGCGAGAAAGAGATTGCTAAGGAACAGGCGGTCGAAGCCGCGGCCGTGGAAAAATCCAAACAGATCGAGCTGGCCGATCAGGGCCGCTCCATCGCTGTCGCCGAGAAATCCCGGGAGAAATCCGTGGCCGAGGCCGCGGCTGACGAGGCCCGCGCCGTGGCCGCTCGGGCTGCCGAGCTGGTGGTCACCGCCCGCGAGACCGAGCGGGCCGATCGGGATAAGGAGATCGAGCTGATCGAGGCCCGCAAGGCCGCCGAGATGCAGGCGATCTCCGTGACCGTCGCGGCCGAGGCTGAAAAACTCGCGGCCCTCGACCATGCCGAGGCGGTTCAGACCACGGCCGATGCGGACGCCCAAAAGGTGCGCATCGCAGCCCAGGGTGAGGCGGAGGCCGATAAAATGCGGGCCGAGGCCCAGCGCGCCATCTACGAAGTAGAGGCCGAGGGTCAGCGCAACGTCAACGAGGCGGCCAATCTCCTCTCGCCCGAGCAGATCGCTATGCAGGTGCGCCTGCGTTTGATCGAGGCCCTGCCCGGCATCATCGCCGAGAGCGTGAAGCCCATCGAGAACATCGACGGCATCAAGATCTTCCAGGTGGATGGCCTGGGTGTCGCGGGCAGCGGTGCCGGCGACGGGGCCAACGGCGCACAAGCCGCAGCTGGCGGTGGAGGCGGCAACCTTACCGACCAGATCGTTAACTCGGCCCTGAAATACCGGGGACAGGCGCCCTTGCTGGACGCCATGCTCAAGGAAATCGGCCTGGAAGGCGGCAACATCAACGGTCTCACTGAGACCCTTTCAAGCACGGCCAAACCCAACGGCGCTGCCAAAGCCAATGGCGAGGCCGTGGAGAAAAACTAATCGGACTCGCTAAGTCTGATCCTTGACCGGCCCCCAAAGCGGGGCCGGTTTTTTTTGGTAGTGGTTTATAATCATTCTGAAAAAAGGCTAGGTGGCTTAGGCCGTGTCGTCCTGCAGGTTCATTATAGGCGTCATACTGGAGACAGTCTGCCCGGTAGTTAACCTCTGACATCAGCGGGTAGATCGCAGCAAAAGAAAAATCTGAAACCGGGTCTTAATAGGTGCGCCTATGGACAATCCGCCTCGGTCATTCACAAGTAGATTGGCATTAGAGCCAGATCCGTTATTCTGGTCTGACGAAGCTGGGTTACAATATAGCTTTCCTGTTCCTCTCCAAAAGGAGGCGAAAATTCCCCTATCCGGGCCACCGCTAGCGCGACCGTTCGATACATCGCAGCTTTTGACCAAGGGTCTAAACGCTAAGCCGAACGAGCCGGCGCTCGTCTCCAAACGTGCGCAATGGAGTTGGCGGGAACTGGAGGGGGTGTCATCGCGCTTAGCAGCTGGCCTATTGGGATTGGGACTTACAGCGGGCGACCGGGTGGCTTGCCTGATGCCCAACCGCTGCGAAGTGATCCTTTTCTACATTGCTTGCATGAAGGCCGGACTTGTTGCCGTCCCCCTGAACTATCGCTACAAGGCGCCTGAGATCGATCATGCACTGACGGTGAGCAATGCTGCGGTCCTTTTGGCTCATGACGAACGGGCAGAGGACATCGCCGCCAGCCAGTGTGCGAAAAGTCTGCGGTTTGGCGTGATCAGCTACAACGATGATGGCGGTAGCGTCAGCCCGACTTTTGCGGAACTGGCTGAAGGTTCTTCTTGCTGCCATCTCGCGGCGCCCGCACCCGAGGCGCCAGCCATCATTTTCTTCACGTCCGGCAGCACGGGTCGGCCCAAAGGTGTTACCCACAGCTTCGAGACTCTCGGCTGGGTGATTGCCAATATGGAAGGGGGCTATGACATCCGCCCAGACGACGTTTGGCTTCCCGGTTCCTCTATGGCCCATATGGGCGGGCATATTTTCTCCCTGGCCCCTCTGGCAATGGGCGCGCGTGTTGTTGTTCCGTTGGTCTACGATGCACAAGAGCTTTTGTGGCTTTTTCGGGACCAGCGGCCAACCTCGATGTGGATCTTACCATCGAACCTGTTTTCGTTGGTTCGGGATCATGGGGCCACCCACGACGATTTTGCATCTTTGAAGTATTGCTTCTCCGGCGGTGACAAGGTGCCCCGCAAACTCGAGGTGGAATTCGAAGAATTGGTCGGTCGCCCAATTACCGAGATCTACGGCATGACCGAGATCGGCGACGTGAGCGTGAACCTACCGAACGGCGATTTCAAGCTGGGCTCGGTGGGCAGGATCACGCCCGGTTTTGAAATTTCCATCTGCAGCGAAGACCGCAATGAATTGCCCATCGGTGCTCAAGGGCGATTGTGGGTGCGTTTTGCCGGCACAACACCTGGCTACTGGGAAAATCCCGACGCCACGGCTCAGGTCCTGGTCGATGGCTGGTTCGATACCGGAGACATCATGTCCATCGATCAAAGTGGCTTTTTGTGGTTCCACGGTAGAGGAAAACAGATCATCGTGCACGACGGCTCGAA
>JBCCHN010000040.1:0-38671 GCA_039028695.1 Pseudomonadota bacterium
ACCGGATAGGTCAGTTCTTCAAATCCAACTCGACCGCCCAAGGGTGCAAGAGCGGAGAACGCCGCAGCAATCGCCTGGCGCCCATTCCCCGCAAAGAGCAACGAGCTCGGGGAATGAGTCCATCCCTGACTCGATAGCGCCGCCGCGACAGCTTGCCGGGCGTGGTCGTTGCCATCTACGCTCGCCACACCCATTGCCGCGTTTAGCACATTGATCCGTGATGCCAGTTTGGCCAGGGCCGGCGCGAGCAGTTGGTGCTGATCCGGCAAAATAGGGTAGTTGGACTCCATATCGACTCGCGCCGCACGAGGCTCGGCCAAGGCGGGCTCGTGCCGTGTAACCGCCGCCCGAATAAAGGTTCCCCGGCCAACCTCGCCATCAACAATGCCGAGGCGCTTTAATTCCCCATAAACACGTCCCGCCGTGGACGGCGCGATTCCTCTTTCATAAGCAAATACCCGCTGGGGCGGTAGACGATCGCCAGGCAGGAGGCGCCCCGCAGCAACATCTGCAGCGATTTCCTTTGCGATCTTGCGATAGTCAATCATTAATATTGCACCGAGTACAATTAAAACATTGCACCGATATTACCCATGCGTAGTGTTCGAGTTCAAGCGGGAACGGACGCAAAGAGAGGCCTCCAGATGCAAATCGCAATACTCACGTTCGATGGTTTCAACGAGCTGGATTCGTTCATCGCATCCGGAATTTTAAACCGAATGAAACCCAAGGGGTGGAAAGCGTTTATCACTTGCCCTTCAGAATCAGTGACCTCAATGAATGGCGTGACCATTCAAGCTGAAAAGCCATTGGAATTCACTTCCGATGCTGACGCGGTTCTCATCGGGAGTGGCATGAAAACGCGCGAGATAGCACAAGATCCGGACCTGCTTGCCCGCATACATCTCGATCCAGCAGGGCAGATTATTGGTGCGCAATGCTCAGGGACGCTCCTGCTCGCCAGGTTGGGATTCCTTGGCGACCTTCCTGCTTGCACGGACCTCACGACGAAGCCATGGGTCGTCGAAGCTGGCGTGAGCGTTTTGGATCAACCTTTCTATGCCGACGGTAACATTGGAACAGCTGGTGGCTGCCTCGCGTCCCAGTATCTCGCGACTTGGATCTTGTTGCGGGCGGGCACGAGTGAGGATGCGGAGGCTGCCGTGCACTACGTGGCGCCAGTGGGTCAAAAGGACGAATATGTCGCCAGAGCAATCAATTCGGTGAGCGCGTATTTGCCGAGGCGGAAGTAAAAGGGGCGGGTAAAGGGGGCGACCTTATACTTTTGGACGCAACCCGCGGCCAGCAGCAACCTTGCGGCTCTGCGTTGCCTCGCGTCGCAACACATAGAGGCCACTGCCAATGATCATCGCCATGCCAAGCAAGACATAACGGTCGGGCAAATGGTCCCAAAACACATAGCCCCAGAGCGTGGCGAGGGGGATGGCAATATACTCAAAAGGCGCCACGACGGAGGCCTCGCTTTCCCGATAAGCCTGAGAAAGGCAGTAAAAGCCGATCGCGGTAATCACGGCACAGGCGCATAAGAGGCCAAAGTCGAAGGTCGTCGGCCAGCGCCAGGCTCGGAGCATGAAGTCCAAGCTGGCGTGGCTGTCGGTGCTGGCATAAGACCCATCACCCAAGGCCAAGCCTAATCCGGCGCCCGCCACCACATAGGCCCAGCAGGCGTAAAATGCCATGGCCGAAGCGGTTTCGGTTTTGCCGATGCGTCGGGTGATGATCGCCACCACGGCGTAGGCCAGGGCCGAGCCGACCATCAATAAGGCCGCCGGGTCCATCAGACCGCTGCCGGGCCTTAGAACGATCACCATGCCCAAAAGGCCAACCGCCACCGCACTCCAACGGCGCAGGCCGACCTTTTCACCTAAGAAAGGTACTGAAAGGGCGGTAATCAAAAGGGGCGCGATAAAAAACAAGGTAACCGCGTCAGCCAATGGCAGCGCGGCAATGCCCAGGTAAAACAAGAGGTAGGAGACAAACATGCCGATGGCCCGCAGCAAATGGGCCCAGGGCCGCCGGGTTCTGAGGAGACCGAAGCCGCCCTCCAAACGAACTAGGAACAAGATGGGTATCAGCGCCAAGGCATTGCGAAGAAACATCACCTCATGCACGGGATAAACCCCAGAGATGGACTTGATGATGACATCTTGCAGGGTAAAAACGAGGACGCCGGCGATGACGAAGGGAACCCCTCGAAAGGAGGTGTCGCCGGTCGTTGCCATGCTGCTCATTAGGGGCCCATCCTGGCCGGTCATTCCCGGCGGAATGTGAAGCGCGAAAAACCGGAAAAGTCTAGAACCCGCAGCAATAGGGACACAGCGAATTATTTCGTTCGCGGCAATCGAATTTTTGGATTTGGCCTCAATTAGACTTCCAATTGGAACGCTATTTTTCCGGGGCGATGCTTTGGCAAGATGCCTTATGGTTAACAGGTCAAGGCGGGCCGCACCGGGTGGCGAGTTAATCGCTCGATCGTAAGCTTTCGTTAAGGGCCAGGCCTTTTAATGCCCCCATGCCCTTACAGTCTCCCTCTGGCCGCCAAAAGCTCTCTGACGGAGCCGTGCGGACCGCATCAGTCAATCGGACCATGGCACAACATCAAAGTTATCTAAAAGCCTTTTTGGAAGATCCCAAATCCTATGATTTTGGCGAGTTTTCACAGCGTATTTGTCAGGTCTACAACACACAGCTGTTGTCGTCGCGCGAGCGCGAGTTGGCGGAGGAGATCCTGCGTGACTTAAGCGATTCCGTGGAGCTTCAGGTTCGCGAAGCGCTCTCGGCTCATCTTAAGGAATCAGATATCCTGCCCAACGACATCGCGGTCCAATTGGCCTGCGACGTGGAAAGCGTTTCGCTGCCCATGTTGGAGTTTTCCGTGGTGCTGTCGGATAAGGATCTGATCGAAATCATCCAGACCAAGGGAAGTTCTGAGCAAAATGCTATCGCCCGGCGCAAAAAGGTCTCCGAAGAGGTCTCCGAAGCGGTGGTCGAAGCCGGTAACGAGCAGCCCATTAAGACCTTGGTCACCAACAAGGGCGCCGAGATCTCAGAGGATTCCCTGACCAACGTTGTGCAGCTTTTCCCCGGCAATACGCCAATTCATAAGGCGATGATCGCCCGCCCTGAGTTGCCTATCAAGGTCGCGGATAAACTGGCTGAAGCGGTCACGGAAAGCCTGCAGTTTGAGCTGGTATCGCGCCATGCAACCTCTGCCAATTTGGTTGAGGCTCTAATGCATCAGGGTAGCGAAGGCGCGACCATGATGCGGCTGGAGCAGTACGACGAGATTAACGACGCGGAATCTCTGGCGGACCACTTGCATCGTATGAATAGGCTTACGCCGTCTTTGTTGATGCGGAGCCTTTATATGGGGCAACTGGACTTTTTTGAATTTTCTTTGGCCCGTCTTACCCAAGAGGACATCGACGCTGTGCGTGACCTTATGTCGGTTCCCCAGTCATCCGCCTTTAAAAAGCTCTACCGTGCCGCTGGTTTGCCCGCCCGCTTCTTCAGTGGCTTTACCACCGGACTCTCGGAACTAAGCCCCGAAATAAACGCCTTGGCGGCGAAAAAAACGAATGCGGTCAAGCGGCGCGTGGTGAGTCGCTTGGTCAAGCGACGGGACTTCAATCGGGGCGAATTCGAGTCTGCCATGGTTATGAACCAGGCACGATAAAGTCGTCGGCTCTTTAATCGTCAGCTTTTTTGATTGAAAAAAGCCCCGCTCTGATTGGCGGGGCTGATGCTAACCGGGTTATCGGCGATGATAGCCCACGTCGGGGCGTGCAGCCATCAACACTCTGGAAAGAGACCAAGTGTCAAGGTTGTGGCACTTAGCCTTGCCGTGCGGACAGCTCGTTATTGAACTCTTGGGCGATGGCCGCCAATTCCTTGGCGAGCTCCAAATTGCCCTGTTCTTCAGCCAATCCTGCCAAGCGCTCATTGCGGGCCACGTTTTCTTCGAGCTCGCGAATGTTCATTGATTCTCCCATCGGGTCGCTTCCTTAGTTTGCGTGCGATGGAAGGAAGTCTTGCTCAGGAAGGTTAATGTTTGCTTGCCGTAATTAAACTTATTCCAACCGCGAGTGCGGCGTTTTGGAGGACGCCAATTACAATGGCACCAGGTTGGGTTGGCCCCCTTGGCTATCGCGCAAACCAAAACGACCCTCGATTTCATAAGGAACTGATCGGCGAGATAGTCCGGACAGGAACGCGGTGCCGGTGATTTTGTAGTCCAGGCTGTCGCGCTCGGCCAAGGTCATTACCTGTTGAACCACCTCCAAAAGACCAGTGGAGACGGTAAAATCCATTTGTCCCTCGCCGAGGCGAGGCACCGTGACCCTCTGATCCGAAACTCCCCGTCCAAAGGCCTGTCCATTGAGCTGGAGGTTCATATTGGCGCCATCAATATCCAGGGCAAAGTCGTTGGGGTTGATGATGCGCAGACTTAAAAGAAGACGTTGCTCGAACAATCCACCGGGCAGAAGTTGCACATTTATGATGCGAAAATCTGGTGTCTCGAAATCTGTCGGAAGCTGGCAGGAGGCGAGCAGCGGGCCGCCAAGGGCAAGACCGGCCATTGCCCGGCAAAATCTCCGGCGGGTGGTGTATTTGGATGGTTTGGTAGTTTCCATGGGTCTAGCTCCTCAACAGGGGCTCAAGCGTCAAGATCTCGGGCAGGACGGTCTTCCCGATCCGCCACGATCGCCAAAAAACGATCGCCGTAGCGACTGAGTTTGGCTTGGCCCACGCCCGAGATGCGGGACATTTCCGTTGCATCCCGCGGTTTATGGCGGGCGATCTCTACCAGGGTGGAGTCGTGAAATATCACATAAGGAGGCACACCTTGAGCTTGGGCCAGCTCCAGTCGGCACTTTCGCAGCGCATGGAACAAAGTTTCCTCCTCGGGAGAGGAGAGCCCGGCCGCGGCCGCGGCAACCTTGCGTTTGGCGGTCTTTTGCTGAGGGTCCCGTCTTAGGGTCAAGGTGGTCTCGCCCTTCAAAAGCGCTCGACAGTCCGGTCCCAAGCGCATGCCCCCGTAGCCGTCCATGTCCACCACCAAGAGCCCTTGAGCGATCAGTTGACGGAACACGGATTGCCATTCCCGTTTCGAAAGCTCCTTGCCAATGCCGTAGGTGCTCAGGCGGTCGTGGCCCAGCCGCTTGGCCCGCTCGTTGGTGTTGCCGAGCAAAACATCAATGACGTGAGCGGCGCCGAAGATCTCCCCGGTTCGATAGACACAAGAGAGAGCTTTTTGAGCGACGGTGGTGCCGTCGAAGGACTCGACCGGTGCCAAACAGGTATCGCAATTTCCGCAGGGGACCTCGAGCTGGTCGCCAAAATAGCGCAGCAAGGCCTGGCGTCGGCAGGCCGCGGTCTCGCAAAAGCCCAAAAGGGCCTGGAGCTTGCGCTGCTCGATTTGCTTTTGCGCAAGTGGCGCATCCGAAGCGGTCACCAGCTGTTGAACCTTTGCCACGTCCTGCATGCCATAGGTCATCCAGGCATTGGCCGGCAGACCGTCCCGCCCGGCCCGACCAGTCTCTTGGTAATAGGCTTCCAGACTTTTGGGCAGATCCAGGTGGGCCACGAAGCGCACGTTGGGTTTATCGATACCCATCCCAAAAGCGATGGTGGCCACCATGATGACCCCCTCTTCCTCAATGAAACGGCCCTGGTTTGCGGCGCGCTCGGCCTTGTCCAAGCCCGCATGGTAGGCCAGCGCCTGGTAGCCCGCGTCGCGCAGGCGGGCCGCCGTTTCCTCCACTTTACGCCTGGACAGGCAATAAACGATGCCGGCCTGCCCGCCTCCAGTGCCGCCGTGCTCGGCCTCGATAAACTTTAGAAGCTGAGTAAATCCAGAATTTTTCGGCAGGACCCGATAACAAATGTTGGGACGGTCAAAGCCGGCGACAAAGGCACGCCCCTCACCCAGGTCCAAGCGCTCCACAATATCCCGGCGAGTGGGGCCGTCGGCGGTGGCCGTCAAGGCAATCCGCGGTACCTTGGGATAGCGTTGGTGCAAAAGAGCGAGCTGAAGGTATTCGGGCCTGAAGTCGTGTCCCCATTGGGAGACGCAATGAGCCTCGTCAATGGCAAAGAGGGCGATGTCGCAGGCATCCAATTGATCCATGAATCCATTGCCCAAAAGGCGTTCGGGCGCCACATAGACCAGGTCCAGCTCGCCAGCTTTCATCTGACGCTCAAGGGCAAGACTATCCCTGAAATCACGGTTCGAGTTGAGCGCGGCGGCGCGCACACCCGCTTGGCGCAGGGCGTTGACTTGATCTTCCATGAGGGCGATTAGGGGTGAAATGACAACCGCCACGCCCTCGCGGCAAAGGGCTGGAATTTGAAAGCACAAGGACTTCCCACCGCCCGTGGGCATGAGAACCAGGGCGTCCCCGCCCTCGATGACATGTTCAATAATCTCTGCTTGCGCCCCCCTGAAGTGTTCAAACCCGAACACCCGGTGCAAAATTTCTTCGGCCGAATTGGACATGGTCCAGCGCTTATACAGGCTTTGCCTGAAGCTGCAACGCCAATTCATTTCGGGACAGCAGCCTTATCGTGAAGAGGGTTGCGCAGAGGGCAGGATGGGTGGGCAGGATGGGTGGGAGCGGCATGTTCAATTGCCTAATCGGGCCTGCCGCGCTAACAATCTTTCTGACTGATCGCGAGGAAGGCATTAGGCGCGTGTTTATTTGTGAAAAAGGCCCGGCCGGGACGGATTTGACATGACACTGGCCCCCGCCATGTTGCGGCGGCGTCTGTCGTGGATCCTTTCCGCGTACATTGCCCGCCAATTTCTGTTTTGGCTCGGCACCTTTTTCTTTTCCCTCTTGGGGATCATCCTGCTGATTACCCTGGTGGACCTCTTGGATAAATCGTCCAACAAGCAGGTCTCCTTTGGAATCGTGGTTCAGCTCGCCCTGATGAAGCTTCCTTTTTTGGCGCAAGAGGTTATGCCTTTTACCATCCTTTTTGCGGGGATGATGACTTTTTGGCGCCTCACCCGATCCAACGAGCTGGTGGTGGTTCGGGCCGCGGGCATCTCGGTATGGCAGTTCCTCTTGCCAGTGCTTTCCATGGGGGTTTTGGTGGGTGTGCTGACCGTGGGGGTGCTCAATCCCTTGGCGTCGGCCCTGTTCAGCCGTTTTGAATTGCTTGATGCCCGATTGTCCGAGCGCAAGAATTCCGTGCTGGCGGTATCCGATAAGGGCATCTGGATTCGCCAGGCAGATGAGGTTGGCCAGACGGTTATCCACGCCGGCCGGGTTAGCTCCAGGGCCCTCATACTTTATCACGTGATTGTCTTTCAGTTCGGCGAGGGCGATCAATTTTTGGGGCGGATCGACGCACGACGGGCCAGGCTGGAAAAGGGCAATTGGGTTCTGAATGATGCCTGGGTTACCGTACCCGGGGAGCAGAGTGTTTTTGAAGAGACCACCAGGCTGCCCACCAATCTGACCACCAGCAAAATTCAAGAAAGCTTTGCCCGACCCGAGACCATCTCGGTTTGGAGCTTACCGAGCTTTATCGCCCTCTTGGAAAACGCCGGTTTTTCCGCCTTAAAACATAAATTGCGGCTCCATCGCCTGCTGGCGGTCCCCCTGTTGTTCACCGCAATGTTGTTGCTGGCGGCGACCTTTTCCATGCGACCGCAACGGCGCGGGCGGGTGGCAACCATTATCCTGGCCGGGGTGCTGACGGGCTTTTTGCTGCATTTCCTATCCAATTTTGTCTTCGCTTTGGGACTTTCAGCGAAAATTCCAGTAATCCTCGCGGCTTGGACGCCGGCGGGGATATGTATGATGTTGGGAATTGCCATGCTGTTGCAGCTTGAAGACGGATAGGTACCCGGTGAAGTCCTCAAACTACTATGGCATTATTCTCGCGGTCTTGGCGGGGACCGCGGCGCTTATCCTCTTGTCCCAGTTTCTGGACGAAACAGGCAACCGCATTACCTTTGGCGAGCATGGTATTGCCGAATCCCTGTCCGCCTTTGGGTATTTTGCCTGTGTGTTGGTGATGGGGGGATACGGAGGTTCGGCTTTCCTTAAAAGGAACTGGTTCTTGGCGGTAATCCTGATTGCCTTTTGCGCCAGGGAATTGGATTTTGACAAGGCATTCACGGCGGAGGGCGTCTTAAAGAGCCGCTTTTTGATGAGCCCGGACGTCTCTTTGCAGGCCAAGATCGTGGCCTATACCATTTTGGCCTTTGTTCTTTGGTGTGGCCTTTTGGCCTTGAAGAACCACGGGCCGCGGTTTTGGCAGGCGCTGCGGCACCGAAGCTTGGATCCGGGGCATTGGTGCATCTTGTTGCCGATCATTCTCTTGGGGGTGGCTAAGACAGTGGACGGGCTTGGGCGGAAAATGAAATCCATCGGCCTAGAGGTCACGCAAGAGACCGAGATAATCAGCCACTATGCTGAAGAATCCATGGAACTGGCAGCGCCGATTCTCTTTATTGTGGCGGCAGTTTATTACATCAGGATCAATCGAATTGGACAAAACCGGGGTCGATCGTAAGGCCAGGGCATAGGGGCTCAATGTCAAATGACGCTAAGGGGTAAAGTTGCAGTGATAACCGGGGCGGCTTCCGGCTTTGGGGCTGGCATGGCCCGGCTGTTTGCCGCCGAAGGCGCGGCCGTGCTGATTGGCGACTTGGACGGTGAAAAGGCGCGCAAGGTGGTCGCGGAGATTGCCGATCTAGGGGGCCGTGCCGATAGCCTGGTATGTGACGTATCCCGACGCGACGACGTAGCGGCCATGGTGAGCAAGGCTCAAGACGAGTTCGGCAGCTTGGACATTTTGGTCAACAATGCGGGTATCAGCCACCAAAACAAGCCCTATCAAGAGGTCACCGACGAGGAGTTTGACCGGATCTATGCGGTCAATGTAAAGGGAGTCCATATGGCCATTCAGTCGGCCCTACCCCTTTTCGAGGCAGCGGGCGGGGGTGTGATCCTCAACATCTCCTCAACCGCGGCGCTGCGGCCGCGCCCTGGCCTGAGCGTTTACAATAGTTCCAAGGGCGCGGTGCAGATTCTCAGTAAATCTTTGGCGGCGGAACTGGCGCCGTTGAAGGTCCGGGTGAATGCGATTTGCCCGGTGATGGGCGACACGGGACTTTTAGAAACCTTTATGGGCCAGGCCGACACCCCGGAAAACCGTGAAAAATTTATCGGGGGTATTCCGCTGGGTCGTTTGTCGACACCCGAGGATATTGCGCGGGCCGCCCTATTTCTGGTCTCCGATCAGGCCGCCTTTATCACCGGCGTGGCCTTGGAGGTCGACGGCGGGCGCTGCGTCTAATACGGGGTGTTTAATGCTGGGCATTTGCTGGGGCGCCGCTAAAAGACCAGCTCATAGCGATAGTTGACCATGATTTCGGGCACCGCCGCCGTATTGGGCAGGGCGAGTGCCGTTTCCACAAGGGCGGCCACATCCTCGGGCTGGGTCATGGTCTCGCCGGCCTCGTCGGTGATGGAATAGGCCATGTCTGTGGCCACGAATCCGGGGCAGATGGCCGTGGCCCGTATGCCGTGGTCCCAGCCGTCCAGGCGTGCCTGGTGGGTCAGAGCCATCACCGCGTACTTGGACAGGCTATAACCCAAGGACACCCCGGCGATGCGCTTGCCCGACATGGAGGCGAGATTGATCACCCGCCCGCTACCCGCGGCCTTTAGGTGGGGCCAGGCTTGGCGGATAAGGGCCAAGGGCCCCTTCACGTTCACCCGCCACATGGCATCCAGGTCGGCCTCGTCGCCGCTTTCCAACTGGTACTTTCGGAAAATACCGGCATTGTTGACCAGGCCGTCAATGCGCCCGTGGGACGACAGCGTCGCTTCGACCCAAGCTTGGGCGCCGGCTGGCTCATCCGCATCGTAAGGGTGTAGGGAGAGGGTCGGGCCCACACTCGAGCCGAAGGCATCCTCCAGGGCCGTCTGTTCCCGGGCGCCCAGGCTGAGGCTATATCCGGCGTTTCGCAGCTGCTGGGCGACGGCCAATCCGATCCCCCTTGCCGCCCCGGAAATCATGACCACCCGGCCTTTGGGCTCTAACATCTCAGAGTCTCCCGTTTATCTTTTGTTGTCTCAAACAAAAAAGGCCCGGATAATGATCCAGGCCTTTCCTGTTTGACTAGTGAAGTGGGCTATTCCCGCGCCACCCCAAAGATCTGCAGCAGCCAGATGAACATGGTCACAAAGGAGCCATATAGCAAAAAGGCACCGAAGATGGATTTCCGGCTCTGCACATCGCGTGCGTCACCTTCGTAGTAAAGGTTTTTGATCATTTGGGTTTCATAGGCCGTCAAGCCGGCAAAAACCAAGACCACCACAATTGACAGAAGGAGCTGGAACACGGGGCTTTGCAGGAAAAGATTGACCACGATAGCCAACAGAATCCCGATCGTTGCCATCATCAAAAAGGCGCCCATCGGAGCCAGGTCTTTTTTCGTCGTATAACCATAAAGGCTCACGCCTGCGAAAGCGGCGGCCGTTATGAAGAATACCCGCACAATCGATTCGCCCGTATAGGCGTAGAACATGGGTGCAAGCAATGCGCCCCACATGGCCGCATAGACCCAAAAAACAGCATGAGCTGCTCCGGGGCTCTTGGTCATGATAATGCGCGGGCCGATAAAGCCGGATAGCAACACACCACCAAACAGAACCCATTTCAGGGGGCCCGCAAAAATGGCCTCCATCAAGGCTGGTTGCATGGCAACAACAAGGGCGACGACGCCGGTGAAGGCCACGCCCAAAGACATATAGTTGTAGACCCCAAGCATGTACTTGCGCAGGCCGACATCAATGTCCGCACCTTGCACTTGGGCCTGGGTCATGGTTTTGCGCTCAGGTCCAAAAGCCATTGAAAACCTCTCTTGTTTCGTTTGGGCCGAAATCTGCCCATAATATTGGGGCTTTCGCCGCCCAAATCAACTCTTTTCGGCCGATAGCCGCCCCGGCGCCCATAGGACAGGCGCAAACTAAGTTACCAAGATGTAAAGATTTTTCAGCGTCGGCCCGGCTACTCGTTGCGAAGCAGGGGCGCGGCTTTATGGCTGAGGGCGCGAAGGGTTCCCAGATAACCCAGTAAAATGGTCAAAAAACTGGCCAGAAGAGCAGTTAATACCACCACCGCGGGCAGGAAGATAAAGGGCATATCCATCACTTCGGTGAGCACCAGATAAGCCGCCAGGGTTCCGATCACCCCGGCAATGGCGGCCGTTATCAGGCCTAAAATTCCGTATTCCAGTAGGAAAGCCCGGGTGATCCGGCCCCGCGTCGCGCCCAGGACCTTGAAGACCACCGCATCATAAATGCGTCGATGATGTTCGGCCGCCACGGCCCCGGCGAGCACCAACCCACCGGCCAAGATAGCCAGGGTGGCGATGCCACGCACCGCCACGGCGATGTGGCCGATCAGCTCAGCAACCTGACCAAGGGCTTCCTTGACCCGGATGGCCGAGACGTTCAGGAACTGATCGGTCACCGCCGCCTCGAGGGCATCTTCGATGTCCGGATCGGTCTTGACCGAGGCGATATGGCTTTGCGGTGCGGATTCCAAAAGCCCCGGCGAGAACACCATCACAAAGTTGATGGAAAGGGCGGACCAGTCGATCACCCGCAGGTTCGCGATGGTCACTTCGAATTCCCGGCCCAGGATGTTTATGGTGAGCCGATCGCCCGGCTGTAGCCCCAAGAGCTCGCCCACTTGGGCATCAAGGGAGACCAATGGCTCGCCATTGTAATCTTCCGGCCACCATTCGCCTGCCAAGAGTTCCGCATCGGGGATCGGCTCTCTCGACCAGGTCAGGCCACGGTCGCCACGAAACACCCACTCGATTTCCGGCGGGATTGTCATCTGGGTCGGTGGCGTACCCTCAACGGCGGAAATGCGACCGCGCAACATGGGCACCCGGGTGAGGTCGCGGGTCCCATCAAAATTCCCTACCAGTTGGTCGAAGGCCGCCACCTGGTCGGGCTGGATATCGATGAAATAAAAGCCGGGCGCTTCCTCCGGCAGGGATTGCCTGACCTGCTGGGTCAGGTTGCCCTCGATCAAGGCAATAGTGACCAAGAGGGTCAGGCCCAGTCCTAAGGACATTATGACCGATCCTGTCGGGGCGCCGGGACGGTAAAGGTTGGTGATGGCCAAACGCAGGGCAGGCTGGCGAGGCCGGCCGAGCCGCCGAGCCAAGGCAATGAGGCCCTGGGCGGTAAGGCGAAACAGTAAAAAGGCCCCGGCTGCGCCGATGACGAAGTAGCTGGCCATTTTTGGATTGCTGGCCGTGCCGATGGCCAATCCGGCCAGGGCCGCGCAGCACGCCACCAGGGCAAAGATTACCCAGGACTTGGGCCGCGCCCTGTTGGGCGAGATGATATCGCGGAAGAGGCTCGCCGGGGCGATAGCCTGGGCTCGTGCCAGGGGCCAGAGGGAAAAGGTGAAGGCGGTGAGCACACCAAAGAGGGCCGCGAGCGCCAAAGCGCCTGGATAAAGCCCGCCCGAGGCCTCCCACCCAAAGGCATTGCCCAACAGATAGGCCACGAGATAGGGGCTGGTTGCGCCAAGGCCCAGCCCAATCACAATGCCGACGGCCGCCAAAAGAAGAATTTGGATCAAATAGGCTTTGAAGATGAGAATGCCTGGTGCTCCCAGGCATTTGAGGGTGGCGATGGTGGCCACCTTTCCGTCCAGATAGGCGCGCACCGCATTGCCGATGCCGACACCCCCGACCAGGAGGGAGCCCAAACCGACCAGGGTCAAAAACAGGGTTAAGCGATCGATGAAGCGGGTTACACGGGGCGCGGCGTTATGGGTGTCATTGATGCGCCAGCCGGCGTCGGGAAAGGCCTCCACCAGGTCGGCGCGGACCTGATCCAAGGCCTCGGGCTCGTTCAAGGCCAGGCGATAGTGATAACGGATCAGGCTGCCCGGCTGAACCAGGCCTGTACCCGCCAGGCTGGCTGCGGCCACCATGAAGGTTGGACCGAGTGTGAAGCCTCGCGAGGCCTTGTCCGGCTCCCACTCCAAGGTCGCGGCGATGCGATAGTCCGCTTCGCCGACGCGGACCAAATCCCCGATGGCCACGTTCAAGCGGCGCAGCAGGCCCTTATCGACCACCGCGCCCCAGTGGCCGTCCTGTTCGGCCAGGGCCTGGTCGAGCGGGATATTTGGGGCCAAACGGGCGGCGCCATAGAGGGGATAAAGCTGATCGACCGCTTTCAACTCGACCAGGACGCGCCGTACCGGCGACGCCTCTCCCGCAGTTTCGTCTTGGGACTCAGGCCCCAGGGCCATGGCCCGCATTTCAGAAATTTTAGAAACAGCGGCGCGGGTCTCAAACCAATCCAGTTGTTCGGTCGTTGCTTCCTTATGGACCAGCCGCAGATTCATGTCGCCGCCGAGAATGGCCTGGCCGTCCTCTTGCAGGCCCGCCAGCATGGACTGGGAGACCGAGCCCACGGCGGCAATGGCGGCCACGCCCAAAACCAAACAAGCGAGAAAGATACGAAAGCCTTTGAGGCCGCCGCGCAGCTCACGACGGGCCAGTTGCCAGGCCATGGACCAAGTCCGTGCGGGCCTCCCCTTGAGCGATTGACTGGGGTGCCGGGGCAGGGGATGGCCCTTGCCCAGGGATCCGGTCATCCCTGCGGTGCCCTCACTCATGATGCAGCCCAACATAAACCATTCTAACCGGCACTCTGATCAGCGGTGGCGGAATCTGAGGCAATTCGGCCGTCCAAAAGGGCCAGGCGTCGCTGGCAGCGAGCGGCCAGCTTGGGATCGTGGGTGATCAGCATCAAGGTGGTGTTGTGGCGTTCCTGCAGGTTGAAAAGCAGCTCGACGATTTGGGTGCCTGTATCACCATCCAGATTTCCGGTGGGCTCGTCGGCCAACAGCAAGTCCGGCTCGGTGGCAAAGGCCCGGGCAATGGCGGTGCGCTGTTGTTCACCGCCCGAGAGTTGGCCCGGATAGTGGGTCAGGCGGTGGGCCAACCCGACCAGGCCCAAGCATTCCTCCGCCCGCGAAAAGGCGTCAGAGCGGCCGGCAAACTCAAGGGGAATGGCCACATTTTCCAAGGCTGTCATGGTGGGTACCAGGTGAAAGTCCTGGAATACAATGCCCACGCTGTCCCGGCGAAAACGGGCCAATCCGTCTTCGCTTAGATCGCCGAAGTTCTGTCCCCCGACGGTCACCTTGCCGCCCGTGGATCTCTCTAACCCGGCGATAACCATCATGAGTGAGGATTTGCCCGAGCCCGAGGGACCCACCAGACTAACGGTTTCCCCGGCGGCGATCCTCAGGGAGATCCCACGCAGCACGTCGACCGGTCCTGCAGAGGAGGGATAGGTCAAGGCCAAATCGGACAGTTCCACGACCGGATCGCCGGCGGACAAGGGCTCGTTATGCGCAGCGCCCATGGCGCCGGATTGTTGCAACAAGAAATGGTTCCTTCTTTGGCTCAAAGCGCCGGCGTTGGTTTGAAGGATCGGCCCGGGAGACAAAATCCTCTTGAAGTAAGGAGCAAACCACCCCCATGTTCCGGTGATATGGTTGGATTTTTTAGAAATTTCAACGGCTCTTTGGCGGACGGCCCGGATCAGGGGCCGTGGCGCGCCTATTCGCTTGGACTGGACGACCGCAAAGAGTTGCGCTTAAGGTGATGTCGTGACCGTCAACCGATCCCATCCGAAGCCGCAAGCTGACCTCCTCCCTTGGGTGAAGGCTGCTCGATTTCTGCAGTCTTGCCAAACTGTTTGGGGCCGGGTCGTTTGGGGCCTTTTAGCCGTGTTCCTGGTCGTGAGCCCGGTGCGCGGCGCTTGGTCCCAGGAAGTGACGCTGATCGCCTTTGGGGATTCCCTGACTCATGGCTACGGCCTACCGGCCGACACTGCTTTTCCCGATCAATTGCAGGCGGCCTTAGACAACGCCGGTGAGCAGGCTGTCGTGATCAATGCGGGGAATTCCGGCGACACCACGGCAGCGGGCTTGGCCCGATTGGACTGGGCCTTGGCGGATCTGCCCAAAGACAAACCCGCGGCCATGATCCTTGAGCTGGGCGCCAACGACAGCTTGCGTGGTTTGCCGCCGGAATCGACCCGCGACAATCTGGATAAGATTTTGGCTAAGGTGACTGGGAAAAACATTTCGGTTCTCTTGGCCGGTATGCTCGCGCCACGCAATTTGGGCAATGACTATGCCGGCAAATTCGATCGGGTGTTTCCCGATCTGGCCGAGAAGTACGATGTGCCCTTGTACGCCTTTTTCCTTGAGGGTGTCGCCTTGGACCCGACTTTGAACCAGGCGGACGGCATCCATCCCAATGAGGCAGGGGTTGCCGTGATCGTGGAAAGGATCACACCCATGGTGTTGCAGCTTTTAGCAGATGCGCGCGCCTCGGCCGCTGGTGCCGGAGGGTAAGGCTTGTCACGGGACGTGGGCACTGATTCGACCTTTCAATCCGAGACCTTCAAATCGGTTTGCTTGATCTGCGATTCGGCAGGCGGCTGGGGTGCCGCGGCTCAGGCGGCCGTGGCGGCTCTTGATCCCCTTCCCGACGGAGCCAACCTCGGGTTCTTGTACGCCACGGATCCGCTGGCGGAGGATCTGGGATCGATCCTGGCCTTCCTCAAGGCCAAGACGAAGATCACCCAATGGGTGGGGACCGTCGGCATGGGCGTTCTGGGAAACGGATTGGAGATTTACGACCGGCCGGCCCTTTCCTTGCTGGTCGGCCGTTTGCCCGAAGAATCCTTTCGACTCTTTGACACCATCACCGAGGACACGGCGGCCTTTTGCGCGCAAAACGATCCTTGGATCGCGGAACAGTTTCCGACCCTCGGCCTGGTGCATGGAGATCCCCGCAACCCTGAGATTGCCGAGCTTATTCAATCCTTGTCGCAGGCCAGCTCGGCCTTTCTGGTCGGTGGACTATCGTCATCTCGTGGTGCATTGCCGCAGATCGCCGGACAGGTATGTGACGGCGGCTTGTCGGGTCTCCTGTTGTCGAGCAACTTACCGGTTGCCGTTGGCCTGACCCAGGGCTGTAGTCCGGTCGGCCCAAACCGCATGATCACCGACGCGGAAGAAACGATTGTCCAGAGCATTGAAGATCAGCCGGCCGTCGATGTGCTCAAGGAAGATATCGGTGAAATTCTGTCCCGCGACCTGAGCCGGATCGGCGGTTATATTTACGCGTCCTTTCCCATTCCCGGCAGCGATACGGGCGATTATCTGGTGCGCAATATTATTGGGATCGACCCGGCCCGCGGCTGGCTTCAGGTGGCCGAGGAGGTCACGCCCGGCATGGCTATCGGCTTTTGTCGTCGCGATCATGACTCAGCCAAGATGGACTTACGGCGCATGTTAAAAGACCTGCTGGCTCGTGCGGAAGGTCCGCCCAAAGCCGCCCTGTATTTTTCCTGCATTGCGCGCGGCCAACACCTTTTCGGTGGCCAGTCCGAGGAAATGCGTGAGATTGGCGACGCTTTGGGAAATGTGCCCTTGGCCGGATTTTTCGCCAACGGGGAAATCTCGCACAATCGCCTTTATGCCTATACAGGCGTGCTGACCCTTCTTATGTAAAAGGCGGCATTTTAGGCAAGGGCCAATCGGCAATCCGTTTCTTTGGGAGGACATGACATGGACTATCACCCGCTCGGCCGCAGCGGTATTGAGGTAAGCGCCATTTGCTTAGGCAGCATGACCTGGGGCGTGCAAAACACACAGGATGAGGGTTTTGAGCAGATGGATTACGCCCTGGATCAGGGTGTAAATTTCATCGATACGGCCGAAATGTATCCTATCGCCCAATCCGCCGAGACCTATGGCCGAACCGAGGAAATTATCGGCAATTGGATGGCCGAGCGGAATAACCGGGACCGAATGATCATCGCGACCAAGGTCATCGGCCCCGGCAGCTTTTCCTATATCCGGGGTGGCAAAACCCGGCATAATCGGGAGCATATCTTGGCTGCTGCCGAGACCTCCTTGAAACGCCTTCGCACCGACTACATCGACCTCTATCAGCTCCATTGGCCGGACCGCGCCACCAATACTTTCGGCAAATTGGCCTTCGAGCCCCAACCGGAAGAAGATATGACGCCCCTTGAGGAGTCTCTTGCGGCTTTGGACGACCTGGTCAAGGCGGGCAAGGTCCGCACCGTGGGGGTGTCCAATGAAAACCCCTGGGGCGTGATGAAATTTATCGCCCTGGCCGAGGCCGGCCTGGGGCCGCGCATGGCCTCGATCCAGAACCCCTATAGCTTGCTCAACCGCAGTTTCGAGACCCGCATGGCGGAAGTGTCGATCCGTGAGAACGTGGGGCTTCTGGCCTATGCGCCTCAAGCTGCCGGTGCTTTAAGCGGGAAGTATCTGGACGGCAAGCGGCCGGAAGGGGCACGCATGACCCTTTGGCCTCACAATAAACGCTATGCTAGCGAGCATGCCCAAAAGGCCATACAGGCCTACATGGGTATTGCCAAAGAGCATGGTCTTGACCCTTGCCAGATGGCGGTTGCCTATTGTTTGGGTAAGGCCTTCATGACCAGCGCCATCATCGGTGCCACGACCATGGCTCAGCTCAAGAACGGTGTTGCCGCCGCCGATGTGGTGTTATCATCGGAGGTTCTTGAGGCCATCGAAGAAGCCCACAAAATATACACTTATCCTTGCCCCTGACGGCCCTGAGGGTTAAGGGACGTCTTACTGACGGCAATTTGGAACGGTGGGGGGAGGTGCGAGCTTTCCATGCGCTTATTCGTGGGATTGGCCCTGCCCGACGAGGTGCGGTGGCAGCTTGAAAAACTAGCCAGTGGCTTGCCGGGGGCCCGCTGGGTGGTGCCGGAAAACTACCATCTTACCCTGCGGTTCATTGGCGAAGTGGGCCGCCATGACGGGGCAGACATTGACTCTGTGCTAAGCGGCATTGCACCGCCGGCCTTTGACCTCCAACTGCACGGCCTGGGGCAGTTCGGTGATCGGCGGTCGCTTCGTGCGCTGTGGGCCGGGGTTCGCTCCAGCGAGGGTCTCGCGCACCTTCAGGCAAAGGTGGAACAGGGCGTGCAACGGTCGGGTCAGCCGCCGGAGACCCGCAAATTCAAGCCCCATGTAACCTTGGCTCGTTTCAAGCAACATCCCGGTGAGCGCCTCGCCGCCTACTTGACCCAGAACGCTCTCTTCACCAGTCAGGTCTTCCAGGTGAGCGAATTTTGTTTGTTCTCAAGTCAACTTGGCAGCGAGGGAGCCGTTTATCACCCCGAAGCCCATTATCCTCTAAGGCCGCCCGTTAGCGCGAGCGCCGCCTATATATAGCGATCGATGATCGCCTCTGTTTGAGGAGGGTAGCCGCCGCCGCAGATCTGGCAGTGCACCAGGAGGGGAAAGATCTGATAGAGATCGCGCCGGGCCTCTCGGTAGTCCGGGTCGATGGGGAAAAGGGCGTGGTAGCGCTCAAAGAAGGCGGCTCCGAAGGTGGAGAGGAACTCCAGGTAAGCCAGCTCAACTTCCCGGTCGGCGAAATAGATGGCCGGATCGATATAGGCGGCCACTCGACCGTTCCTGCAGAGCAGGTTGCCGGACCAAATGTCTCCATGTGTCAGGGAAGCTTTAGGGTGTGCCGGCAAAAATTCGTCGATCTTGCCGCAGAGTTTTTCCAATTTGCCAAAGAGGCCTTTTTCAATCCGACCCGAATTCAACGCAATCCGCCCCATGACCAAAAGGCGTTGATCCCGATAAAAGGCCGCCCAGTTATCTTGCCATGGATTGGGCTGGGGCAGCATGCCGATCACCGTATCCCATTCAAAGCCGAAGGCCGTCGCCGTAATTTGGTGCAGGCCAGCCAATTGTTCCGCCGCGCCCTCTTCCCCCATGGCGTCAAGGCTGCCGCCGTTCGGCACAAACTCCATTATAAGTAAGATGTCACTACAATAGATTGCGCGAGGAACTGGCAAAGCGGTCTTTTCCAATAGGTGAGACAACATCGCCCCTTCTACCGCCAGGCCACCGGAAGGTGACCACTTGGCGACCAGAGAACTGCCATCTACCATATCCAGGCGATAAACCTGGGCAACGCATCCACCATAAAGGGGACTACGCCGCTGGGGGCGTTGCCCCAGCGCTGATGTAAGCGCTTCGTCCAGCGTCTCTTTTGGGTTGAGCGCGGATGTGATCAAAAAAAGTCTCGCTGCAAATTGGAGATCAAACCAGGCATTGCGGATTCAATAAGACTTAAGGTGTCCACGTAATCCTGACGACCCCCATAATAGGGATCCGGTACATCCGCTTCGCGCCCTTGGGCGTAGTGCAGGAAGAGGGCAACTTGGGCTGTCCCCTTTTCGGGACGGCGGCGGGTCAGCAAGGACATATGCCCTTGATCCATGCCTAAGATCAGATCGAAGTCGGTGAAGTCGGCAGCTTGCAAACGCCGTGCCCGAATGGGTTTTAGGTCATAGCCGCGCTCGTGCCCGCAATCGACCGCGTGTTGGGAGGGGCTGCTTCCCGTGTGATAGTCGTGAGTGGCGGCGGAATCCACTTCCACCTGGGTCGCCATGCCCATTTCCGCCAGTTTGTGGCGCAAAACGGCCTCGGCGGTGGGCGAGCGGCAGATGTTGCCGGTGCAGACCATCAAGACCTTGATGATTTTGCCGCCGTCTTTCATGGTTGAGACCTCCTCTTTTGCGCCCGGCGGTGAAAAGGAACCTATCCCCGGACCATCGGCAGGTGCTGGAACCTGGTACGCCTCTCCTCTATCATTCGTCTCGCCATGCCGCAAGAAAGCCAATATCTTCCCCGTAACGAGATTTCCGCCGCGGGCGCCATCGTTGTCCTCACCGGCGCCGGGATCTCCCGCGAGTCCGGCCTGGAGACCTTTCGGGACCCGGGCGGTATTTGGGCGCAAGTGCGTTTGGAAGATGTGGCCACGCCCGAGGCCTTCACCAAGGACCCAGCGCGAGTCCATGAATTTTACAATTTCCGGCGGCGGGGATTGCTGGATCCGGCAATCGCCCCCAACCCGGCTCACAAGGCCCTGGCCTGCTTGGAGCAACATTGGCCAGGCGAGATGCTGCTGGTTACTCAAAATATCGACAATTTGCACGAGGGCGCCGGCTCTCAAAGCCTGATCCACATGCACGGTGAGCTTTTGAAGGCGCGCTGCACGGCCTGCGGCCAGGTTGTCGATTGGCGGGAGGATCTAACGCTGGAAACGGCCTGCCCCGCTTGTCAGCGGGCAGGTACCTTGCGGGTGAACGTGGTTTGGTTCGGTGAGATGCCCTTTCAAATGGAGGAGATTTTCCAGGCGCTTGCCAGCTGCGACCTCTTCGTCTCCATCGGAACCTCGGGGACGGTTTATCCGGCCGCGGGCTTTGTTCAAGAAGCTCAGGCGGTGGGTGCCCATACGGTCGAGCTGAACCTGGAGCCTTCCGAGGGTCATTCCCTTTTTGCCGAACGCCATTATGGGCCGGCAAGCGAGGTGGTGCCCTTCTTTGTGGACAGGGTGCTCGCCGCCGGTAAGGCCGGGCCCGGAGAGGGCCGGCTCTTATGAGTGGGGCTTTGGAAGAGGTCTTGCAGGCGGCGCGGGCCTGCCGGCTGTGCGAAGCCCATCTGCCCTTGGGGCCGCGTCCCGTGGTGCGCATGCGTCCTGGTGCTCGTCTTTTGATAATCGGCCAGGCCCCAGGCACAAGGGTGCATAAAAGCGGTGTGCCCTGGGATGATCGCTCCGGCGATCGCCTACGGGACTGGCTACAAATCGATAAGGACCTCTTTTACGATGAAGATCGCATTGCCATCATGCCCATGGGGCTGTGCTATCCAGGAGTAGATGTCCGCGGCGGCGACAAACCGCCCCGGCCTGAATGTGCCCCCCTGTGGCACCAGCCCTTGCTGGAAAACCTGCCGGGGATCGAGGTGACGCTGTTAATCGGCCAGTATGCTCAAAAGCGCTACTTGGGAAAAGCCCGCAAGGGATCCTTGACTGAAACGGTTCGCCATTGGGCCGAATATGGACCGCGATTTTTGCCCCTGCCCCATCCCAGCTGGCGCAACACGGCCTGGATCAAAAAGAACCCTTGGTTCGAAGCGGAACTTTTACCGTCCTTGCGAATCGAAGTACGACGCCTATTTTGCGACTGAAGATCTGAAAACAAACCGGGGATTTGGGGTGCCAAACCGCAGCAACCTTGGACCTAGAAGGCTATGGTCATTTCTTTGAAAATATTGACGCCCAGCCGCCAATTAAAACGATGGGCGGCTAAAACGATGGGCGGCTAAAACGATGGGCGGCTAAAAGGATGGGCGGCTAAAAGGATGGGCGGCTAAAAGGATGGGAGGAGCGTCGCCTTGCGAAACGCTCTTGGTGGAGCCGAGGGGAATCGAACCCCTGACCTCTACAATGCCATTGTAGCGCTCTCCCAACTGAGCTACGGCCCCTTTTTTGGTTGGGACGGGGAGACCGGTAAGGTTTTTTGACCCTGCGGTCCGCACCGACGGCGGGAAGATATGAAGCCGTGCCTCTCAAGGCAAGAGAAAACTCCCTCTTCCTTCACACCGCAATGATATCAAGCTCTGTGACCCGCAATGACTGAGGAGCTGACGATTCGGCCTGCCCTGTTGAGCCGCACCGCTCGATCAGGTTTCTTCCTTCTCCGGCCCACGCACGACCTCGCCGATACCCTCGTCGCCGTCCATGTCGTCATCCACCAAGAGATCGTCGTCGCCGGCCTCGACCGTATCGTCCAACTCGTCATCGGATGACTCAAGAATCTCGTCGCTTTCTTCCTTAGCAGCCACCACCTTCGGGGCCGCCTTAGGAGCCGGGGTGGATCGGCCACGCCGGGATTTCAGGAGAGCTTCCGGGTCGAAGCGGGTGCCGCAGGACGGACAAGCAATAGGATTGCGTTTGAGGTCGTAGAATTTGGCCCCGCAACTCTGGCAGCTGCGTTTGGTGCCCCACTCCGGTTTTGCCACTGACCGATCTCCGCACATTTGAAAACGGCGAGGCAATTGCCACGATCAGACCGCGCTGTCAAAAGGTAATTGATCCAAATCGGCCACAAAATGCGGATTTGCAAAGTCTCCCAACAACCGCTGGCTTGCCGGGCTTCAAATTTCGTCGGGGCAAAGACGGTATTGGAGGAATCACCGGGCGTGCGCCTTTTTGGTGGCGGCGAAATTCTCGTTGCAAGGAACCGGGTCATGACCCATACCTAGGGCTTAGATTGAGCTCGATTTTTCTTGGGAAATCCTTGGCTGTGACACCTATTACTGCCCACCCCTGCGGGACGCTTTCGGGTACCATAAGGGTGCCGGGAGACAAGTCCATATCTCACCGGGCACTAATGTTGGGTGCCTTGGCCGCGGGCTGTACGGAAGTTTCTGGCTTGCTTGAGGGAGAGGATGTCCTCTGCACGGCTAAAGCCATGACCGCATTGGGGGCCGAGGTAGAGCGCGGCGCGGACGGTGTTTGGCGGATCTGGGGCCGAGGTGTCGGGGCGCTGGGTGAACCCGAAGATGTGCTGGATATGGGCAACTCCGGGACCGCTGCCCGTTTGCTGCTGGGTCTGTTGGCCAGTCATCCCATTAAGGCTGTTCTAACCGGTGACGGGTCCCTGCGGTCGCGGCCCATGGCTCGGGTGATTGATCCTTTGAGTGAAATCGGCGCCCGGTTTTTTGCCCGCAGCGGCAATCGGCTACCGGTCATGGTGTGCGGCAGCGAGAGCCCTATGCCTGTACGCTATCGGCTGCCTATTGCCTCGGCCCAAGTGAAGTCAGCGGTTCTGCTCGCGGGCTTGAATGCGCCTGGTATCACCGAGGTGATCGAACCGCGGCCCAGCCGTGACCACTCTGAGATCATGTTGGCTCATTTTGGGGCTCGCGTGGATGGTGCGGCCGTGAGTGAGGATACCGACCCAGCTGACAGCCTCCTGGCCGGGCTGGGACCGGAGGCCCGCCGCATCCGCCTGGTCGGGCAGCCCGAATTGGTGCCGCAAAAGATCCATGTGCCGGCTGATCCTTCCTCTGCGGCCTTCCCGATTGTGGCGGCCTTGCTGTTACCGGGGTCTGAGCTGGTTTTGCCCGGTGTCGGCGTGAATCCGCTCCGAATTGGCCTTTTCACCACGTTGCAAGAAATGGGCGCCGACCTGAGTTTTGAGAACCAGCGATTGCAAGGGGGCGAGCCGGTAGCAGACATCCGGGTCAGGGCTTCGGCGTTGCATGGGGTTCACGTGCCGGCGGAGCGGGCTCCCTCGATGATCGACGAATATCCCATCCTGGCCGTGGCTGCGGCTGCGGCTGCTGGCCCCACGATCATGGAGGGCTTGGGTGAGCTGCGGGTCAAGGAAAGCGATCGTTTGGCCGTGATGGCCCAAGGCTTGGCAGCCTGCGGGGTTGAGGTTGAGGAGGGGGCGGACAGCTTAACGGTGACCGGTAGCGGCAATCGCGGGCGGGCGGGCCGGCCCCACGGCGGCGGTCAGGTCGCCAGTCATTTGGATCATCGCATCGCCATGAGCTTTCTGGTCCTGGGCTGTGCGGCGGATCGGCCGGTGACCGTTGATGACGGGAGCCCGATTGATACGTCCTTTCCAGGTTTTGCAGACCTTTTGAATGGGGCCGGGGCGGACTTGCGAGTTCCATCGGGATCATCGGCCCCGGGATCGATGCCCGGCAAAGAGCGCGAGTCATGATAATCGCCGTGGATGGGCCGGTTGCTGCCGGTAAGGGAACCCTGGCCCGGCGCTTGGCCGCGGAATTACAACTGGCCCATCTGGATACAGGAGCCATCTATCGGGCTGTTGGCGCCAAACTGCTGGCCGCGGGCGGTGATCCGCAGGACCGTCTGCAGGCGCTGGAGGTGGCTCGGCGCCTGACGGCTGAGGATTTGGACCGGACGGATTTGCGGGACGAGGCTGTCGGGCAGGCCGCCTCTATGGTCGCGGTTATTCCCGAGGTGCGGGAGGCTCTGCTTCACTTTCAGCGGAACTTTGCTCGAAGACCGCCAGAAGGATTTAAAGGGGCGGTATTGGATGGGCGGGATATCGGCACCGTGGTCTGTCCCGACGCGGACATTAAAATTTTTGTGACCGCCGGTGTCGAGGCCCGTGCCGACCGGCGTCATAAAGAGTTGATTGCGCGGGGCGAGGAGTCTATATACGCGCGCGTTTTGCAGAATCTTAAGGAGCGCGACCGTCGCGACAGCGAGCGGGAAACGGCGCCCTTGATGCCAGCCCGGGATGCGGTCCTTCTGGACAGCAGTGAACTGGGAATAGACGCTGCCTTTGAGGTGGCCATGAGCATCGTTGGGCGATGGCAAAAGGCCAAGAATGCCCCTTGAGGTCCTTTGTAATTCGTAAAAAGTGTGGATTTGGAAAAGCCTAAAATTTGGCTTTTCGTTGAAGAGAGGGAAAACCAACCGGCGATAGTCCGGGGTAAAAATTGGCTTTGGTGTTTTCCGGAAAAAGGGGCGGTATCCTGTTGGCCCCGCATCCGGAGCTTCGAAGCAAGACCGGCGGAGCCAACCGCCCGGCCCGAAACGTCAATTTTGAGAAGGAAAACGATCGATGCCAGAAACGGCGACTGAATCTTTTGACATGGGGGGCGAGAGCTTCGCTGCCCTGCTTGATGAATCCCTCGGCCATTCCTCGCGCCTAGAGGGAACGGTCCTCAAAGGGACCATTGTCTCCATTGAGGGTGACGCAGCCCTGATTGATGTGGGACTGAAATCCGAGGGCCGGGTGCCCTTGAAGGAATTCTCTGAAGCCGGCCAAATTCCGGAGTTGAAGGTCGGCGATGAGGTCGAAGTCTACCTAGAGCGTATGGAAAACAAGAACGGCGAGGCCATGCTCAGCCGTGACAAGGCGCGCCGTGAAGAGGCTTGGACCCAGCTTGAAAAAGCCTTCAACGATAACCAGCGGGTCACCGGCGTGATTTTCGGTCGGGTGAAGGGTGGTTTCACGGTCGACCTTTCCGGCGCGGTGGCATTCTTGCCCGGCAGCCAGGTGGACATTCGCCCCGTACGTGACGTGGGCCCGCTCATGGGCTCGCCACAGCCCTTCCAGATCCTTAAAATGGATCGCTCGCGGGGCAACATCGTGGTCTCACGGCGAGCGGTGTTGGAAGAGACTCGCGCCGAACAGCGATCCGAACTGGTGGCCAACCTCAAAGAGGGCCAGGTGCTGCAGGGCGTGGTCAAGAACATCACCGACTACGGCGCCTTCGTGGATCTGGGCGGCGTGGACGGCCTGTTGCACGTCACGGACATCTCCTGGAAGCGGATCAATCACCCCAGTGAAAGCCTCACCATCGGCCAGCAGGTGGACGTGCAGGTCATTCGCTTCAACTCGGAGACCCAGCGCATCAGCCTGGGCATGAAGCAGTTGGAGGCCGACCCCTGGGAAGGCGTCTCGGCGAAGTATCCCATCGGCGCCAAGTTCATGGGTCGGGTCACCAACATTACCGACTACGGTGCCTTTGTGGAGCTGGAGGCCGGTATCGAAGGCCTGGTTCACGTCTCGGAAATGAGCTGGACCAAGAAAAATGTTCACCCGGGCAAAATCGTTTCCACGTCACAAGAAGTGGAAGTCATGGTTCTGGATGTGGATCAGCAAAAGCGGCGCATCAGCCTGGGTCTGAAGCAATGCGGTGCGAACCCCTGGGACGCCTTTGTGGAAAACTATCCCGTTGGCAGCGAGATCGACGGCGAAATCAAAAACATCACCGAATTCGGTCTTTTTGTCGGCTTGCCTGGCGACATCGACGGGATGGTGCACTTTTCCGATCTGGATTGGCATCTGCCCGGCGAGGAAGCGGTTAAGGAACACAACAAGGGCGACATGGTCAAAGTAAAGGTGCTGGACGTTGATGTGGAAAAAGAACGCATCAGTCTGGGTATCAAGCAACTGGAGGACGACCCCTTCGAAGGCGCGGCGCAAAACCTGAAAAAAGGTGCCGTGGTCACCTGTACCGTGCATCAGGTTCAGGACAACGGCATCGAGGTTCAGCTGAGCGACGGTGCGATCGGCTTTATCCGCAAATCTGAATTATCCAGGGACCGCAGCGAGCAGCGGCCCGATCGTTTTGCGGTCGGCGAAAAGCTGGATGCCCGCATCACGACCATCGATTCGAAAACCCGCAAAATCTCACTGTCCATCAAGCAGCGTGAAATTGCCGAGGAAAAAGAAGCAGTTGCGGAATACGGGTCATCGGAATCAGGGGCCAGCCTGGGCGATATCTTGGGAGCGGCCTTTAGCAAGGCGGCTCAGGAGCGTGAGGCCGAGAGCACTCCTGAAGAAAGCCCAGCCGAAGAGCAGGCTGCGGAAGCCGCCGAATCAGAGGCGGCTGAGGCATCTGATGATAGTGCGGGCCAGGATGGTTCCGACACCGAATCTAAGGCTGATTCCGAAGCCGAGGCTGAGGCGCCGGCCGAGGAGGAGGATAAGAGTAAATAACCTTGTCCAGATAAGTTGGGCCTCAAGAGGCCCTGCCAAAGGAGCCCGGCTGAAAGGCCGGGCTTTTTTGCTCGCTGGCGGGACCATGAGCTTCTCGGAGTCCGATTTAAAAATTCCTTTATTCTGAAAGGGTTATCCTTGACGCTTTTGCATGGCTCTGGCACCTTAAAAGACACAAAAATGGTTGCCGATTTAAAGCCTTCCCATAGGCAAAGGGAAATAAGCGCCTGGAAAAGGTGCGAGATTTGAACCGGAGCCGCAGAAAGGCACAGATTTAATCGTCGCCAAGGGGGGTTCGCCAAAGCAATGGGGGAGTCGGCCCGGGCGTGGCAGGGATAGGAAAGATGACGAAATCTGAGCTCATTCAGCATATTGCCGATCTTAATCCCCACCTCTATCACAGAGATGTGGAGCGTATTATCTCAACGATTTTTGACGAAATCTCCGCTGCTTTGGCCCGCGGTGACCGGGTCGAGCTGCGCGGATTTGGTGCTTTTTCGGTGAAAAAGCGAGACGCCCGCGTTGGTCGCAATCCGCGCACCGGCGACGCCGTTCAGGTTTCGGAAAAGCATATTCCTTTTTTCAAAACCGGAAAGCATCTGCGCGAGCGATTGAATAGTGGCGGTGAATAAAAGACTCCTCTGCGGCCACCTTTAATAGGGGTGGAGTGGTCGTGACGAAGTCATTGGGAAGCAGCTTGGAGCGGCCTTTTTTGAGGCGTCGCTTTGGGAAACACTGCTAAAGGGAATGCGGACAATCCGATGAAATATGTTCTTTGGATTATTTCTTTGCCATTGACCATCGTGATCGTGGTCTTTGCGCTGGCCAACCAGCAATCAGCGACGATCGATCTCTGGCCTTTTGGTTTGACTGTCCCCGCGCCGGTTTATCTCATTGTCCTTTTGTCCCTTCTGGTCGGCTTTTTGCTGGGGGGCTTGGTGGCCTGGCTTTCGGCCGGACGGGCCCGCTCCAACGCGCGCCACGCCCGCCACGAGGCTCAGGCTCTGTCTCGGGAGAACGATCGCTTAAAGAAGCAGTCGTCTAAGGGCACCGACGGTCCTGAAACCGCCGGACTTCCGGCCGTATCGTCTGGCGCCTAGGAAGCGGGATCGCGGCCCCGACCAGTGAGAATCGGGTCCTTGCGAAATTATCTCCATCGGATCATAACGTGCCTAAATTTTGCTGACGGCTTGGCTCTAGGTTCCTTCGCTTTGTTGGGTTCTTGGGTGGCCGTCGGCAAAGCTCTTGTCTCTGGCAGGCTCAGAAGGGTGAGTTTTGGATTATGACGGTTGCGTCGAACCCGGTTTTTGTAGCGATCGATACCCCGGATCAGGCTATGGCTCGGGCCCTGGCGATAGCCCTGGTGCCCCATGTGGGTGGCATCAAGATCGGTAAGGAGTTTTTTACCAGCTTGGGCCCGGCCGCGGTGCGAGACACTGTCGGGGACGCGGCCTTGTTTTTGGATCTGAAATTCCACGACATCCCGAACACGGTCGCCGGCGCGGTTCGGGCGGCGGTTGGTCTACAGCCTCGATTGCTTACCATTCACGCCGGCGGCGGCCGGGCCATGATGGAAGCGGCCGCCCAAGCGGCTGAAGAAGCGGCCGGAGCTGTCGGATGCCCGCGGCCGAAAGTGGTTGCGGTGACCGTTCTTACCAGTTTATCGGATCGGGATATGCAGGATGTGGGCTTTACCGGATCGGCCGATGAGATGGTGCTTCGCTTGGCCCAATTGGCGCAAGACAGCGGCATTGATGGCGTGGTCTGCTCTCCCCGGGAGATTGAGGCCATCCGCAAAGTCTGCGGCGATGAGTTTCACCTGGTGGTGCCGGGCATCCGACCGGCGGGATCAGACGCCGGTGACCAAAAGCGTGTCATGACTCCTCGCCAAGCCTTGGATGCTGGCGCCAGCGTCCTGGTGATCGGCCGCCCCATAACAGGGGCTGCTGATCCGGTGGCCGCAGCCCAGGAAATCAAGCATGACTTGGGTCTTTATGAATTGGATTCTGAGTAAGCGGACGTGATATGAGCCATATCCCCCCACAACAAGCCCTGCGGGGCCTTCCCATTGGTGAGACCTTTTCCAAGGCCTACAGGAGTCTTTTTGACAACCTGCGCCATTTCCCCAAGGCGCTGTTTTTCCCCATTCTGCTGAGCATCGGTCTTAGCATCGCCTTTTCCGGCTTCATTTTCACCAATGATTCGCTGCCGGACACCGGCGGGGCAGAGCTCGGCTTTTCCTTGGAGTTTTTGGCTCTGCAGCTGCTCAGCGCTGTGCCCTATGCCCTCTTTACCACGGCGTGGCATCGCCTGGTCCTTTTTGGCGCAGATCAAGAGCCGCCCAGCCTCATGCCCCATTGGCATCGTCGGCATACCCGTATGTTGCTGACCCTCTTGGCGGTGAACATCGCTTGGGCCTTGCCGGTTTTTGGAATTTTGGCGATCTGGTATCCGGCGGCGGAACCCTACTTCAATGCGGTCCTCGCCGGCACCACACCGGATCAAATTGATCCCCAGGTTGCTGCGGGAGCCTTACCCTTGCTTGGGGCCATGTCGGTTTGGGGCTTCCTCGCTCTTTTTCTCTTTTTGCGGATCAGCTTCGTCTTTCCCGCCATCGCCGCCGACGAAAGCTACGGCGTCGGGGACGCCTGGCGCCACACACGGGGCCAGGGCTTTCGGCTGATCGTGGTCTTTTTCGCGATTTCCCTTCCGGTTTTTTTCGTGAGCGCTCTCTTGGTCGGGCTGCCCTTTGTCAGTCTGGTGATCAACTATCTATTGATCGCCTTGTGGACCGGATTGTTTTCCACTGCTTTTCGCCATTCCACCGGTTGGATTCCCGATGCACCGACCGCGCCTGTGCCTTGGGACGGGGATCGCGATGACGGTTGAGGTGAAAATTTGCGGACTGTCCACGGCCGAGACAGTCACGGCGGCTTGCGACGGCGGGACTCGCTGGGTGGGCTTTAATTTTTTTCCCAAAAGTCCGCGCTACGTATCAGCCGCGCATGCGGGCGATCTTGCCCCCTTGGTGCCGCCTCATGTGGGTAAGGTGGCGGTCCTGGTGGATCCGGACGATCGCCTGATTGGGGAAATTTTGGATCGGGCCGACATGGACCTGCTTCAGCTTCATGGCGCGGAAACGCCAGCACGAGCTGCTGAGATTCGCAAGACATTCGGGTTGCCGGTGATGAAGGTCCTAAGTGTCGCTGGCTCCGAAGACCTCCAGAGCGTTGCATCCTATTTGCCGGTGGTGGACCGCTTGATGTTTGATGCCAAAGCGCCGGCGCCGGGCCCGCATAGCCTGCCGGGCGGCAATGCTATCACCTTTGATTGGACGCTTCTGGCCGGCCGGAACTGGCCTCTATCTTGGATGTTGGCCGGTGGGCTGACGACCGCGAATATGGCTGAAGCGGTGCGGATCTCAGGCGCCGAGACGATTGATGTTTCCTCGGGCGTGGAAGAGTCTCGGGGGGTGAAATCGGTACAAATGATTGCCGATTTTCTTGCTAAAGCGAGGACGTTGTAAGCCGCGCATGCCCGACGCAAAGGCTTGAAAAACCTTGTCGGGGTGACAATTCTCTCCATTGCGGCAAGGCCGGGAATGGGGCAGAGTCCGCGCCAATTCGATAGTCACAAAAGCTAAAAATGAGTGGAGTCATGGAACGCCCTAATTCCTTTCGAACCGGGCCCGATGAGCAAGGTCATTTCGGTATTTTCGGTGGCCGCTATGTGGCAGAGACCTTAATGCCGCTCATCTTGGCCGTAGAAAAAGCCTATAACGAGGCGACGGCGGACCCGAGCTTTCAAGCCGAATTCGATTATTACGCCAAGCATTATGTGGGTCGCCCCAGCCCCCTCTATTTCGCGGAACGCCTCTCTGACGAACTGGGCGGTGGGCCGGGCCGTGGCGCGAAGATTTATTTCAAGCGGGATGAGCTGAACCACACCGGATCTCACAAGGCCAATAACGTTCTCGGACAGATCCTCTTGGCACGGCGCATGGGCAAAACCCGCATCATCGCAGAGACGGGGGCCGGCCAGCACGGTGTGGCCACCGCAACCTTTTGTGCTCTTTTTAATCTGCCTTGCGTCATCTACATGGGCCAGACGGATATCGAGCGCCAGGCGCCGAATGTCTTTCGCATGCGCCTTTTGGGGGCCGAGGTTCGCGCCGTGACAAGCGGTACTGGTACCTTAAAAGATGCCATGAACGATGGTCTGCGCGACTGGGTCGCCAATGTGGAAAATACCTTCTACATCATCGGCACCGTTGCCGGACCCCATCCCTATCCTTCCATGGTGCGGGACTTTCAATCCATCATCGGCCGGGAGGTTCGCGAGCAAATCATGGAGGCCGAGGGTCGTCTGCCCGATAGCCTGGTGGCCTGTATTGGCGGCGGCTCGAATGCCATGGGTCTTTTCCACCCCTTCCTGGACGACCAGGAGGTTGAGATCTATGGCGTTGAAGCGGCGGGGCGCGGCGTCGATACGGGCGAGCACGCAGCCTCGCTCACCGGCGGACAGCCCGGCGTGCTGCACGGCAATCGGACCTACCTCCTGCAAAACGACGATGGCCAGATCGAAGACGCCTTCTCAATCTCGGCGGGTTTGGATTACCCGGGCATCGGGCCGGAACACAGCTGGCTGCACGAATTGGGGCGGGTTAATTATGTGTCGGCCACCGATCAGGAAGCCTTGGAGGCTTTCCAGCTCTGCTCGCGGGTTGAAGGCATTATTCCGGCCCTGGAGCCGGCCCACGCTTTGGCTTATGTGCGCAAGCTGGCGCCCACATTGGATCGGGAGCACCTCTTGGTGATGAACCTGTGCGGTCGGGGCGACAAGGACGTTTTCACCGTCGCCGAAGCCTTGGGCGTCGAGATTTAGGGGGCGACCATGAGTGAATCCTATTTGAACCCGGACCGCTTGCCGGCGCGTTTCGCCGTCCTCAAAAAAGCGGGTCGAGGCGGATTTGTAACCTTCTTGACCGCTGGGGATCCCAACCCGGAGTACTCGCGAGAGATCCTTTTTGGATTGCCGGCGGCCGGTGCGGACATCATAGAGCTGGGCATGCCCTTTTCCGACCCCATGGCGGACGGCCCTTCCATTCAGGCGTCGTCGTTGCGGGCCTTAAAGGCAGGGATGACCCTGCGCAAGACCGTCGAGATGGTGGCGGACTTTCGCCAGCAAGATCAGGACACCCCGGTGATCTTGATGGGCTACTACAATCCCATCTATCGCTATGGGGTGGATGATTTTTTGCAAGACGCGGCGCGCGCCGGTGTGGACGGTTTGATCATTGTTGACCTGCCGCCGGAGGAGGATGGGGAGCTTTGCTTGCCCGCGCGGGACGCCGGGCTGCACTGGATCCGATTGGCCACGCCCACCTCGGACGATGCCCGGCTGGAAAAGGTCCTGAACCATGCCAGCGGTTTTGTTTACTACGTATCGATCATGGGCATCACGGGCACCAAGGCCGCTAGCAGGGAAGCCGTTTCCGAGGCTGTCGTCCGCCTAAGGGCCCACACGGACCTGCCAATCGCTGTCGGCTTTGGCATTCGCGAACCCTCGCAGGCGGCCGAGGTGGCCTCGATTGCCGATGCGGCTGTGGTGGGCTCTGCCCTTGTTGACAGGGTGAAGGCCGGTCTGGATGATCAGGGCCTGCCAAGCGGCGATGTGACCTCCAGCGTTCTCTCCCTGGTCGAGGACTTGGCAAATGGGGTCAAATCGGGTCACAGTGGGGGTTAGCGGGATTTTTTGGCAGCTGGATAGACCTTTAGGGAGTCTATTTTGGGCGGCCTGAAAGTTCGGAGGAGACAAAAGAGCCCATGAACTGGATTACAAACTACGTCCGGCCCAAAATTCAGGCGCTGGTGACCAAGCGGGATGTGCCCGACGACCTTTGGGAAAAGTGCGCCTCGTGCGGCCAGATGATTTTTCATCGTGAGTTGGATGCCAATTTAAGGGTTTGCCCCCACTGCAACCATCACCTGCGCATCACCGCTCGCCGGCGCATGGAACTCCTGTTCGATGACGGCGAGTTTGTAACCATCGAGTTGCCGGAGACCCCTCAGGATCCACTGAAATTTAAGGACCGCAAACGCTATGGAGAGCGCCTGAAGGACGCTTACAACCAAAGCAAGGAAGACGAAGCGATCCTCGTGGCCCATGGCAAGATGGGCGGCATGCCGATCGTGATTGCCGGGTTCAATTTTAACTTTATGGCCGGTTCCATGGGGACCGCGGTAGGAGAAGGCCTGTTGGCCGCCGCTCGCCTTGCGGTCCTTCAGGAGGCCCCCATGATCGTCATCCCCTCCTCGGGCGGTGCGCGCATGCAAGAGGGCATTCTTTCGCTTATGCAGATGCCGCGTTCAATCGTCGCGGTGAACATGGTGAGGGATGCGAAGTTGCCCTACATCGTGATCCTGACCGATCCGACCACCGGAGGCGTGACGGCCTCCTTTGCCATGCTCGGTGATATCGCTCTTGCCGAACCGGGGGCAATCATCGGCTTTGCGGGTCAAAGGGTCATTCAGGAAACCATCCGCGAGACCTTGCCGCCTGGCTTTCAGCGGTCCGAATATCTGCTGGAGCACGGCATGGTCGATATGGTGGTGAGCCGTGCCGAAATGCGGGATAAGCTGATTGGCGTTTTGCGCCTGCTGCTGGAAAAGGCGCCCAGTGGGAAGGTGATTCCCCTCAAGGAAAACGCCGAGGCCATTCAAGACGCTGAGATTGTGGAAGACGTGGACGCCGCGGAAACGGCACCCACAGCATCGTCCTGACGGAGTGGCCGGATTTGACGAACGAGGGTCGTGAGTCCGGAAGCGGCGCCGTTTTGGAGCGCTTGATCAAGCTCCATCCGAAGATCATCGACTTAAGCCTGGACCGGGTCTTCGATCTCTTGGCGGCTCTGGGTCATCCGGAACAAAAGTTGCCACCGGTTGTTCATGTGGCGGGAACTAACGGCAAGGGATCTACCATTGCTTTCCTGCGGGCTGCTCTAGAGGCGGCCGGCCATAGAGTTCAGGTTTATTCCTCACCGCACCTGGTGCGCTTTCACGAGCGTGTGCGCATGGGACCGGGTCTCATCGACGAGGCTTTTCTGGTTGAGTTGCTAGAACACTGCGAGGCGGTCAATCAAGGCCGGCCAATCACCTTTTTCGAAATCACGACAGTTGCCGCCTTGTTGGCTTTTGCCTGGGATCCCGGCGATACATTGCTTTTGGAAACCGGATTGGGGGGTCGCTTGGATGCTACTAACGTGGTTGCCCGGCCGCAGCTTTGTGTGATTACCCCGATCTCAATCGATCACACGCAATATTTGGGTCCAACCCTCCGGGACATAGCGGGTGAAAAAGCCGGCATCTTAAAGGCGGATGTCCCCGCGGTCATAGCGCCTCAGTCTGACGAGGCTTTAGAGGTTTTGGTGCAAAAAGCCGAAGCAGTTGGCGCCCCCCTTTTTTGTGCGGGGCGCGATTGGAGGTTTGAAGCATCGGATAAGGGTTTTGAATTTGAATCGGGTTGTTTGCGGGGGCAATTTCCCCCGCCGGCATTGCCGGGGGGTCATCAACTAATCAACGCGGCAACCGCGGTTGCTTGTTTGAGCAAGTTGAATGAGTTCGCACTCGATCACCGAGCAATCGAGCGCGGCTTGCAAGAGGCCACTTGGCCAGGTCGGCTTCAACGCTTGAATAACGGCAACCTGCGCGCCCTTTTAGGGTCCGGGTCCTGGGATCTGTGGTTGGATGGCGGTCATAATGCGGCGGCGGGACAAGCACTTGCAGACTTTGTTGCCGGCACGTCCGACCCTTCCGTGTATGTGATCTTTGGTATGTTAAACACCAAGGCGGCTGAAGATTTCTTGGCGCCCATTGTCGGTCAGGTCCAATCCGTGCAGTGCATCGCGATCCCCGGAGAGCCTAATAGCCTTTCCGCTGAGGAGGCGGCGCAGAAAGCAGGGGCCTTGGGTGTCAAGGCTTTGCCTCAAGCCTCCCTTGTGGCTGCGCTCCAACATCTGGCGGAGGAATACCAAGGGGGTCGCGTATTGATTTGTGGATCCTTATACCTTGCCGGGCATGTGTTGGATTTGGATCAACGCAGCAAGGGGAGCCCCCTCATCGGAGGCGGATCTTGAAATTGTGCAAATTAACAATACCTAAATAAAATAAGGGCAAACTCAATTGTAGTGGGCCAAAAGGTCTTCGTCGGGGGTCGTTTTAATAGAGTTCAATCCCGATCGGCATGAAGACTCAAAGCTATCAATCAAAGTCACCTGACGCAGCTGGAAGTATCGCTTATGACGCGGAGGAAAACGCTGTCTGGCAGGATCTTTTGGTGCGCCAAGAAAAAATTCTCCCCGGACGCGTGTGCCAGGCATTTTTGGATGGTCTTGATCTTCTCCAGCTGCCTTCCGATTGCGTACCGCAACTAAGCGACGTGTCGAAACATTTGGATGCGGCAACCGGGTTTTCGGTTGAGGCCGTGCCTGCGCTGATCACACCGCTGGACTTTTTTTCACTGTTGGCCCAACGGAAGTTTCCTGCCGCAACCTTTTTGCGCCGTCGCGAGCATTTCGACTATCTGCAGGAACCCGATATCTTTCATGAGATATTCGGCCACTGTCCCATGTTGACTAACCCGGTTTATGCAGATTTCGTGCAGCGCTTCGGCGCGCAAGCCTTAGCAGCAGGATCAGACTTTATTTGGCAGTTTCAAAAATTGTTTTGGTTCACAGTGGAATTCGGTTTGATCCAAACGGAAACGGGCACGCGAATTTATGGTGCGGGAATTGCCTCCTCTGCCGGTGAAGCCCCTTATTGCCTGGAGAGTGAAGAGGCAGAACATTCGCCTTTTGATATCTTGACGGTCCTGCGCACGCCCTATCGGATTGACATTATGCAGCCGATCTATTTTGTCATTGAAGATTGCCATCAGCTTTATGACTTGCTGGTGCAGGACCTGCTTCCGATTATGCGGGAAGCGCGCAGACTCGGGCCCCTCGCCCCAAAATTTGAGCCGCTTTCGCAAGAGATTTCGGCCTAAAAGCGTACTTTTGGGTAAAATTCCAAAATTTTACTAACTTTGATTCTCAGGCATGAAAATTCATTTTGGCCATATATTATATGGGTAAAATGAAAACTAACCAATCAATCGCTTTCCGATCCCAAAAACCGTGATTGGCAAGAAAGTCGCAAATCATTTGCATCCGCAACAAAATAACTTAAAAAGACCCCTGTTAGGTATCAATTTTCACCAACCGATTCGGGGGTAGCAATGGCAAGAAAGCCTGCCGCTAAAAAGGCAACAAGAAAGACAGCAAAAAAAGCAACAGCAAAGAGGCCTACGGCAAAAAGAGCCGCAGCCAAAAAGGTCGCCGCCAAAAAGGCACCTAGAAAAGCGCCGACTAGAAAAGCGCCCGCTAAAAAGGTAGCGGCAAAAAGGGCGACCACGAGAAAAGCGCCCGCAAGGAGCACCGCATCGGCGCGGGTTAAGCCGACACCGTCTGGCATGACTGACAAGGATCATTTGATCGACGTCATTCAAGGGCGCACGAATTCTTCCCGTAAGGCCGCAAAAGAAACCTTGGCTGCCGTGATCGATACGGTTTCTGCCTCGCTGAAAAAGAATCAAAAAGTCCAGCTTGTTGGCTTTGGAACTTTTGAGGTTGCCAAAAGGCCCGCGCGCAAGGGCCGCAATCCGGCGACTGGCGAATCCATTCGCATCAAAGCATCCAAAACCGTTCGCTTTAAGGCTGGCGCCAAGTTGAAACGCGGTGTGTGACGCTTCACCGGATTGAAGGCTTGATTGATGGATTCGTTCCTTCCAGAACGCGTCAGATGAGGCACTCATTAGGTTCAGGCACGAAGCGCCGAAAAATGGTGTTGGGTTATTGTTAGAAGCACAGAGCTCAGGCGACGAAGGTTTGTCGCCCCCGATAGGTAACAAGGGCAATAACCCATTCACCCAGCAGAAAGGCTTTTTCCCATTCTTTCCGGAATTTTTGTAACGCAGGGTCGCCGGTTGGAAGGGTTATGCCATGCAGTATCTTTGCCAGGGTGATTCCTTCTCTTTTTCCAAGGTTGGCCGATCCGCCGCCATTTTGATCTGTTTCCTCGGCGCGGCCTGCGAGGGGCGTGGTTTAGAAGAGGCGCAAAGCCTGACGCCCTCGGGATCGCCCTTTCAAGACATTCTTTACGATGGCTATCTTGAACTGGCCGAGCTGGAATCGGCCGAAGGGAATTATAGCGGCGCGGACCACCTGGCCCAAAAAGCCACTCTTGCTGCTAAGGGCCAAACGCCCCTTCCTGATTCCGTGGATCCCAAACTGGTTCCAGTTGACAAGACGCGAGAGCTTTTGGCGGCGTGGGATCGCCTTGCCGGGGTTACCCTGACCACTATGGTGCCCAAGGACTATGAGCCGCTGGCCGTCGCGCAGCTGGCCTTTGACTGTTGGTACCAGCGCCAACAAGATCCGGTTGCCACAGCGGAACTTGAAACCTGTCGCAATGACTTTTACGTAGCCATGGCTTTGGTCGAAGCCTCGCCGCGCATTGGTCAAAGCGCCGGTCCGACCGATTCTTTGATCCAGCTCGGTGGCGGTGCCATCATCGGCCTAGTCCCTTTCGAATTTGGCGGCGCGGAAATTTCCGGCAATGGACAGCAAATTCTGGATCAGATCCTAGAACGGGCGGACAAGCTGCCGGACAAAAGGGTTCGAGTGGTTGCTCACACCGACACCGTCGGGCAAACGGATGTCAATCAAGCCTTGGCAGAGCGACGGGCCAACGCGGTGATCGGATACCTTGTTGCGGCCGGATTGGACCCTGCCCGCATCGTTTCCGAAGCGGTGGGCGAAGATCAACTGTTGGAATTGACCAGCGACAACGTACGATCCCAGGCCAATCGGGTCGCCGTTGTGGACCTGCTTTAGAACGAGAAGCCCTTTAGATGCATCATCATCGTGTCATAGACCATCCTAGTGCGTGGCGTGCTGCTGATTTTGGCTGCAAAGCGGATTTCGCAACCGCATTGACGGCCATTCAAGTCGACCGTCTGCGCGAGCTGGCTGCCCGGGCCGCAAAAATCGACAAACCGATTGAGGAAATCACTCTTGAGGATGTGAATTTTCCCTCTCTGACAGCGGATTTATCGAACTGGCGCGAGGCGGTACTGAACGGCCGCGGCATCCTCCTTCTGACCGGGTTTTCATTGGAAGGACTGAGCCAAAGAGAGTGCGAGGCTGTCTTTTGGTGGCTGGGCTTGCAGTTCGGCCAAGCCCAATCCCAGAGCGTATTGGGTGACCGATTGGGGCATGTGGTCGGTTCCGGCGGCAAGGACCCCAGCGAGCGTGCCTACCGCAACTCGCTGGAGCTGGCGCTTCATACGGACACAAGCGATGTGGTCGCCATGTTCTGTCTGCGAAAGGCCCTGTCAGGCGGCTTGAGCGGCTATTGTAGCGGCCCATCCATCTATAATGCGTTCGTCACGCAAAGACCCGAGTTGTTGGCGCCCATGATGCGGGGCTTTCACTATCACCGCTTCGGCGAGGAAGGACCTGGCGAATCGCCGATAACGCCACAGCAAATTCCGGTTTTTTCCTATTGCGATGATGTCCTATCGGTCAGCTACCTGAGGGGCTATATCGATATGGCCATGCGGGAGATGGGCCGCGCCTATAGTGATGAAGAACTGGCGGCCTTGACCTTCTTCGAAGAAACGGCCAGTCGGCCCGACATGATGCTTACCTTCATGCTGGAGCCGGGCGAGCTGGTTTTTTTCCATAATTACAGCGTATTGCATACCCGAACCGCTTTCGAGGACGCACCCAACCCCGCGGAACGTCGCCATCTGCTAAGGCTATGGTTGAATGTTCCCGATGCCCGGCCGACCTTGGCGGCCCTGCGACCCTATGGCGGTGCGGCGGGTATTACACCGCAGGAAGACCGGAAGAGCGCACGCTATCGGGGCGAGACACCCTATGTGGAATTTCCCAACAACGACTAATCCGCCGACGCCAAAGAAAATCGGCGGAGTTCTGAACTCCGCCGATAAGCAGTTGTCTGAGCGCGCAGCCTATTTGGGCTGAGGCACAATGCGGATGTAAGGCTTGGGAGATTTCCAGCCGTCTGGATATTTTTCCTTGGCCTCTTCATTCGAGACCGCAGGCACGATGATCACGTCGTCGCCTTGCTGCCAATTGA
>JBCCHN010000041.1:0-37689 GCA_039028695.1 Pseudomonadota bacterium
CCATAGCCGAGCACCAGCGCCTCGCCCCCAGCCAGGACCCGGGCCGGGGTCAGGGTCCGGTCGTAGCGGGGTTGTCCATGGCCTCCGCCCGCTCCCGCCAGTCATCAGGCAGGCAAGTGGGCTCGGCCATATAGTGGTGGAACACATCTTTCACCACCTCGCGGGCCTTGGCGGTCATGCGATTGACTTTGTAGTGCCGGTACATGCGCTGAAACAAAAACCGCCTAAGTTCTTTCTCGCCACGACGCATGTCCTCGGAAAATGAGACGACTGGATCGGGTGCCTTTCGGATATCCTCAACGGTTTTGGGCGATAGTTCAGCGAGCCTGCGGCCCGTCTCGGCCAAGAGATCATTGACCATTTTATCGATCAGGCGACGCACGGATTCGTGGATCACGCGCTGCATTTCCAAATTCGGGTGGGACTTCAGGATTTCATGAAAAACCGGGCCGGCGAGAGGCACATCCAGGAGATCTTGGACCTGAAACAGGCCGGCGCGTAGACCGTCATCTATATCATGATTGGTATAGGCAATGTCGTCGGACAGGGCGGCCACCTGGGCCTCGGCCGAAGCATAGCCCTCTAGGGCCAATGGCCACCGACGATCAAAAGCGGCGATCGTGTTGGGAACTTTAGTCTTGGCACGGCTTTCAATCGCTCTGGCGCCGGTCAGGGGGCCGTTGTGCTTGACCAGGCCTTCCAAGGTCTCCCACGTCAGGTTCAAGCCATCAAAGGCGGCGTAGCGCCGCTCCAGAAGCGTGACAATGCGAAAAGTCTGCTCGTTATGATCAAAGCCGCCGTAATCTTCCATGGCCTTGCAGAGGGCGTCCTCGCCCGCATGACCGAAACAGGTATGGCCCAGGTCGTGGGCCAGAGCGAGGCCTTCCGCCAGATCTTCATTGAGACCGAGACGCCGGCTAATCGAGCGGGCGATCTGCGCAACTTCGATGGAATGGGTCAAGCGGGTGCGATAGTAGTCCCCTTCATGGTAAACAAAAACCTGGGTTTTGTATTGGAGGCGACGAAAAGCGGCGGAATGGACGATCCGATCACGGTCTCGCTGGTAGGGACTGCGGGTCGGGCTCTCCGGTTCCGTGTGGAGGCGGCCTTGACTATCATCAGGACATTGGGCAAAAGCCGTTTTATTTCCGCTACTTAGGCCCGCCGCCATGGATCAGGTTCCCAAAGAATTGAATTTGTTCCCGAATTCATTACATAGACTATGCTAAAGTGATTCGACGAAAGCACAAAAGTGATGGAGCAAAGCACAGAAATGGCTGATTCCCTGGAAATTTCCCTCAGCGATTCCGCCGTGCGCCGCGTATCCTGGTTGATTGAGCAGGAGGACCAGGACGGCCTGATGCTGCGGGTCTCCGTCTCGGGTGGCGGGTGCTCCGGCTTTCAGTACGGCTTTTCCTTTGATGATGCGGTCAATTCGGACGACCGCACCTTTGAAAAAGATGGCGTCACGGCGGTTATCGATGAAATGTCTCTTGAGCTGTTGGCCGGCTCGGAGATCGATTTTGTCGAAGACCTGATCGGGTCATCCTTTCAGATCAAAAACCCCAACGCGGTTTCTTCTTGCGGCTGCGGCTCATCCTTTGCCATATAAAGGGCGCCTTAGGGAACGCAGGCGCCCTTTTTTATTGCCCCTAAACAAGAGTTGGATCGAAGAGTGGTCACGCTGGCAACGTGGAATGTGAATTCCATCAAGGCACGTTTGCCCAACGTGACGGCCTGGCTGGAGAGCTTTTCGCCGGACGTGGTCTTGCTTCAGGAAACCAAATCCTTGGCGGAAAATTTTCCGGCGCTGGAATTCGAGGCGCTGGGTTATCACTGCGCGGTTGTCGGGCAAAAATCCTATAACGGTGTCGCCATTCTCTCCAAAGAGCCCTTGACCGACCTAGTCACCGCATTGCCGGGGGACCCGGGCGATGAACAGGCCCGCTATTTGGAGGCCACCACCTTTGGCCTTAGGGTGGCCACCATCTATCTGCCCAACGGCAATCCCATCGATGGGGAAAAATTTCCCTATAAGCTAGCCTGGATGGAACGCCTGCAACGTCACGCCCGAGACCTGCTCGCCTTGGAAAGACCAACGGTGCTGGGGGGAGATTATAACGTGGCGCCTGCCGATGAAGACGTCTTTGATGCGCAAAGGTTTGAAGATGACGCTTTGTGTCAGCCGGAAAGCCGTCGTCTGTTCCGGTCTATTCTAAACCTGGGTTATAGCGAAGCTTACCGCTGCCTTCATAAGGAAGCCCATCGCTACAGCTTTTGGGACTATCAAGCCGGCGCCTGGCAAAAAGATAATGGGGTGCGCATCGACCACCTCTTACTGTCGCCGCAGGCCGCCGATCGCTTGGAAGATTGCGATATCGACCGGGGTCCCAGGGGCCAAACCAAAGCGTCGGATCATACGCCGGTGTGGTGCCGGCTGGCCGCCTAAAAGGGGCGGCTACGCGGGATCCCCAAATGCCCTTCATTCCCCTTGATGACACTACTCAGGGCGGCCGGGTCACCATTCAAATGCCTTGGGTCACTTGGGGCTTTATGGTCGCCTGTTTTGTCATGTTTTGGGTCCAGAGCCTGGCCGGGCAAGAGGGTGGCTTGGACCTGATCTATGGCCTAGGGGTGATCCCCTTAACGATTATTGGACAGGCCGAGTTGGCGCCAAGTCTTTACTTGATCGATCCCTGGCTTACTCTTTTCACGTATAACTTTTTGCATGGCGGCTTGCTGCACTTGGCGGGCAACCTGCTGTACCTATGGGTCTTCGGCGACAATGTGGAAGACGCCATGGGGCACGGGCGTTTCGCCGCGTTTTTCATGCTTTGTGGCGCACTGGCGGCCTTGGTTCATGTGATGGTGGGACCGGACTCGCCTCTGCCCTTAATTGGGGCCAGCGGGGCGATTTCTGGGGTGCTCGGCGCTTACCTCATACTCCATCCTAAAGCAAAGGTTATGATCCCGATTTTTTTCATCCCCGTGAATCTGCCGGCCTGGAGCCTGTTGATCTTTTGGATCGGCTTTCAAGTTTTCTCGGCTCTAACAGTGGAAGACGCCGGTGCGGAGGAAATCGCTTGGTGGGCCCACATCGGCGGCTTTGTCATCGGCATGATTTTGGTGGTCCCTTTTCGCTACAAAACAGTCGCGCTGTTCGGGCGGGACGATCTGCCTGGCGGCATCACACTTCGGGATCGCTCGCGCTGGCGCCACCGAGCGGGGAAACGGTCGGGGCCTTGGGAAAAGGCGCAGGGCGACGCTGGTTCCGGAGGTGTTGAGACCCCGGGCGGTGACAGCACCTCAAAAGACCCCTGGGAGAGTTGACGTCACAAGACTTGACCGATAGCCGCCTTGAGCATTTGAATATGGTCATCAGCTGATTTAGGAGTTTTCAATGTTCACCAACAAAGTTGCAGGCTATCTGGTCCTTTGTTCTTTCTTGACTGTGACCCCGCCGCTCTATGCTCAAAGCGACCTGTTGGATCAGGGTCTGGAGTTGCTGCAAAATGACGATGGGGACTTATCGTTGCCAGATACCACGTCCTTAGGCGCGGGTGATTTAACGACAACGGAAATCGCCAAAGGTTTGAAGCAAGCCCTGAAGGTCGGGACCCGACGGGTGGTCAAACAGGTGAGCAAGACAGATGGCTATTTTGGCGATGAGGCCATTCGCCTGCCCCTACCCGACTCACTCCAGACTGTGCAATCGGCCTTGGACGCGGTTGGGATGTCCAGCCTCATGGACGATCTGGAACTTAAATTGAACCGAGCTGCAGAAGCGGCATCGGAGCCGGCCAAGGACATTTTCATCAATGCAGTGTCCAAGATGACCATCGAGGATGTGGAGGGCATCTATAACGGGCCAGATGATGCGGCAACAAAATACTTTCGCAAAAAGACATCAAAACCCCTATCCAAGGCCATGGCCCCAATCGTGGACGAGAGCCTGCAGGATGTGGGGGCGATCGATGCTTATGATGCTGTGATGGCGGAATATCAATCTTTGCCCCTGGTTCCAGACGTCAAAGCGGACCTGAATGATTATGTGGTCGAAAAAGGCATGGACGGCCTTTTTTATTACATCGCCCAGGAAGAAGCCGCGATCCGCCAAGACCCGGTAAAACGCTCAACAGAATTGCTGCAAAAGGTGTTTGGCGCCAACTAAGGAACCCAAAGCCTATCGGTTTTATTCTGGGTCAGATTTTTTGTCCCCACCGCTGCGGTACGCCGACACCGCGGCCGCGACCGACCGCGTGTAAAATATTGAGAAAAATCGCTTTGGATGATAGTTTTTGTTGAAGTTTGCCCATGGAAGGGGAAATGGCGGCAAAAGCACCCATCCGAATTAGCCTTTTGGGCGGTTTCGAACTCTATTCGTCTTCGGGTGAGACGATAAATATCCCGACCAAAAAGGCGAAATGCCTGTTGGCCTATCTTGCCATGCACAAGGGCCAACGACAGGCTCGTGAGAAACTATATGGGCTGTTATGGGGCGACCTGGACGAAAAGCGGGCGGCCCACAATTTACGCCAGGCCTTTACGGATCTTCGCAAGAGTTTCAACGGCTTCACTCCCCCGCCCCTTATGATCGATCGCACTTGGGCCCAGGTGGCTGATGATCGGATCACGGTAGACGCACTGGATCTGCTTCGTCATGACGAGGCGCAAAGTGCCGAGGATTTGGAAGAGACGCTTGATCTTTACAAAGGGGAGCTGCTCGAAGGCTTTGGGGTTAGTGAACCGGGATTTGAAGACTGGTTGGAAGAGCAGCGACGTCACCTTAACAGCGCTTTTCGTCAAGGTGTTGAACGACTACTCGACATGAAGCACGCTGCTGGTCGGACCACAGAGGCCTTGAAGCAAGCACAGCGTTTACTCGCGCTTGATCCTTTGCAAGAGCGCGTGCACCGCACGGTCATGTCCCTCTATGCAGAACTGGGCGAACGTGAAGCCGCATTAAAGCAATTTGAGCTTTGCCGTGACTTGCTATCGAGTGAGCTAAACATTGAACCGGAAGCTGAAACTTTGACCCTTTACGAGGAGTTGCGGAGTACGGGAAACCCGACAATGAAAAAGGGGCTTTCCGCTATTTTGGCGGAAACACCTCTCGTTGAGATTACTCCCCGCTCCTGGGGGCAGGTTTTATTTGGATCAGCAATTCTGAGCCTGGCTCTTTTGATCGGTGTCTATTTTGGCCTAAGGTCTTGGCCCGCACAGGAAGAGCCGGCCTCGATGGCACGAATGGCGCATCCCCTGCCTGACATGGCATCCGTCGCCGTCTTGCCTTTCGCCAATTATGGTGACGATCCGGCCCAAGGATACTTCGCGGATGGCATTACCGATGATCTGATCACCAATCTTTCCAAACTGCCATCGTTGTTCGTTATCGCTCGCAATTCCACATTCTCCTACAAAGGAAATGACGTCCCAATTCGGCAAGTGGCCGAGGAGTTGGGCGTGCGCTACGTTATCGAAGGCAGTGTTCGGCGAAACGGCGATCAAATACGAATTAATGTGCAACTGATCGATGCTACCACCGGCGGCCATATTTGGGCAGAGCTGTACGAGCGGCCAATTGATCAGCTTTTTACGCTTCAGGATCACGTCATTCGTAATGTAGCCTCAAGTTTAAGGCTGGAATTGACCGACGAAGACTTTGCCCGCCTTTCCGCCCCTGGCACAGACAAGCTTGAAGCATACGACGCCCTGCTCCACTCCATGGAGTATCTAAGAAGTTTCACCAAAGATGATTTGGCGATTGCTATATCCTATCTGGAGAAAGCACTGAATGTGGACCCGAATTATACAAGGGCCCATACCAGGTTGGGCGCCATCTATTGGGATATCGCAAATGACGAATGGGCCAGGAGCTTCGGGCTTACCCACGAGGAAGCGCTGGAAAAGGCACGTCATCATCTAGAGCTTGGCATGGCGGTGCCATCGTATGTCGGGCATATCTATTTCTCAAAAATGCATAGCAACGAAGGCCGCTACGAAGAGGCCGTCGCGGAAGCAAAGATCGGCGTCTCTATAAACCCTAACGGCGGGGGTGGGTATGAAGCCCTGGGGCGTGCGCTCAACAAAGCCGGGCGGGCACCCGAAGCCATTCGGCCGTTGCAAATGGCCATTCGTTTGGACCCGCGCGGAGATGAAGGCGGTTGGCTGCACTATCGCCTAGGCGAATCTTTATATCTTTCTGACCGCTACCCGGAAGCAGCGGAGATCTTCACCGTTTCTGCTTCCCGCAATCAGAACGAATGGACTTTTCTTTTCCAGGCGGCCGCTTTGGCGCAAGCCGGCGAACAAGCCGCGGCCGCGGCGGCACTGGCCACCTTCGAGCGCATTCGCGCCGATGCGGGCGAAGATCCTTATACGGTAGCTCAGGTCGAAGAGTGGGCATTCAAAAACAATGCCGACCGCAAAAGGGTACAAGATGGCTTGCGCTTGGCAGGCATGCCCGAAGGCGCCGCGACGGAAATGGAACTAAACTACGCCCAGGACCTGACACCCTCGCGCGTGGAGGGAGCCACGACCATTGATACCCAGATGGCCGCCGATCTTTTAGGAATGGGAACGACATTTGTGGATGTGCGCGATCAGGCCACCTGGACGGAGGGTCATATTCCCGGCACCGAACATATGTATCTCTTCAAGGAATTTACCGAAGAGGGCCTGTCCAAACTAGCAAGCAAAAAAGAGGCGGTCGTTCTTTTTGGCTACGGTATGGGGTCCAGCAAGTTCGCGGCCATTGCCGCAACCAGGGCTGTTTCTTGGGGCTTTGAGCAGGTTTACTATTTTCCAGATGGTTACTTGGGCTGGAAGGCCGCGGGTCACCCCGTAAAATTGGCACCCGACGATTAGCTAGGGCGCCAACTCAATAACACTAGATGGCCGGATTGGGGCGTTTTGCGTGAGGATCAATAGTCTCGCCGTGTTTCCGCGCCCTTGTAGAGGATATCCGCCCAAGCCTTGTTAACTTTTTCGCGCACCGTCACAGCGGCGGCGTCCATATCCAATACCGGGCTCGGAACCAGCTCGAAGTTACCCTCATGATCCTCACCGCGCACCAACTGTGCATAACCAACATCAATGACCTGCTGGGTGGTTGGCTTCAGGTAGCTTTGGATGGCCAGGCCAATCCGTCTGTCATCGCCCCGATTGGCCTTAGAGCCATGCACCACCCAGGGATGGTGCAGGGAGATTTGGCCCGGCTCGAGAATTAGGTCCACGGCCGCTTCTTCGTCGATATCCGGAATGGACTGGCCTCGGGTGAGGAGGTTGTCATCGGCAAAGGTATCCACATGTTCTTGCAGACCCAGGCGGTGACTGCCGGGGACCATGGCCATACAGCCGTTAACGGTGTTGCTGGGCGTGAGAGCGACCCAAGCCGTTACCCCGTCATAGGGCTTAAGGCCCATATAGGTACCGTCTTGGTGCCAACTCACATAACCGGGATCGCTCGGCGGCTTGGCAAAAATCACCATGCCGTACGCCAAGATGTTCGGGCCAATCAGATCTTCAACAATGTCCAATAGCCGGGCGTCAAACACCAAATCATTCAGAAAGCCAAACAAAAGATGCGTGTTATTCCTGCCGGCCCCGTTGAAAGCCTCAGGGTATTGGGCCTCTGCCGCCTCAAAGCGACGGCGCAGTTCAGCTGCTTCATTGGCGCTCATAAAATCGATCGGCGCTAGAAACCCATCTCGCTCGTAAGCTTCGATTTGTGCTTCAGTCAAAACCTTTGGCACGGTGACCTCCCAAACAAGGGTGAACGTCAAAGGATCTACCGGTTGGAAAGTCTTATTTAAAACGCAGGTCATAACAAGCAGGAACTATATTAAAAAAAGACGAACTAATTTTTCATTTACCTATCCAAGATAGATTTTAATACATTCCTAACGGGATTTTTTTTGGGGAACAATTTGATCGATGCCGCTCGTCATATTGAGCTATATTCTGCAAATCCTATGTGCAGTTGACGCTTTGCGCCGCGGAGCCCCTTTTCCGCTCATTTTTTAATCCTCGCTTTTCCCTTTATTGGGTGTGCCATTTACATATTTGCAGTGCTTTTGTCCGATATCAAAAAAGCCGTGCCCTTCACCAAGCAAGCGAGGTCGTCAAAGACCAGATTGCACCTGACCGGCACCTGCGGCGGCATGTAGATAATCTCGAGATGACCGATACGGTAGAAAATCGGCTTAACTTGGCAGACGAACTCTGCGCCAAAGGGCAGCCTGAGGATGCTATAGACCTCTACAAATCCTGTATCGACGGTCCCTTTTCTGAGAGCCCGGATATTCTCAGCCGCTTGGTTCGTGCTCATTTTTTGGCCGAAAGCTGGGAAAACTGTTGCCGAGCTTACAGAGATCTGCGCGGCTTAGAACCCGACGGAAAATGGCAGGAGGAGCACCTTCTTTTCGCTCGGGCACTCGAGGCGAAGGGCAATATTAATGAAGCGATTCAGAGCTACGACGATCTGTGCACCTATTACACCGGTCCGGAAGCAAAGTGCCGTTTTGGGCTCTTGCTCAAGGCTGCCGGGAGAAATGAGCGGGCTGCGACCTGTTTCAAGGAAGTTCTCCAAGGCGCCAAACATGCCCCACCGGCCATACGTCGGCGGTTCCAGGAATGGATTGATTTAGCCGATCAGGAATTACGTGTTTAGATCATTCGAAGAGTAGGGGTTTTCGATAAATGACCTTGATCGGATTCAATAATGGGGTGGCGGAGGTTCTTTTTGAGGGCTTTGATCCGCCCTATCTTCCAGGTTCTGTAAGCGGGCCTCGAGCCGTTTGAAGCGGTGGTCCATCTCGTCCAACAGGCGCCATTGTTTGGCGACCACATCGCTGAGATCAGCCAGGGCAGACTCTTGATGGGAAAGGAGGCTTTCCAGGTGATTGAGGCGGTCTTGCCTATCCATGCCGCTGCCCTTAGATGATTGCGTAGCGCACCTTTGCTGAGACCCATTCGCTGACCAAGACGGTTCCTAGAATGGCCAGCAGGATGAGCGAGACCTGGGGCCAGGCGAGCACATTCAATGAGGACTGAAGCTGGAGGCCGATGCCTCCCGCCCCCACCAGGCCCAGGACCGTGGACTCACGGATATTGATATCCCAGCGGAAAACCGTGATGCCGGCAAAGGCGGGCAGGATTTGCGGGACGATACCATAGGTCAGGACCTGAGCCCGCCCGGCACCGGTTGCTGTGATGGCTTCAACCTGCGTTTCGTCAATTTCCTCAATGGCCTCGTATAAGAGCTTGGCGATAAAACCGATGGAACGTAGGGCGATGGCGATTGTCCCGGCAAAGAGGCCCGGACCGATGATGGAGACCAGTAGGAGCGCCCAGATCAAGGAGTTGATCGACCGGGAAGAAACAATGATCAATAATGCGACAGGCCGCACGAAAGTCTTGCTGGGTGTGGTGTTACGCGCTGCCAAAAAGGCGACGGGTACTGCTAGGACCACCGCCAGCATGGTCCCGATAGTGGCGATGTTGATGGTGTCCCAGAGGGGTTCCCAAATTTCACCGGCATAGCTCCAACGCGGCGGGGTCGCCCGGGACAGAATATCGCCCGCCACTTGCGGTGCGTCCCAGAAGAAAAACCACGTGGTCTGATCGGAGATGTATTTCCAGCAGACCATGAAAAGGGCGGTGCCGGCCAGCCAACCCAGCCAGATGGACATCTGCTTGCCCCACTCCCGGCGCTGCCAGGCCTTGCGGCCGGATGTTTCTGTTACCGGCATTACTGGAGCCTCGCGCGGATCAACCCGGAACTATATTCCACGACCATAACGATCCCAATGATGATCAGCAAAATGGCCGCCGCCGTATCAAACTCATAGCGGTCAAAGGCGGTGTTCAAGGTGGCCCCGATACCCCCTGCCCCCACCAGGCCAAGAATTGCCGACTCCCGGAAGTTGATATCCAGGCGATAAAGTGAGAGACCAATGAGCCGGGGCATGACCTGGGGTTGGACCCCGTAGTTGATCCATTGGAGCCAACCGGCACCCGTGGCACGGATCGCCTCGGCCTGGCTGGGGCTCATATCTTCGATGTCCTCGGCCAGGAGTTTGGCGAGAAAGCCAATGGTCGCAAAAGCCAAGGTGATGACGCCGGCCAACGGCCCAAAGCCGAAAATAGCCACCATGAGGATGGCCACAATGATCTCCTGCAAAGCCCGCGATAGGGCGATGATCCCGCGACAGATCAGATAGACTATTGGCGGTGCGATATTGCGGGCCGCGCCTAGGCCGATGGGAACGGAAATAAGGATGCCGATGACCGTGGAGGTGACGGTCATGATCAGGCTCTCCAGCATGCCTTCCCAGATATCGCCGGCGCGAGATGAGAAATCCGGGGACGTAAATGCCGCCACAAAGGCAAGTCCCCGGTCTAGTCCCTCATAGACCCGGGCCCAATTGACCTCCATGGTGCCTAAGGCCACGGACAGATAAAGAGCCGCGCCAATGGTCAGCCCCCACCGCAGCAAAGGGTTTTTGATAAAAGGCGGACGTTTCCAGGACCGCCGGTTGCTCGCACCGGAAACAGAGGATTCGGATAGGCTCATGACCGGCCCTTCATGTCAGACCAGCCAGACGTTCGCGGTCGGGCTCTTTAGCGGAAAGAGGGTCCGCTCCCGCGTCATCTTCCGCTTCGTCGTCCTCGTCGTCTTTTTTGATGGTCGCGGTCCAATCCTCCTCACCGTAAATCTCGGTAAGGACGTCGGGCGTCAGGCCGTTTGGCGGCCCGTCGTAGACCACTTCTCCCAACCGCAAGCCCACGACCCGCTGAACGAACATCTGGGCCAGGGCCACGTCGTGAATATTGATAATCGCGGCCAGCTCCCGTTCCTTACAAAGCTCGCAAATGAGGCGCATGATCTGGCGGGAGGTCTTGGGATCTAAACTGGCGGTGGGCTCGTCAACCAACAACAAACGCGGATCTTGAATGAGGGCACGGGCGATACCGACCCTTTGGCGTTGGCCGCCCGACAACTCGTCGGCCCGCTTATCCACCATGTGGTCCAAGCCGACCCGCTCCAACAAACGAAAGGCCTCGGCGATATCATCAGCGGGAAAGCGCCGGAAATAACTACGTAGGAAACCCACGTAACCCAAGCGGCCCGACAGCACGTTTTCCATCACCGTCAAACGCTCTACCAAGGCATATTCCTGGAAGATCATGCCCATGGTTCGCCGCGCCCGGCGCAGCTTAGCGGCGGATAGCCTTGGCAGATCCTCATCGCCCAGCCAAATATTGCCGGCGGTCGGTTCCACAAGCCGGTTAATACAGCGAATCAAGGTGCTTTTACCGGCGCCTGACGGTCCGATCAGAGCCAGGACCTGGCCTTGCGGAACCTCCAGATCCACGCCCTTTAGAGCGCGATCACCGGTTTTGTACTTTTTTTCTAACTTTTCCAGCCGGAGCATGGCCCCTCCCCCCAAACGGCCTCAGGAAACCGGAGCCCAAAAAGGCTCCGGTCCTGATCCATCAGCCGTTAGCTACAGGCGTAGGAGACGCCGTTGGCCTTGTCGATGGTCCGGATCACATCCCAATGTTCTTGGTAGGTAATCGGAATGAACTGGCCTTCGTTGGACTTTTCGAATTCCACTTTCAAGCTGGTGGGCGTTCCATCCGGCTTGTCCCACTCGAAGGAGAAGAAGGCTTCTTTAACCTTTTCCGCCAAGTCAGGATGCAAGTTGTAGACATGACCGAAGCCCGTGGTGGGGAAAGTTTGCGACTTATAGATGGTGATGGTGTCGTCCTCGCTGATCACATCCCGGCTGATCATGCGGGATTTTACCGAGTTGGCGATGGAGGCCGCATCATAGTCCTTGTTGGCAACACCAAGGATCGAGTTGTCATGCTTGCCAGAGAAAGTAGGCTCAAAGTCCTTTTCCGCTTCCATTCCGAATTCGGCTTTCAAGATCGCCGAGGGAGCCTTGAAGCCGGAATTGGAGGTGGGCGACGTAAAGGCCAGAGTGCGGCCCTTGATATCTTCCACAGCGGTGATGCCGCTATCGGGATGGGTGATGATTTCCATTTCATAGCCGAAATTGCCGTCTTCGCTGGCCATGATGGTGAAGGAGACAAAACCCGCGCAATTCACCGCCAGGGGATTGGAGCCTGTATTAAAGCCGGCCACATGCAGGCGGCCGGAACGCATGGCCTCGATTTGAGCCGCATTGGATTGGACGGGAAAGAAGACCACGTCCTTGCCGGTCACTTCTTTCATGTGGTCCAAAAAGTCAGACCAGGCCTCTTTATAAACCGCCGGATCCTCAACAGGCGTATAGGCAAAGACCAAAGTGTCCGGATCGACCCAGTCAGCGGGATCGGTTGGTGCATCCGCCACCAAATCCCCATTGGTATCGCAATAGCGGCTATCCAAATCTCCCCGCTCGCAATCCTGCGCAGCGGCCGGTAGGCTCAAGCTTCCGGCCAGCAAAGCCATGGCTGACAGAGTAAGCGTTCCTGACATAACACTCTTTATATCAAACATTTATCTCTCCCGTTTGTTTATACATACAGATTTTTATTCGGCTTTTCGATGGAAAACCGGACCAACCGATGTTCACACCGCTGCCCTACCCTTTCGACATCAAATGTCGCAATAGGTATGGGTCTCTGCTTTGGCGCCCGGGTGGGTTAAGGCCCCCTTGTTGGCGGGACCAACGGTCTGAGCATAACGCCATAAGGCACCGGATTGATAGTCGTGGCTGCGCGCGCGCCAGGAATTGCGGCGCTCGGCAAGATCTTCCTCCGAGAGGTCCACGGAAATGGAGCCTTCCTCGGCATTGATGGAAATCATATCCCCGTCCCGCAAAAGACCAATTGGACCGGCGACCGCGGCCTCGGGGCCCACGTGGCCCACGCAGAACCCCCGGGTTGCACCGGAAAAGCGACCATCGGTGATCAAGGCCACCTTGTCGCCCATGCCCTGCCCATAGATGGCCGAGGTTGTGGCCAGCATCTCGCGCATGCCTGGGCCCCCTTTCGGCCCTTCATTGCGGATCACCAGCACTTCACCTTCCTTGTAATTACGCTGTTCCACGGCGGCGAAAGCATCTTCCTCGCACTCAAAAATGCGCGCCGGGCCGCGGAATACCAAGTTCTTCATCCCGGCGACCTTTACGATGGCCCCTTCGGGCGCCAAATTACCGCGCAGCCCCACCACGCCGCCCGTGGGCGATAAGGGCGCCGAAGTTGGACGAATGATATCTTGGTCTGTGGGCAGGCTTACTCCTTCCAAGGTTTCGGCAATGGTCTGGCCCGTTACAGTCAGACAGTCCCCATGGAGATAACCGCCGTCCAAAAGCGCCCGCATGAGAATGGGAACACCACCGATCTCATACATATCCTTGGCCACGTACCGGCCGCCTGGCTTCAGATCTGCGATATAAGGCGTTTCCTTGAAGACCTTCGCTACGTCTGCCAGGTCGAAATCGATGCCCGCTTCGTTGGCGATGGCCGGCAGGTGCAGGCCCGCATTGGTCGAGCCACCGGAGGCAGCGACCACACGAGCGGCATTTTCCAAGGCTTTGCGGGTCACCACATCGCGAGGGCGAATGCCATTAGCCAAACAATTCATCACCGCCTCGCCTGACGCTTCGGCATAGGCGTCGCGGGATTCATAAGGGGCCGGTGCGCCGGCGGATCCGGGAATGGCCAGCCCCATGGCCTCGGATACGCAGGCCATGGTGTTGGCAGTGAATTGCCCGCCGCAGGCCCCGGCCGACGGACAGGCCACACATTCAATTTTATGCAGTTCTTCGTCGGACATATTGCCGGCAGAATGGGCGCCGACCGCCTCGAATACGTCTTGGACCGTAATGTCCTTGCCTTTGTGGCGTCCCGGAAGGATAGAGCCGCCGTACATAAAGATGGAGGGCACATTCAGGCGCACCATGGCCATCATTAATCCCGGCAAGGATTTGTCGCAACCAGCCAGTCCGACCATGGCGTCATAACAGTGCCCGCGCATGGTCAGCTCAACGGAATCGGCAATAAGATCCCGGCTGACCAGGGAGGATTTCATACCCGCATGGCCCATGGCAATACCGTCGGTGACGGTGATAGTGGTGAATTCCCGGGGCGTACCGGCAGCCGACTTAACACCCTTTTTTACCGCCTGCGCCTGGCGAGACAGGGCAATATTGCAGGGTGCCGCTTCATTCCAGCAAGTCACGACGCCGACAAAGGGCTGAGCAATCTCCTCCTCGGTCATGCCCATTGCGTAATAATAAGACCGGTGGGGCGCGCTCTCAGGCCCCACCGAGACATAACGGCTGGGCAGTTTGGATTTATCGAACTTGTGCGTTTCTTTTGAATCAAGCGGCATAACCGGCATACTCCCTCACCAACGGAATTTTACTAGGATTTACAATACAAAGGACTATTCCCTGCCTCCACCCCTTTCTTTTGAGACCTCTCGGGCCAGGTGGGAACAGCCATTCAATCCAAACGCTGCCCAACTCATAGACGGTGGTATGGCAGCAACAAAGGTGCCTCAGGGTAAGTAACTTTCCAAAAAATTTGAGCCTTTTGCCGGTTTTATCCAGTTTCTGACGTTTCCCTGACGCAGGGCTGACGCACGCATCCTAGGATTTTACGTCAATCAGACCTATTAGCCGTGAAGAAAGATCAAGGTCTTTCCCCCGCAGGGCTCAATAGAATACAAGGAGTAATTGCAGATGAAGCCTAATCTAATCGTCAGTGCAGTCCTTTCCGCCGCCTTGAGCCTTCCTGTCTCGCTGGCTGTTTCGCAGGATTCCCAATTTGAAAGGGTCGGGCAAAAAAGAGTTTGGGGCGAAACTTTCTATATCGTCCGTAATACAGATCCTTACGGGAGCGAGGATTTGTATGGAGTGATGGACACACGCGGCGCCTTTCACCCTTGCGGTGATGAGCCCTGCAGCACGGCCGATGTGCACAAAGTTGCCGATAGTACCGGCAGCGACTATGTCCCGAAGTCTGCCGTGTCCGAGAGCGGTTCCGCTGGGTCAACGGCGACTTCTTCAAACTTCGAAAGCGAAGAACGGGACGAACCTGGCGGCGGTGGAGGCGGTGGCGGCATGTAACTCACCTTGGCGCCTTAAATTCCTGACCAAATTTGCCCTTTAGTCTGCGGCCAAACGGGCAAGAGCGGCGGTTAGTTTTTCGGATTTTTGCGTCGCATCTGCCAGCCGGTTGCGCTGCTCCTCCACGACGCTGTCGGGGGCCTTGGCCAGAAATTGCTCATTACCCAGCTTTTTGACGATTTTGTCTGCGTCCTTGGCCAGGCTCTCGAGTTCTTTTTGCAGGCGCGCGCGCTCCTTGTCGATATCGATGGCATCGGCCAGGGGCAAGATAACCGTCGTCGCACCGACCAGGGCTTGGACGGAACCGGTAGCAGGTTTGCTGTCGTCGAATTGCAGCTCCTTCAGGCGACCGAGACGCAGGATCAGAGCTTCTTGGCGCTGAACGCGGGCCTGAACCTCCGGGGTGGCATCCTTTAGGATCGCCTGGAGCCGGGCGCCGGCAGGCACGTTCATCTCCGAGCGCACGGCGCGGACTTGGGAAATCAGTTCAATCACCCATTCCATTTCTTCGGTCGCCTCCGGATCGGCCAACGAAGGCGGCAGCTCGGGCCAATCTGCAGAGATTAAAGGTCCCTCACCATCGAGGGCAAAATGCTCCCACAGCTCTTCGGTGATGAAGGGCATGATAGGCGCCAAGAGGTGCAGAAGTTGCCCCAAGACCCAGCCCATGGCGGCCCGAGTTTCGGCCTTAGCCGCCGCGTCGTCACCAGAAAATACGGGCTTGGCGAATTCCAGGTACCAGTCGCAGAAGGAATGCCAAATGAAATGGTAAAGACCGTTGGCCGCCTCGTTGAAACGGTATTCGCTGAAGGCCTTATCCATTTCGCCGGCAAGGCGGGCGGCCTCGGAAACCATCCAGCGATTGAGAGGTTCCTTGACCGCGGCGGGATCAAAGGCCACATCGCGTCGCACCTCGTTCATCTCGCAAAAGCGAGCGGCGTTCCACAACTTGGTGGCAAAGTTTCGGTAGCCCTCAATGCGGGATTCGGCAAGCTTGATGTCCTGGCCTGCCGGGATCGACAGGGCCGCTAGGGTAAAACGGAGTGCGTCGCAGCTATAGCGATCCACCACATCCAAGGGATCCATGGTATTGCCCTTGGACTTGGACATCTTTTGTCCCTGGGCATCCCGAACGAGGCCGTGGATGTAGACCGTTGTGAAGGGCACATCGTCCATGAAATGGATGCCCATCATCATCATGCGGGCCACCCAAAAGAAGATGATATCAAAGCCGGTCACCAACACATCGCCTGGATAATAGCGCTTTAACTCAGGCGTTTCTTCCGGCCAGCCGATTGTGGAAAAGGGCCATAGCGCCGAGGAGAACCAGGTGTCGAGGACATCCGCGTCCTGGTTGAGCTTAACCTCTTCAGCATAGTGAGCTTGGGCGGCGGCGGCGGCGGCCTCGTAGCTTTCCTCCACAAATACACTGCCATCCGGGCCGTACCAGGCCGGAATCTGATGGCCCCACCAGATCTGCCGGGAAATGCACCAGGGTTGGATGTTACGCATCCATTCGAAATAGGTGCTGGCCCACCGCTCGGGGACAAATTTTGTCCTTCCCGTTTCCACCGCCTCAATGGCCGGCTTGGCCAATGTTTCGGCATCCACGTACCACTGGTCGGTCAGCCAGGGCTCAATGGCCACTTGACCCCGGTCGCCGTGGGGCACCATGTGTTTGTGGTCTTCGATACCATCGAGCAGTCCGGCTGCTTCGATATCAGCAACGACGGCCTTGCGCGCCTCGTAGCGCTCCATGCCGCGGTATTTCTCCGGCACATCATCGGTAAGGTGAGCGTTTTCGTCGAAGATGTTGATCATCTCCAAGCCATGGCGACGTCCCACCTCGAAGTCGTTGAAGTCGTGGGCCGGCGTTATCTTGACAGCGCCGCTGCCGGTTTCCGGGTCCGCATAATCATCGGCCACAATGGGAATCAGCCTATCCACCAGGGGCAAAACGGCATTTTTGCCGATCAGGTCTTGATAGCGGGGATCGTCCGGGTGCACGGCCACGGCGGTGTCGCCCAGCATGGTTTCCGGCCGGGTGGTCGCCACGACGATATAGCGCTCTGGGTCCCCTTCGATGGGATAGCGGAAATGCCAAAGGTGGCCGTTAATTTCCTTTTGGATGACTTCCAGATCCGAGATCGCGGTATGGAGTTTGGGGTCCCAATTAACCAGACGCTTATCCTTATAAATCAAGCCCTGCTTGTAGAGCTGGACAAAGACCTTGCGGACGGCGGCCGACAGCCCATCGTCCATGGTGAATCGTTCCCGCGGCCAATCGGGAGAGGCTCCTAGGCGCCGTAACTGGCGACAAATCTCACCGCCTGAGTGGGCCTTCCACTCCCAAACTTTTTCAAGGAAGGCCTCACGGCCCAAATCCCGGCGGTGCATCCCCTCCTCTGCCAGATCCCGTTCGACAACCATCTGCGTGGCGATGCCGGCATGGTCGGTCCCCGGCTGCCAAAGGGTATCGCGCCCCTTCATTCGGTGATAGCGGATCAGGATATCCTGGATGGTGAAAGTCAGCGCGTGGCCAATATGCAATACGCCGGTGACATTGGCCGGCGGCATCATGATGGTATAGGGCTTAGCGTTGGAATGGATATCCGCGTTAAAAACCCCGGAGGCTTCCCAAGCCGCGTAATGTTTGGCTTCCACCTCGGCGGGACGATAAGTTTTGTCCAGCACCGCTGACGTTCCTTACATATTTCTGACGTGCAAAAGTCTTGCCGTGCAATATTTTTGAGAGGCAAAGCCCGAGGGCGGGCCAGCTAGGGGAGGTTTTAGGGCCGCCGCGCGGCTGCAACAAGCCTTATTTCCGCTTACTGATCCTCGATGCGGCGGACCATTTTCTTGATTTCCTCGCGTACAATGCGCTCCACCAAAGCGGGCAGGTTCCCATCTAACCATACCTTCAACTCAGGAATCAGGGCGTCACGGACAACATCCTCAAGACTGCGGCCGCCGCCAAGGATGCTCAGCTCTTCCCGACCGCTGCCCGCCTGACGCGCCACGGCCGCTAAAGCCGCCGTCGTTGCGGTGGCCGTTGCTGTCGAAACCAGATCCGAGGAGAGGTCTTTCGCTTCCCCTGCTGCCGCAAAATCATCGTCGGCCGGCCCTTCATCGACGGCAGGTGCACCAGCCGGACCGTCATCGTCAACAACCTCAATTAAGTCATCGTCGCCCTCGTCGGAGGACGCCGCCTCATCCGGGGTACCGTCACCGTCAGGGGCGGGTTCTTCCACCACCTCAGTCAGCTCCAGCACATCCTCACCGGCATCTTCCGCATCGGCGTCTTCAGCACCGGATTGTTCTTCACCGACATCACCGCCGCTAGCCTCTTGCGCGTCGATATCTTCGCCCGTCGCGTCTTCTGGAGCACTCTCATCGGCTTCCGTGGCAATGTCGCCGGGAGCTTCAGAATCCGCTTCGTCTGAAGCTTCTGTGTCTGATGAGTCTTGTCCTTCCTCTTCGTCGTCCGAGATAATGCGGCGGATAGACGCGAGGATCTCCTCCATCGTCGGTTCACCCTGGGATTCGGGCTCGCTCATGATTTTTTGCTTCTCACTGATAAGGTCGTTTCAACCGCGTTGCCCTGATGTGGACGATTAAGGTCTTAACGCCTGTTTTCGAGTCTTTCTAAACCTAAACTTGGCCTAACTTTTATTGGCTGGCCCCAAAAAGCCATAGCCGATTCAGTTCAAAATTCTAGTCATCCGCCTCAGGCGCATCTAATCCGAACCAAAGGTTTCTGACCGCCTTATAATCGGCTTCAGGCTGATAGATGTCGACCGGCAACGCCAAATCCAGTGCCGTCAGCCGCCCGATCGACCCCAAAATCGCATAACCGGCAACCAATTCGTCCCGTTCGGCCACCACTAAGCTCACTTGGGCATCTAAAAGTTCCTGTTCCGCATCCAACACATCCTGAATGGTTCGGGCTCCCACTTGGTTTTCCTCGCGGACACCGTCTAGGGCAATCGAAGCCGCCCGCACCGCCGACTTAAGTGATACAATCTGGGCACGGGTGGAGATTAGGTTCTCCCACGATTGAATAGCGGTTTCGCGAGATTGCAGTCGGGCTTCTTCGACCTGAATGCGGAACTGATTTGCGGTTTGCTTGGCTTCGCGCACCCGGCTGGATACCTGACCCTGCTGATAGAGAGGTATGGTCACCTCAGCCAAAACTTGACCAAAATTGCTCTCATCATTGTCCGTCACCAACTGGGTTTGGTATCCCAAGTCCCCACGGACCTGCAGAGAAGGGTAGAGTTCTCCCAAAACCAGGCGTACGCCCTTTTGCGCAGCCACCTCATTATAAGTAGCGGCCAGGACATCGGGGTCGTTCTTAACCGCCAACTCAATGGTCATCTCCTCGGAATCCGTGAGACCGCTCACCTCTAAAGGGCGCTCCAAGAGCTCAGGATAAACACCGACCACCCTTTGATAGACGGCGCGACTCGCCGCCAATGTACCCTCGGCCGCCACCCTGTTGGCCGTGGCCGTCGCCAGTTGGCTTTCAGCCTGCGCCACGTCGGTCCGAGTCAACTCACCTACGTCGAAGCGATCTTGAGTGGATTCAAGCTGGCGGCGTAGCACTTCTTCGTTGTTGATGTTGAGTTCAAGGACCGACTGATCGCGCCAAACATCCAGATAGGACGTCGCACCACTGAGCATTGTGCTTTGTTCAACGGATTTTAAAATAGAGCGCTGAGCCAATACCAAATTTTCAGCCTGCTCGGTCTGAGCCACCGTTTGGCCGCCCCGGTAAAGGGGTTGAACCACAGAAAACTGTGCCTGACGAGGGGTGCGGTTTTCCGCATCATTGGAGGAACTCGAATCATCGTCGCGGGCCTGGCCCAAGCTACCCGTGACCAAAACATTGGGACGCCAGTTCGATAAGGCCTGGGGGACGGACTCGTTTACCGCCCGAAGTTCGGCCCGAGCCGCGTTCAAAGTTGGATTGTTCTGATAGGTCCTGACAAGGGTTTCGGTCATGTCCTGGCCGAATGTCGGCGCCGAAATTGCCCCGCACCCCAAAACCACGGCAATTCCCGAAGCTGCCCAAACCCGACCTTGCCGACGGAAAAATTCGGAACAACCCATACGCCAGTCCCTCTCACTCGTTTTGAGCCCCCCAATGGACTCGCCAATCCACTTTAACCAATAATTATAGCCGGAGCAAAGGCCGAGACGACCATCGAGACAACATTTGAACCGGGGAATGATAACCCAGCCGAAAGGAACCACTGTCTGGGAAAGCCGTTTCCGCGCTAGGCCCCCTCCCCAAAGTCAGAAAGTAAAACCTGGTGCTAGGTCAAAGGCGTCAAGGCGCGGGACCGAAGCATCAAAAAGCACGCGCTCAGACAAAAACTCGTCCTGGCGTTCAATCAGAGTCGCCCGGCCAAGGCCGGACTCGTCCAGAACCACCGCCACCAAACGGCCCCCCACATTCAATTGTGAGGGAATGGCCTCGGGGATCGATTGTACCGCTCCACCAATCAAAATGATGTCGTAAGGTCCCTGTTTGGCATAGCCCTCGATAAGGTTGCCTTTCACCACAACCGCATTGTCGATGCCCGCGTCATTAAGTCGATTGTTGCTTTCCTCGGTAAGCTTTTCATCGTCTTCCAAGGCAACGACCGTGGCGCAGAGCCGCGCCAGAACCGCGGTGGAATAGCCCGGCCCGCAGGCGATGTCCAAGGCGATATCCTCCGCCCCCGGATTGGCGGCCTGCAGCAAACGGGCCAGCACCATGGGCTCCATCAAATAGCGGCCATCGGCGATTTTCAGGTCCTCGTCGATGTAGGCAAGGCTGCGCCGAGCCTCGGGCACAAAATCCTCACGTGGAATGGCCTCCATGGCCTCAATCAGGCGCGCATCGGTGACCTTATTGGTGCGGATTTGACTTTCAACCATGTTCAGGCGGGCGGCGGCAAAATCGACCATCGTTTGCTATTCCACTGTCTTTGTAAGTTTGAGGGATAAATTAGAGCGGATCGCCTTTCCGGTTTTATCCTCGCTTGGGCGGGAAAGCAATCTTCGGCAGGACAAACGCCGTGGAAGAATCGCCTAAAATCAGGTCCTAAGGGCCAAAAACACCTTGCCAGGGCTATCGGGGCCAAGCTATCACATCGCTCCTGTTCCACGCGGTCATGGCCCTCGCTCGGGCCAAAGAAGCGGAACCGCAACCGCCCGCGTTGCACCAAGGCCCGGTGGGAGAGTGGCTATCCAGAGGATTGCAAATCCTTGTACAGCGGTTCGAATCCGCTCCGGGCCTCCATTATTCATAAGAATCAAATGATTATAGATAAAAGCTGATGTATATTGTCAGATTGGGAGCGCCCCTGCCCTCTTGCTTGCCTTGGCGGGCTTGGCTCAGGATAGGATATGAGCCGTAGCGCAAAACGAGATTTTGGGACCTTACGAACCACGGCTATCGCCGAGGCGGGCATTGCGGACTTTGAGGCCGCGGAGAGTGAGTCGGAACGGGCCGAATGCCTGGCCGGCATTATTGCGCGTTGCTTTGATGACTATTACGCCCGTTCGCGTCGTATCCCCTGGCTCGCCAAAGAGGCCTTTGAAGCGCGTGACTGGCCGACGGCAGTGGCGCTTAGTCAGGAGCGCATTGCCATCTTTTCTCTGTCGGTGAACAAGGCCGCGCCCGTCATCGCCGGCTTGATCCCCAAGCAATCCCGCTTGGGCGACTTCTGGCGCTGGGTCGAAGGGCGCGTGCGCATCATGATGGGACGACGTTATGAAGCTGATCTAGCTCTTGCCTACCTGGCGTCGATCCGCCGGCTCGTCCATCAGGATCTTTGGGCGCCCATTTCCTATCGATTCGAACCTACGCCCCATCGCAAGATTTCATTCCTGAGCCGGCTTTTCGCCAACGGCCCCATGACAGCGGAAATGGTCAAGTTCATCTTGGAAGTACCGGACCTGGAGGCCCCTTTTGCCGATCTGGATCGGGATGCTGCCTTGGTCGCGGCGCGGATCAATCACGAGCTGGCCGTCACGGACGATAGCCGAATGGAACTAATCGAAGTGATCCGTGCCGGCTTTTATCGCAACCGGGGTGCTTATGTGGTGGGCTCGCTGGTCGTGGGCGGGGTGAGAAGTCCCATGGCGCTGGCTTTATTGCACAAAGAAAATGGCATCGAAGTGGATGCGGTCATCTTGCGGGAATCCACCCTGCGCCATGTCTTCTCCTCCACCCTGGCCAATTTCCACGTCACCGTGACTGAGTATCATCAACTGGTTGATTACCTGCATGGGCTGATGCCGGCGCGGCCGAGGGGCATGCATTTTTCCACCGTAGGCTATAACCATGTTGGCAAACTTGCCGTCATGGAGCAGCTGCGGGAAGGCCTCACTGGTGGCGGCGACAAACTTGATCATGCGCCGGGCCCCCGCGGCAGCGTGGCCATCGGCTTTACCGCTCCATCCCTGCAATATGTCCTGAAGGTGATTCGGGATGAGCCGACAGACCAATATAAGTGGGGCACCTTCGACGGGGTGGAAACGGTTCTGCGCAAATACCGACGGGTGCACGAGCAAAACCGTTCGGGCAGCATGCTGGACAACATCATCTATTCTAACCTGAGCTTGCCGGGTGAGATGTTTGGAGAAGAACTGCAGCACGAACTGCTTGATAAAGCGCCGGGCACGGTGAGTCAGCACGGAGGGCAGCTGTTCTTTTCCCACCTTATCGTTCAGCGCAAACTTACCCCGGTGCCCCTTTATTTGCAGAGCTGCAGTCCTAGTGAAGCCGCCATGGTGGTTATACGCCTGGGCCAATGTATTCGCAACAATGCAGCCACGAACGTCTTTAACAAGGACCTAGATGGCCGAAATTATGGGGTCAGCAGCCTGCGCTTTGTCTATCTCTTCGATTATGACGCGGTCGAAACCCTAACCGAGGTCAAGGTGCGGACCAATTTGGACCGCTATGAGGGCGAGGAGGACATTCCAGATTGGTTTTTCGAGGAAGGCCCTATTTTCTTGCCGGAAGAATTGGAGGCTCACCTGCGTTTGCCAAACCGGGGGTTACGGCGTCTGTTCCGCGAAGCCCACGGCGAGTTGCTTACACTAGACTATTGGGTGCGCATGCAAAAACTCTTGGCACAGGGGCGAGTGCCCAGGGTCCGCACCTATCCAAGAGCCTGCCAGCTAAATAGCGAAGAGCCCGCGGCCAACCTGTCCCTCACCCTTTGAAAAGCGAGAGACCGCACCTAGGAACGGGAGCGAATTGCTTGCCGCATTGCCGGCGCCACCATGTCGGCATTTTCCACCACCTGGACGCCCGCTTGCGCCAGGCGGCTTTCTTTTTCGCTGACCGATTTGGAACCAAAAAGAGACAGTGTCCCCGCATGCCCCATGCGGCGTTCTTTAGGAGCATGGCGACCGACAATCAGGGTCACCACGGGCTTGCCGTAATCGCCGCTTGAGAGGTAATCGGCAGCCTCTTCCTCCTCGGTGCCGCCGATCTCGCCCACCAAGACCACGCCGCGGGTCTGCGGATCGTCCTTAAACAGCTCCAAGCATTGACGGAAGCCGATGCCATGAATGGGATCGCCGCCCACACCGATGGTGGTCGATTGACCGAGCCCCAGATGGCTGGTTTGGGCTACCAACTCGCTGGCCAGGGACGCCGAACGGGTGATGATGCCAACGGAGCCGGCTTGGGCATGGGTAGTAGACATCACGCCAATCTTGCACTTGCCCGGTGAGAGAATGCCCTGGGAGTTAGGGCCGATCAAAAGGCTGTCGGATTGGCGCAAGGCATCCTTGACACGGATCATATCATGGACCGGCACCCGTTCAGTGACGCAGACAATGACTTTGACCTCAGCCTCAATCGCCTCGATCATCGCCGAAGCGGCGTTTTGAGCCGGCACAAGAATCATGCTGGCGTTGGCGCCTGTCTCGGCGACCGCGTCTCGGACCCTATCGAAGAGCGGCACATCTAAATGATTGCCTCCGCCCTTACCGGGACGCACGCCCGCCACAAAGTTGGAGCCATATCTCAGGCCCGAATCAGTATAAAAAGTGCCCGCGCGCCCGGTAATCCCCTGAACGATGATTTTGGTGTCTTGGTCAACCAGCACGGACATTAGAACCTCCCCTGCTTGGCAACGGCCACCGCCCGTTTAACCGCTTCGCTTATACTTGAAGCCGCCTCGAATGGGAGGCGCCGGTCCTTCATCATGGATCGGGACCAGTCGGCATTCTGCCCGGCCGCCCGATAGACGATCGGGGGGCGCCGCTCGGCCCGGGAATAGGCAAAGCTCAATGCCTCGACTACTGTATCGCAGGCTGTCATGCCGCCACCGTGGATGTTGACCAATAAGACCTTGATGCTGGGATCGGCCAACATAATGTCAATCACCCGCGCGATCTGAAAGCTGTAAGCGGTGGTGCGGATATCCATGAAATTGGCCGGTTGGCCGCCGGCATCCTTGACCATGTCGTAGGTAGCCAGACCGAGCCCAGCGCCATTGACCACTAGCCCAATGTCGCCTTCCAGCTTCACGAAATTGACCTCGTTCTCCTTGGCGATTTTTTCTGACTCGCCCAACGGCGCTTCGCTGACCAAAGCATCGAATTCGGGATGACGCAGGGCAGCGTTACCGTCCAGAACCATCTTGGCATCCAAGGCAATTGCCTTTTGCTCCGCCGTGATGGCCAGGGGATTGATCTCGACAAGGATCGCATCGCTTTTGATCAAAGCACGCACGGCCGACTGGAGCAGGTCCCGGCAATTCTCAGCGGCCGCACCTTCCAAGCCCAGGTCCTGCAAAAATGTGTCAAGGCCGTCGTTGTCCCATTCTCCTTTTTGAGAGAGGGGGAGCATCTTTATGGCGTCCGGGTTTTGCGCCGCCATGGCCTCGAAGTCCTCACCACCCTGGGACGCGCCCAAAAGCAGCGGCAAGGCGGATTGGGGATCGATCACCACTGCCGCATAGAGAGACTTTTCCGCCTCCACGGAGCTCTCCACATAGACCCGCCTTACGAGTTCTCCCTTCGGGCCGGTTTGTTCGGTCACCAAGCGTTTGCCCAAAAGCTCCTGAGCCGAGCTGCGCACTCCACTTGGCGAGGGGGCGAACTTGATGCCCCCGGCCAGGCCGCGGCCGCCGGCCGAAATTTGAGATTTGACCACATAGCGTTCGCCGGCGAACTCATGTGCAATTTCACGTGCGCGCGCCTCTGCCTCTTGAGCAGATTCAGCGACCCGGCCCGGGGGAATGGCCACCCCGTATTGAGCTAGGATTTCCTTGGCTTGGTATTCAGATAAAAACATTGGCACCCTCCTCCCGCAAAGGCAGCCGAGTCATCGCGGCCGCCCAAGAAGGTTTGCTGTTATCTGGTGTATGGTATACCACAGATATTTATAGGTCAATCTTTTCTGAAGGGTCTTCGTGGGTCGCCTAAGCCATCAAAGCCTCATTGTCGCAAGTCTTTCGCTCCCGTAGCCCAGGGTAAGGACACACCCAAAATCCGAGATTGATGGCGAAAAATTGCACCAGTTCCTCACCTCGATAACGACCTATACGAGATTTTTAAAAAGAAAAAAATCGCTATGATCATTTTTGGATCTGACTTACCTCACCTGTCCTGCCCCCCTCAAAGAGATTGCTTCAGGCCCCTAAGTTCCCCTTCCCAAGGTGGCGCCCTGTGGTGTAATCAATCTCTCCAATGTTCGGCTCCAGGCTCATGGCTCTTTAATGAAGAGCTTGTGCGGGGGCCTATTACGAGGATGAGAGTATGAAGGTCTGTATCTATGGCGCCGGCGCTATTGGTGGCTTTCTGGCGGTGGGGTTGGCTCAGGTGCCAGGGACCGAAGTATCGGTCATTGCACGGGGGCCCCATTTGGCGGCCATCCGTGACAAGGGCCTTACCCTGGTGAAGAAGGACGGTGAGGTTACCGCCCATCCCATGGCGACCAACGATCCTTCGGATATCGGCCAGGTCGATGTGGTCTTTAACTGCCTCAAAGCACACCAGGCCTGGCAATCGGCGGAAGATCTAGGTCCGCTCCTAGGCCCGGATACTGCCGTCGTCACCTGCCAAAACGGTGTCCCCTGGTGGTATTTCTATGGCTTGAAGGGACCTTACGAGGGACGACGGCTGGACGCAGTGGACCGTAACAACCGGCAATGGCAAGCGGTGGGTCCCCGTCGAGCCATCGGCTGCTCGGTCTATCCCGCTGCGCAGATTACCGAGCCCGGTGTCATTAAACATGTCTATGGAGACAAATTTGCCTTGGGCGAGCCCGACGGCTCCACATCGGAACGCATCCAGGCCATTTCCACCCTTTTGGAGCAAGGCGGTTTCCGTGCCCCCATTTTGGAGGATATCCGCTCCGAACTATGGCTAAAGCTTTGGGGGAACCTCTGTTTTAATCCCATCTCGGCCCTGACGAGGGGAACTCTGGACGTGGTCGCCAGCGACCCCACAACCCGCGCCACATCAAAAACCATGATGCTGGAGGCCCAAGTGGTTGCAGAGAGTCTGGGCGCTAGCTTTCGGGTCGATGTGGAGCGTCGCATCAACGGCGCGGCCGGCGTCGGCAAGCACCGCACCTCCATGCTGCAAGACTTGGAAGCCGGTAAAGCCATGGAAATCGACGCCTTGGTCACCGCGGTTCAGGAAATGGGCCGGATTACCGGCCACTCCACCCCGACCTTGGACGTGGTCTTGGGGCTGGTTCAACAATTGGGCATGAACCACGGGCTTTACCCCACCTATCCCGAGGCCAAATCCGAGGAAAAGACAACAGGTTAGGTCGCTTGGTTTTTCTTGCGGACTTTGTCCAAGATCAGCTTGATGGCCGGCAGGAATATCAGGATCAGGGCAATGACCGTGATCGGGCCAGCGATGGGGCGGTTCAGGAAAATCATGGGATCCCCTGACGAGAGCAATAATGACTGTCTTAAGGTCGGTTCCGCGATGGGGCCGAGCACGATGGCGAGGACCGCCGGCGCCAAGGGGTAATCCAAGATCCGCAGCAAAAAGGCGCCGATACCGAAGATCAGCATCAGCCACACGTCATGCATGTCCTGGGTTGCCGCATAGCCGCCCACCACCGACAGGGTGAATATGACCGGCGCCAAAATGGTGAAGGGCATGCGCAACATCCACAAAAACAGGGGGATGAAGGCCAGATTGACCACCAGGGCGATGAAGTTGGAGACGTAGAAGGATCCGACTAAGGGCCAGACAAAATCTGGCTGATCGGTGAAGAGCCTGGGTCCGGGCTGCAAACCCCAGATCACCATGCCACCCAAGAGGACGGCGGTCGTGGGAGAGCCGGGGATGCCTAAGGTCACCATGGGCAGCATGGCGCCGGTGGAGGCGGAGTTATTGGCGGCCTCGGGGGCCGCCACGCCATTGATGGAGCCCTTGCCATACTCCTCGGGCCGCTTGGCCGTCATTTTGGTAACACCATAAGCCATCAGCGAGCCCGGCGTGGCGCCGGCGGCCGGCAGGATCCCGACAAAAAAGCCCAGCGCGGAGCCGATTGTGGTGCCCCGCCAGGCACCGGCCGTCTTTTTCGCCGCTGCCAAGACATTGCGTACGGTGATCTCGGCCCCGGTCATGGTGATCTCGTCGCGGTTGGCATTAATGGTCCACAACATCTCGCCGATGCCGTAAACGCCGATGGCCAAGACCAGGAAGTTGATGCCGTGCATGAAGCCGGTGATGTCCATGAAGATCAAACGGGGCTCGCCCGAGATCACGTCAAAGCCCACGGCCGAGAGGACCAATCCCAGGCAAATAGAAAGGATAGTCTTGGGAATATCGTCGCCTCCCAGCCCCACAAAAGTGGCAAAGGCGAGTAGCATAAGTGCGAAAATCTCCGGCGGGCCGAAGCTGAGCGCCACACTGGCCAAAGGTGGGGCAAAGCCAGTGAAGAGCACGTTGGCGAACGTACCGCCGACAAAAGAAGCAATGGCCGCGGTGACCAGGGCCTGGTTGGCCCGGCCGGACAAAGCTAAGGGTCGACCGTCAAAGGTGGTCGCGACAGCGGTTGAAGCGCCGGGAATACCCAAAGTAATGGACGAAATAGCGCCGCCGTACATGGCCCCGTAATAGATAGCCGCCAAAAAGATCATGGCCGAGGTGGGGGGCACCAAAAAAGTGGCTGGCAGGAGAATGGCAACGCCATTAACCGAACCCAGGCCCGGCATGGCACCGATGAAAAGACCCACGGAAACGCCGATGACGATCAGCAGCAGGTTGAGCGGTTCTAAACAGGCAATCACGCCGTCCCACAACAGAAAAACTACATCCATCGGTCTGGTGAATCCTTAAGGCTTCATGAAGATCGTTTTAGAGGAAGATGTCATAAAGCGGGATAAAGAGTGGCTCGAGGTACCCCTTCGGCAGAACGATCCGCATGGCCACATCGAAGAAAAAGAAGGTCACAACCGGCGCGCCCAGGGAAATGGACAAGGTTGTGATCCAATTATGGCGTCCCAGAAAGGCCAAGTAATAGATAAGGAAAACGGTCATGGCCCCATACATCCCAATAAAATGGATGAGACCAATGAAGGCCGTGACCCCACCTCCCACCTTGAGCAAGGTCAAGACACCGTAGCTATCCAGATACTTTTCCGTTGACCGTGAGGGCGGGGACTTGCGGCGGACCCAATTGATCACGATCCACACGCAACTCATCAGCATAATGGCGGAGAGCCAAAAAGGCCAAAATCCGCTTCCCGGCCCCTCACCTTCTGCATACTTGATGCTGTCCCCCCAGCCATCGCCCCAGGACGACTGGCCACTTTTCCACATGATGTAGATCGAGAGGAAACCCAGAATGATCGCGGTGACCAGTTCAGCGCGCCTCATTTTTTGCCTCCCCTCGATCCATCAACCGCTTTATCTTACTTAATGGCGCCCGAGGCTTTTAGGATTTCCTCGTGACGGTTGCGCTGGGTGTCCCAATAACCTTTCAGATCATCGCCATCCAGCTTGTCCCCTTGCAGGGACTTGTCCGTCATGTACTTCTGCCATTTCTCCGAACCATAGACGTTGTTGAAAAGATCCTGATAGAAGGCCAAAGCCTCGTCGGACATGCCCGGCGCACCGACCACGGCCCGCTGCATGTAATAGGAGAAGTCTGCACCTTTTTCCTTGGCCGTGGGTACATCCGGGAAAAGCGGCAGGCGCTCGTCGGTAAAGGCCACCAAGGGGATCAGATCACCGGATTCGTAAAAGCCGAGAGCCTCGGAGGGATTGTTGACTGAGCTGTCGATTTGTTGACCGGCTAGGTCCTTAGCCACGGCGCCCCCGCCCTTATAGGGGATATACTTGATATTAAGGTCGAAGTTGGAATTCAAAAAATCAGTAATGATGTTGTCTTCCGAATTTTTGCCGGTGCCGCCCATGACCCAGCCGTCACCGCGGTTCTTGGCTTCCGCTACGAACTCCTCAAAGGTGGAGACGCCTTCGTCCTTGTGAACCCACAGCAAGAAGGTGTCTTCCGCCATACGACCCACCGGTGCAAAGGTCATGATGTCCACGCCAAGACCCGGCTGACGCAAGGGCGTGGTGAAGAAGGAGTTCAAGGTCACCATAATGGTGTGATCCGGATCACCGGCCGTATTGAGAGCCACCAGGGCCTCCGCCCCAGATCCACCCGGCTTGTTCACCGGAATGAGAGGCTTGGGGGACATGGATTCTTCTTCAACAATTGCCTGCATAAGACGCGCCATCTTGTCGGCACCGCCGCCCTTACCGGCCATGATGACAAAATCGATGGGTTTGTTGGGTTCCCAAGCCTGGGCCGCGGTAGTCAATCCGGCCAAACCGATAACCGCTGCGCTTGCCGCGATCATTACTCTACGTGTGAATGCCATTTTCTCTCTCCCTTATTCGTTGGCATTTGTATCTACGCTCTCATACCGGCGGTCCCCGCCAGAACTTTTTTTGAAAGCGCCCCGAAACAATCTTATCTGGACTGTACAAGGTTACAAACATTATCCGAATAGCGCTGGCCGCCCAAATCCGACAAAGCCGGAAAATATCTGACGCGGCCGTCCCTATTATCCTTTTCCACTGACTCCTTTTTCCCATTCCCCGACTAGTGGACCATCACCACCGGCATGGTTGTCGCATCGACAACTTCCTGCGTGGCGCCCCCGAATACCGATTCCTGTTCCCGACTGCGGCTGTAAGCTCCCATCACCAATAAATCCGCACCAACGTCGTCAGATTTTGACAAGATCACCCGACCCGGGCGGTCGCCGCCTACAATAGCCTCACGCCGCGCCGGAATTCCGGCGACCTCAAGATAGGACATCAGGTCTTGTCCCGAGGCCCCGCTGGAGCCATCGCTGCCATCCAAAACTACAACCTCATCGGCAGCTTGCAGGTGCGGCAGGGCCAGAGCTACAGCCCGGCTCGCTTCCGTAGATCCATTCCAGGCCAAGGCAACACAGCGGCCAAGACCCGCGCTACTGGGCACACCGGCGGGACACAGGAGAACAGGGCGCCCGGTATTGAATAAAGCAGCCCTCAGCGTGTTAACGCCCAAGTTCCGGTCCCGGTCGGGCTTGGCCACGGCGACCAAATCGACCAAGCGGCCCCTGCGCTTGATTACGTCCATTTGCTTGCCCTGCTCTTCGCACCAGCCGGCGCTGGCCTGATCCCGCGGCGGCTTCTCGTCACCGATTAGATCCAGCCCGAGGCTTTGAATGAAGGCCTGGTATTTGTCGCGAAGGGCGGTCTCCTCCGCATTGGCCAACTCGGTAGCGTGACTTTGAATCTGAGCGCGCAATGCTTGGGGAACCACAACCCCGTAAGGCACCATATCGCTCGGCTTGGCGCGACAATGCATGGCCATCACATGGGCCTTGTGGCGGGCGGCCACAGCGGCCGCGTGGGCAAGAACGCCCTCGCCTTTTCCGTCGCCCCGCAAAGGCACCAAGATCACCGATATGGACATGCGCCCCATACCTCAAATGTAACTTTGGACAGGTTCACGAAAGTCATCCTAAATGATCGCCGACCGACAAACCCGCTTCGGCAGCCCACTGAGATGCGGGTACCTTGCCGCCGCCTTGCGGGCGGGTTCGTTTGATTAGAATGCGGCCCCCATCGGCCTGGACTTCAACACCATCTTCGGTGAGGGCGGTGATTTGCCCCGGCGTCCCATCGCCGGGGCATAGGGCGGAATCGTAAATTTGCACCTCGCCGCCCGCCGATTTAGTCCAGGCACCCGGCTGTGGATTACAGCCCCTTATCAGATTGTAAACCTTGGACGCCGGTTGCGACCAATCCACCTGCGCATCTTTTTTGCGGCACCAGCTCTCGTATGTAGCCTTGGCATTGTCTTGCGGCTGGCGCGGCGGGTTCCCATCCCGGAAGAGGTCGCAGACTTCTAATACCGACTGGGTTGCCACGGGAAAAATCTTTTTAAAATAGATGTCACCCAAGGTGTCGTCGGGTCCAATGTCCACAGGGCGCTGGAGCAGAATATCGCCTTCATCCAAGCCATCCGTAGGATAAAACCAGCTATAGCCCGTTTCAGTGCTGCCCCAGATTATCGGCCAATTGATGGATGAAGGCCCGCGATGGAGCGGCAACAATGACGGGTGAAAGCAAATCGCGCCCAGCCTGGGAATGGCGCAGGTGGTTTCGGGCACAAAAAGGGTCACATAAGCCATGACCAAGAGGTCCGCCTGGAGCCCTTCCATCTCGGCCATGGTGTCCGCCGCCTTGAAGTCGGTCGGTTGAAGCACTGGCAAACCCTTTTCCAGAGCAAAGGATTTGAGAGGGTCCAAAGGCCGACCTTCTTTATCGGGCGCACAATAGACCGCGACCACTTCGTCCGTTCCCGCTTCCAGAAGTTGCTTAAGCACCTCTTGTCCGAAAGCTTGTTGTCCCATCACGATGAGACGCATGGAATGTCTCCCCTCGTCCTGTTCTTTTATTCAGCCGCTTGGGGCTTTAATTCTCCAACAGCGCCCGAAGCGCCGATCCGCTCGATATCCTCGTCGGAATAACCCAAGACCTCGCGCAATATTTCTTCACTGTGCTCGCCGAGCAGCGGCGAGCGCTCCACCTGGGCCGGGCTGTCCGACAGCTTTATGGGGCAACCCACGCTGAGGTAGGGTCCGCGCTCGGGGTGATCTACCTCAACAACCGTGCCGGTCGCTCTGAGGCCTTCATCCTCGGCCAGTTCCTTCATGCTCAGGATCGGCCCCACGGGAATATCCAAGGGATTGCAAATCTCCATGACCTCATACTTGGTCTTGGTCTTGGTCCAGGCCTCGATGGTATCGAAGACCTCGTTCAAGCGGGGCAAGCGTGCCGGCGGCGTGGCGAAGTCCGGATCGGTCTTCCATTCGGGCTTGCCGATCACATCGCAGATCTTTTCCCATACGGCCGCCTGGGTGATGAAGTAGGTGTAAGCATTGGGATCCTGCTCCCAGCCCTTGCACTTCAAGATACGGCCCGGCTGACCACCACCGGAGTCGTTGCCAGCACGCGGTGTTGCCTCGCCAAAGGGAATGTTTTCGCCGAATTGAGAGTACTCCTTGAGCGGTCCGGCATCCAGACGCTGCTGATCCCGCAACTTAACCCGGCAGAGGTTGAGAACCCCATCCTGCATGGAAGCCATAACTCTCTGGCCGCGCCCCGTCTTCTCCCGTTGAAAGAGAGCCGTCACAATGCCCAAGGCCAGGTGCAGACCGGTGCCTGAATCACCGATTTGTGCCCCGGTCACCAAGGGCGGGCCGTCCAGCCACCCGGTGGTCGAGGCCGATCCGCCGGCGCACTGGGCCACGTTTTCGTATACCTTACAATCCTCGTACTTGCCCGGCCCGAAGCCCTTGACAGAAGCCATGATCATGCGCGGATTAATCTTTTGGATTTGCTCCCAGCCAAAACCCATGCGATCCAAGGCACCGGGGGCGAAATTTTCCACCAGCACGTCGCAGCTTTGCACCAGACGGGTCAACACCTCCTTGCCCGTCTCGTTCTTCGAATTGAGCTCAAGGGAGCGTTTGTTGTGGTTCAGCATGGTAAAATAGAGGCTGTCGGCGCCCGGCTTATCCACCAGTTGCTTGCGGGTGGCATCGCCAACCCCCGGCCTTTCCACCTTGATCACGTCCGCACCGAACCAGGCCAAAAGCTGGGTGCAGGTGGGGCCCGACTGCACGTGGGTGAAATCCAAAATCTTGACGCCGTCAAGTGCTTTCATACTGACAATCCCTGACTTTTCTTTTTGTCACCGACGGGGCCGCAACAAACCGGGCCACCCGAATCCTTACTTATACATGGTTTGCGCTTTTGTGCCCGGTGCATATTCGTTGGGGTCGATCCACACGTTAATAACCGCGCATTTGCCGGTTTTGGCGATAGCCTCCCGGCCGCGCTGCAAGGCCGGACCGATTTCCGAAGCCTCGCGCACTTCTTCACCGTAACCACCGATCATTTCACCGAACTTGGAAAATTCCACATCGCCCAGCTTGTTGCCCACATCACCTCGGTTGTCGCCATACTTGGCGATTTGGCCATAACGGATCTGGTTCATGGCCGAGTTGTTGCCAATCACCGCCAAGTAGGGTGCACCAAAACGTTGAGCGGTTTCCATGTCGAATGAAGTCATGCCGAAAGATCCATCGCCATAGAGGCAAAGTACCTCTTTTTGCGGATGGGCCAACTTAGCGGCCATGGCGAAGCCCGTGCCAACGCCGAGTGATCCCAACGCGCCCGGGTCCATCCACTGCCCCGGTCCGCGCGGCCGCACCGCTTGGGCTGAAATTGTGACAACATCACCCCCGTCCCCGATGTAAATGGTATCCTCGCCCAGGAATTCGTTAATCTCCCAAGCGAGGCGATAGGGGTGGATGGGCGAGCGGTCGGATAAAAAAAGCGGCATGAGTTTATCCAAGGCCGCCCCTTCAGCCTTGCGCAGCTTTTCCATCCACTGCTGGCGAAGCTGTTGCTTGCCCCGGTCCATGCGACCGCTGGCCGCGTCCACGACGGCCGACAAGATGGCGCCAGGGTGCCCCGGAAGCCCTAGATCCACATCCCGGTTCTTGCCGACTGTACGGTAGTCCAGATCGATCTGGACCAGGGTCAGGTCCTTGGATATGCGCTTGCCGTAGCCCATGCGGAAATCAAAGGGTGTGCCCACGATCAAGAGCACATCCGCGTCGCCAAAGGCCAGGCGGCGGGTACGATCGAAATGATGGGGATCGTCTTGCGGTAACATGCCTCGGGAGGCACCGTTCAAATAGCAAGGGATGTCCAAGGCTCGGACGAAGGCAATGGCCTCATCCACCGAGCCGCTGGCCCATACCTGTTGACCGAAGAGGACGGCTGGGCGTTCGGCAGCCACCAAAAGATCCGCCACCTTTTCGATATCCGCAGGATCACAGATATGCCGGTAAGACGCCTTATACTTGCCCGGCTCCGGCACGACGGCCTTTTCCAAAGGAACTTCCGCATCCAAAATATCGCGGGGGATTTCCAGGTAGCTGGGCCCATAGGCGCCGGTAAAACACTCCCGCGCCGCCATGGAGATCATGTCGGCCACCCGGTCGGTGGAAAAGACACCCGAGGCGAACTTCGTGATGGGCGTCATCATGTCCACATGGGGCAGATCTTGGAGAGAGCCTTGTTTGTGCTGGGTCAGGGACGATTGCCCGCCGATATGCAAAATCGGGCTTTCCGAGCGGAAGGCTGTGGCGATACCGGTCACCGCGTTGGTGCATCCCGGCCCCGCCGTGGTCACCACACAGCCCAACTTGCCGGTTTGGCGGGCATAACCGTCTGCCGCATGGGCCGCCGTTTGCTCGTGCCGCACATCGACAATTCGGATGCCCTCGTCCAGGCACCCATCATAGATATCAATGATATGACCGCCGCAGAGGGTGAATATGGTGTCCACCCCCTCGTTCTTGAGCGCTTTGGCAACCAAATGGCCACCGGAAATAATGTTTTTGTCTTTGCTCTTTTGAGCGAGGGTATCATGGGCGGTTGTAGAGGGTGCTGCCATATCTGGCCTCCTAGTGATTGTGCGGGCGGGCGCCTATGTGAGTGCCCCTTTTTGCGGCCCGACAAAGGACTTCCAACTGCTGCGAATGTAATCATGAAGGCGGAAGGTATGCTCGCGCACCAGGGCCGCCGCCAAATCGGCATTACGGTCCTCAATCGCTTCGATGATGTTCATGTGATCCACCAGAGAGCGGTCGGCCCGGGCCGAATCCCGCATAGCGCGCCGGCGCACCGCCTTAAGCTGGACAAAGAGATTGCGAGCAATATCCTGCAACATATTGCACTTCGACAAGCCTAATACGCAGAGATGAAATTCGATATTGGCCTCGGAATACTCATCCAGATGGGCCTTAGCCTTGTCCTTTGTGAACTTGGTGCCAAGTTGACGCAGACGATTGATCTCCGAATCGCTCGCTCTATCACAAGCCAAGCGGGCCGCCATGCTTTCCAAGGCCGCCCAAACGGTGATCATCTCCAAGATCTCGTCCAAGGTCTTGCGCTGAATAAAGACCCCCTTGCGGGGCTGAATGGAGACGAATCCTTCCTGCTCCAAGCGGGCCAGAGCTTCGCGGATGGGGGTGCGGGAGATGCCCAGTTGCAAGGCCATTTGCCGCTCGTCTAAGCGCAAATTGGCTTCCTCGTCATAGATATCCATGTCAAGGATAGCGTCGCGGAGAACCCCATAGATGTGGTCCTTCAAGGTAAAGTTTGCGTCAACCGGTTTTAGTTCCACCGCTTTGACCATGTGCGCACCCATCACCCCTGTCAGTAATTTTTGTACCGAGCGAAGCTCGTTTCGAAAGATCCTTGCTCCAACACCTGCCCCTGACCGGCGATGCAAGACGGCAATGCCTCGATGGCGTGAGATCCCTGCTTGGTACTCATCTTAATTCCGTGGTGTACCATACACCACAGCGAGTTTAGCAACAACAGGAAATGTGAAACCCGCCGTCCTCAGGCGCTCTTTTCGAGTGTCCTGGCGGCATAATTGGCGCTGAGAAAAGGGCCTTCATCAGGCAGACAGGCGGCTTTTTGCTGCGAGGAGCTTTTGTCAGCGAACGACTTTCCTTAGACTCCCATAATGATTCAGGTGACCAAAGGGAATAGCCAAGACCAGCAACCGGCCCACCGGCTCGGCTTTGTCCTGCTGCCCAGCTTCAATGGCATGGCCACGCTGGCTTGCATCGATCCGTTTCGGGTTGCGAATTATCTGAGTGCGGCCGAGCTTTATCGCTGGCAATTGTTGTCACTGGACGGCAATCCGGTTCAGGCCAGCAGTGGCATTTCAGTGGCGGTCGATGGGGCGATTGACGGCGCGATTGAGAATCGGCCCAAGCTGGATATGGTGTTTGTTTGTGCCAGCTGGACGCCCGAAGCCTTTAAGGACTCTAGTTTTTTTGGATGGCTTCGCCAATCCGCCCGGCAAGGCTGCACGATCGGCGGCCTGGATACAGGAGCGGTGGTTCTGGCCCACGCAGGCTTGCTGGACGGCTATCAGGCTACCGCCCATTACGAGCACCTAAATGGCCTAAAAGAGCTATTCCCGGATATTCTGGTTTTACCGGACCTCATGGTATTTGATCGGGACCGGATCACCTGCGGCGGCGGCGTGGCGGCGGTGGATATGGCCTTGGAAATCATCCGCATGCAGCAAGGGATCGATTTAGCCAATGCCACGGCCCGTTACATTTTTCACGACCGTCTACGGCCGCCTGGAGAAAGCCAGCTGCATCCCGTGCATGAACCCGTGGGCACCACGGTGCACAAAAGCTTGCTCAAAGCCATTTCACTGATGGAACACAATGTGGAAAAGCCCCTCCCCCTGAAGACCATTGCGCGGGAAAGCGGACTCTCGCTGCGCCACATGGAAAGACTATTTCGCTCCCACGCCCACGAAACCCCCGCCCGCTTTTATTTGAACCTGCGCCTGGACCGGGCCCGTGGCTTGATTACCCAAACCGAGTTACAGGTTCTGGCCGTGGCGGTCGCCTGCGGTTTTTCAAGCGCGGAACACTTTACGCGGGTTTACCGGCGGCGCTTCAGCATCACCCCACGCGAAGACCGCCATGCGGGCCGCATCCCCTTCCAATATCGTGCCATGCCATTACATGCCAGCTTGCGGTAAGGACGGAGCGGCCTATTTTGAGTCTCTTTCAATGGCCGCAAAAGCCTGTAGGGCGGCGATCAACTTAGCATCCCGTTCACCCGCGAGATCGGCAAAGTCCCGGCCGTGCTCGGCGGCACGAACGCCGGCGGCCAGGTTTTCTCCAACCTCATCGGTTAAAAGTGGAGACCCCAAGCTATCCCACCAGCCGTGGAAGGAATCCCGATAACGCTCACAGAAGGTTCCGATACCGTGACCGCCGCTGCCCAGGTTAAAGAGCATATGGGGACCCATTACCGACCATCTGAGGCCCGGGCCACTGACCACCGCTTTGTCCACGTCTTCCAGGCTGGCCACGCCCTCACAAACCAGATGGATAGCCTCGCGCCAAAGGGCCGCTTGAAGACGATTGGCCACGTGCCCCGGCACTTCCTTATTCACCCTTATGGTGACCTTACCACATTCGGCAAAGAA
>JBCCHN010000042.1:0-37513 GCA_039028695.1 Pseudomonadota bacterium
AAGCTGCTCGCCGCCGCCGTCGAAAGGCCAAGCGCCATGGCACCCTGCATAAAGGAGCGGCGATCAATCTTGCCGCTCGACAAGCCTTCTTTCAGTTTTTCAAGTGATGTCATTTTTGTCTCCCTGGTAAATCGGTCGGTTTGTTAGGTTCCGACGATAATTTTTGTCTTACGATAAAGACGGTTGACCGGAAACTATCAGCATATTCTGAGCATTGCCAGGCTGGCACCGGTCATGCGCCCAAAAAGCTGATTCTCATGCTCCAAATTCTTCCCCATTGCTATAATCAAACTATTCATTTAGCGACAATAATTAGCCATTTTGCGCCAGTGCGTTAGGAGGTGTTGACCGGTTGCAGATCCATCGAAGGATCCGATAAGGAAGCCGTCCGATTATGGGGAATTGGGTCGTTTGGAATGGGAAATAATTCCTTCGAGATTTAGCTCTGCAAGAAGAGCTATTTGGAAATTAGCGGATGGGCAAATGGCAAAAAAGGGGCCTATCTCGGCTCATTCATGTGTCTGGCCCGGACAGGATCCGCTTGAAAGGGCAATTCTCCTTTCCCATGGCTTTGCAGGGTGTTAACCGCTAGTCTCCTGAAAACGGGAGGGAAAAGATGCAGCGTCGCCTAGCCGCGATCCTGGCGGCCGACGTGGTGGGCTACACCCGGCTGATGGGGGCGGACGAAGCGGGAACACTGCGCCGGCTAACCGGCCTGCGCGAAGAGGTGCTTCAGCCGATCATCGAGAATCACAATGGGCGGATCGTGAAGCTCATGGGTGATGGCGTGCTGGTAGAGTTCGCCTCGGCCGTTGAAGCGGTCTGCTGCGCGGTCGCGTGGCAAGAAAGCGTGGTGGAGAACCAATCTGGAAGCACGGCAGCTGAGCCGTTGCAGTTCCGGATCGGTATAAACCTGGGCGATATTATCGTTGAAAAAGATGATATCTATGGCGAGGGGGTGAACATCGCCGCCCGATTGGAGGGTCTCGCATCACCGGGCGGCATTTGTCTATCAGAAGATGTATATCGCCAAGCCAGAGGAAAGGTCGGTGCCAAATTTGTAGACTTGGGCGCGCGAGATTTGAAAAACGTAGCCGCGGCTGTGCGGGTGTTCAGAATTTCGACGGGCGAGGGTAGGGGCCAAAACACATCTTCCGATAAACCTGGGTACCTAGAGGGCGGGGGCGGCTTGCCGTTGCCTGATAAGCCCTCGATTGCCATCCTTCCGTTTGACAATCTCTCTAGCGATCCGGATCAGGAGTTTTTTGCCGACGGCATCGCCGAAGACATCATTACCCTTCTGTCTAAGTTTCATAGTCTTTTTGTGATCGCCCGCAACTCCTCCTTTGCCTTTAAGCAAAAGTCCGTCGACGTCAGGCAAATCGGTCGGACTTTGGGTGTGCGTTACGTCTTGGAAGGCAGTGTACGTAAGGCCGGCAATAGAGTGCGCATTACCGCCCAGTTGATCGATGCCTCGGAAGATAGACATCTCTGGGCCCATCGTTACGACCGGGATCTGGAGGACATCTTTGCGGTTCAGGATGAGGTGACTTTGGCGGTTGTTGCCGCCATCGAGCCCCAACTAAACATTAGTGAACGCAAAAGGGCGCTTCGGAAGCCGCCGGAAAACCTGGATGCTTGGGAGAACTATCAAAGGGGTCTTTGGCACACCTTTCAGTACGGCGCCGAGGACCGCGATGTGACGCTGCCGTTTTTCGAACGGGCTATCGAACTCGACCCTAACTTTGCCTCCGCCCACGCCGGTCTGGGCTACGCGCTTTATGTTTACATTCTTGTGGGGGGCACCCCCGACCGTGAGGCGGACTTGGCGCGGGCCCTGGCGGCTAGTCAAACAGCGATCCGGTTGGATGAGCAAGACCCCTTTGGATGGGTATCGATCACCCGCGGTCATATTCTCCGGGGCGAACACGAGGCGGCGATCAACGCGTCGGACCGGGCTATTTCTCTTAACCCGAATTTGGCCTTGGCTCATTTCGGGCGCGCCCATGCCCTGTGGCACGCGGGCCGTCCTGGCGAGGCTATTCAGTCCCACGATGACGCCATTCGATTCAGTCCCAACGACCCTATTTTATGGGCCTATCTTGCAAGCAAGGCGATCGCTCTGGTGATGCTGCAGGACTATGAACAGGCGATTGAGGTGTCCCTCCAATCGCAACGTTTGGCCAATTCCGCGATTTTTGCCCATTTGGCCGAGCTAAGTGCTTTAGGTCAGTTGGGCAAAACGGATCAGGCAGCCGATGCCTTGGGCCGCGCACGTGCCAAAAAGGCCGATTTGTCCCTGAGCTTCATTGCACAGGCCCTGCCCATAAGCGATCCGGACTGTCGGAAAACTTTCCATGACGGTTTGCGTTCTGCCGGTGTACCGGAGTAATCCCTCACATGTATATCGACGATCATAAAATTGCTGCGCTCACTGAGCGGGAGTCCGTGCGCTTCGTGGCGGAACGACCCCGCAGTGTGGCTTTGTTGGAGCGAGCTCGTGGCTCCATGCCGGGGGGCGTTCCCATGGCCTGGATGATTAGCCTCTATGGCCATGCGCCTTTTTTCATTGAGTCGGCCGAAGGGGCCTACATCACCGATGTGGACGGGCATCGCTATCTGGATATGAATTTGGCCGATACCTCCATGGGCTGCGGCTATGCTATTCCGGCGGTGGGCGAGGCGGTGGCGGCTCAATATGCACGGGGCAGCCAGTACCTCTTGCCCACGGAGCAGTCCATCCGAGTGGCGGAAAAATTGGCAAAGCGATTCGGCTTGCCAGCGTGGCAGTTTACCCTCTCTGCCTCTTCCGCCAACAGCGAAGCGATCCGCATTGCCCGTGCCCTCACGGGGCGAGACCGCGTGCTTCTTTTTGATGGCAAATACCACGGCATGCTGGAGGAAACCTGTCACGTGCCCGAGGGGCAAGGGATCCAGCCCGAACTTTCGGGGCTCCCCCGCGCATCGGGTCATGCCACCGATATCGTGCCCTTCAATGATCTCACAGCGGCCGAAGCGATACTGACTCGGGGCGACACGGCCTGTGTGATGATCGAGGCTGTTCCCACCAATGTGGGCGGCGTAATGATGCCTGAGCCAGGATTTTTATCCGGTCTCTTCAAACTTACGCAAAAATTAGGGGCCATCTTGGTGGTGGACGAGACTCACACTCATATCTGTGCCTTTGGCGGGCTTAAAAGGGCCTGGGACTTTGACTGCGATATCTTAGTGTTGGGCAAGTCCATCGCCGCTGGTATTCCGGCGGGCCTTTATGGGTTGACGGCCGAGTTGAGCGCCTTTTTGGCGGAGGCCCTTGAAAAGGGCGTGCGGGGCTATTTGCCCCAGATCGCGGTGGGCGGCACTCTTTTTGCCAATCCCATGCAGATGACCGCCATGGAGGCCACTTTGGATCACGTGTTGACCGCCGAGGCGCAAGAAAAAGCGGCAACATTGGGGGGCCTCTTGTCCGATGGGATCGAGGCTGGTGCCGCCGCACACGGCCTGCCCTGGTCGGCCCATCGCCTCTATAGCCGCTCGGGCTATCACTTCGCGCCGGACTTGCCGAGAAACTATCGGGAAGCTGACGCCGCGGCCAACCCTGCTTTGCGGGATCTCATGCGCCTCTATATGGCCAACCGGGGCATCTGGGAAGCCATCTACAGCGCCAGCCCCGCGGTTTCCCTCGCCGCTGAGCAGGCCGATATTGATTTCTATCTGTCGGTTTTCAATGAGTGTCTGGACGAACTAACGGCCTAGCGCCAGGACCCTAAGCGGGCCAGTCATCCGTGTCGTGATCCGGGTGTTGATGGTTTCTCATCTGGGCCAAACGATCAGGAGAAATGGCCTGTTCGGTGGTTTCCTCCTTTAGGGCGGTCAACTGGTCGTACCAGGGCACGCGGCTTTCGATACCGATTTGAGTCTCGGGCTTGACCCGGTCCGGATGATCCAAGCTACCGATGGAGACATTCAAGTGCTTCGAGCCTTGATAATCAAAGGTTAGGGGCGTGCCACAAGCACCGCAAAAGCCCCGTGCTACCTCGCTGGAGCTGTGAAAGACCGCTGGTGTTCCCCGCGTCCAATCAAAATCCTCATGACGGATAAGGGTCAAAGGCGCATAAAAGGCGCCAAAGGCCTTTTGACACATCCGGCAATGGCAAAGGTGACTGCCGTAGGGTTCGGCATAGAGTTTATAACGGACCGCGCCACATTGACATCCGCCGCTGTGAACTGCTGCTCGCTCGTTGGACATGGGAAATCTCCTCCGGTGTGACTTGGCCTACTTCATGATAGATTGCTTGCTAAGAGGCAATCAGTGCAAGAGGTCCCTATGCGCTTCATGGTCATCGAGAGCTTTCGCGACGGCGATCCCGCGCCGATTTATGCCCGTTTTAAAGAAAAGGGACGCATGCTGCCCGACGGGCTGATCTATTTGGAGTCCTGGCTCTCCGCTGAATTGGACCGCTGCTTTCAACTTATGGAGACCGACGACGTGACCCTGTTCGACGCTTGGACCGCCCAATGGGACGACCTGGTCGACTTCGAGATCGTCCCCGTCATTGGTGGCGGCGAAACCGCAGCGCAGGCTGTTCGCCCGCCTACTCAGATGCCTACTCAGCCGCCTGCTGCCGACAATAGCAAGACGCCTTGACCGGCACGGCGGCACGGGCCGCGGCCTTGTCCAGCTGCAGCTTCACGTGGGCGGCTTCGGTCCCCTCCCCGCGGCGCACCAAGCATTCATGCAGGCCGTGCAGGCTCCACACATTGCCCGGATGCTGACAGGCCCGGCTGAGGGTCCCGTCCAAGCCCAGGTCGGCCCGATAAACCGCCTCGGCTTCGACCAGCTCACCCTGCTCGAGCAACAAGGCGCCCAAGGCATGGCGAGCCGGCTGCATCCAACCCCAGGGCTCGTCGTAGGGCAGGTTGTCATCCAGCTCAACGGCCTTGCGCAGATGATCGAAGGCGACCGCGTGATTTCCTTTATGGTATTCCAACTCACCCAGCATCATCTGCTCGGCCACGCCCAGAATGTCCCGGCAGGTGTTGTTGAACAGCATGCGGCTTTCCGGCACTTTCTCTAGGGCTTTATAAAAGGCATCTCGCTCAGCTTCGGCGCCGGCAATATTCCCGCTGTTCGCCGATGCTACGGAACGGGCATAGCGCATCATGGCCGTCGTGACACAATAAAGTTCCCCATCCTCAGGCAGGTCTTGGTCCAGGATGTCTTGCCACGACCCGAAGCGAATGAGGACATGCTGTTTCATGGGGATAAAAGCCTCGAACCAGTCGGCCAAGGGTCGGATGACGCTTTCGGGCAAGGTCTCGATCAGCTCGTTGGCTGCGTCCAGGGCCGGTTCAGGTTGGCCTAGGAACATGGCGCCGTAAATCTTGAAGTGATAATCGTGGCAGCGATAGATGGAATAGAAATTATCCGCTCCGTCGCGGCGCAAAAAACGCCGGTCGGCCAGAATGGCGCTGTGGTTGCGCGAGACCACGTTGGCGTATTCCCCACACAGCACATCGATATGGGTGGGCATATGGATCAGGTGGCCCGCGTCGGGCACCAAGGTGCTTAGAGCGTCCCCCTGACGCAGCGCCCGCTCGGGATGGGGCGACATCTCCATCAAATGGATGTACATATGCAAAAGGCCAGCATGTTCCCAGGCGCCGGTTAGACCGTCAAAGGCGCCTTCGAGCACGGAAATGGCTTCCTCCGTATCCGCCCCCTCGGCCGGCTGGCCTGAGGGTAAGTCCCAAAGCTGCCAAGGCGTGCGGTTCATGAGCGCCTCGGCAAAAAGAGCACAGATGTCCAAGCTTTGCCCATGGGATTGGTAAACCGCCCGCATGGCCGTGGCATAGGCATCGTTATAAGGGCCGAATTCCTCGACGACCTCGTTCGGGTATCGGGTGGCGATGGCCGTGATCAGGGCCTGCTCCACCTCGGATAGACCCTTTGTGAGACCTGTCGCGGCACTGACGGCAGCTTGGGCGGTCGCGAGCGCTTCCGGTTGCTCTTCCGGTTCAAAGGCCTCCCAGGGCTTGTTGTAGTTGGGGCCAATGGCATAAGCGATACCCCAGTGGGCCATGGCGCAGCCCGGGTCCGCTTCCAAAGCCCTTTTAAAGCAAACAATCGCTTCTTCGTGGTTGTAGCCGTAAGTCCAAACCAGGCCTCGGTCGAACCAGAGTTGGGCGTCGGGCGAGGCGGTCGTTACCTTCCATGAATAGGTCCCGAGATCATAATAATCCATTTTCGAATCCTCTCCCTTTCGTTGGGTTTCGATGGGCGACAGTGCCCCAAACATTGATCAGAAATGGGCTAAATAGCCTCCATCCACGGCGATGATATGACCGGTCACGTAAGACGCGGCGGGGGAGGCGAGAAAGACCGCCGCTCCGGCGATTTCCGGCGCTTGTCCCCAGCGGCCCAGGGCCGTGCGCTTTTTAAGCCACTGACTGACCGTGGGGTCGGCCACCGCTTCGGCATTCGTCTCGGTGGCGAAAAAGCCGGGCGCTATCCCGTTCACGGTGATGCCCCGTGGACCCAGCTCCGCGGCGAGAGCCCGGGTGAGCGCTTCCAGCCCGCCCTTGGCGGCGGTGTAGGCGGCGTCACCGGCCTGGGCAATGGGGCCGGCAATCGAGGTGATGTTGATGATTCGGCCGCCGCCTTTTTCATCCATGACGCGGGCGGCCTCCCGGCTCAGGTGAAAAGGCGCTACCAAATCGACCTCCAGCATGCGCCGCACATCCGATAGGTCGAAGTCCTCCAAGGCCCGGCGGTCACGGGCACCGACGTTGTTGACCAGAATGTCCAGGCGGCCGTGGCGTTCTTCTATGTCCGCTATGGCGCCACTGGCTTGGGCTGTGTCGCTCACATCGAACACCAAGGGCTCGATCGGTAAATCCCGCGCCTGTGCGGATGACAAGGCGGTTGTCAATCGCCCGGCATCGCGCCCATTGGCAAAGGTGGTCGCGCCAGACTTCGCCAGGGCCTTGGCGATCTCCAAACCCAAACCACGTGCCGCGCCCGTTACCAGGGCGACCTGGCCCGTCAGGGAAAATCCAGCGAATGCCGCGGTCATGCTTGTCTTGTCCGCGTGGGTAAACTCAACATAGGAATATTTAGCTAATGATTATAACGCCCCTTTAAGGCAGCCGTATAGTCCGCTAGCACCTTTTTATAGGCAGTATCTTTCGCAAGATTGCGACTTTCCTGCGGGTCTTTCTTGAGGTCGAACAAGAGCGGCTCGAAGCCGGGGAAGTGGACCAGCTTAAAGTGATCGTCCCGTAGGATCGCATAACGAGCCTGTGCCTCGGTCAGGCCACAATCCCGTACGATGCTGTTAGACTCGGGCAGGCAACGAAAGTCCAACTCGGAAAATGCCGAGGCCCGCCAATCCTCGGGCATCACGCCTCTCAGAAAAGGTAGGAGGGAGACACCGTCGCCGTTCTTGCAGAGGTGTTTCTCATTATCGGGGTCCAGCCACTCAAGGATGGTCGGCATCACATCCACATGCTCGGTAAAACAGGATACCTGGCGCTGGTCTCGGGTCAGGATTGATGTGTCCGGGCTGCAGATGATCAGAGGTACGTGAAAGGAGGGCTCGAAAAAGGCGTACTTGGCCCAGAACCAATGATCGCCCAGCATCTCGCCGTGATCGGCGGTAAAGACAATCATGGTTTGTGCCAGGTCACCGCGGCTTTCCAAGAACTCGAGGATGCGACCGACTTGATGATCCAGTTCGGTGATCATGGCAAAGTAGACCGAGCGCAGCGCCTTTATGTCGGGAATCTCTAGAGACTGTAATGCCTGGTTCGGCAGGTTGATTCGATTGGGCCAGCCCTGCGGCGCTTTTAAGAGGTGAGCCGAATAAGGGTGTAAAGCAGCTTCTTCATCCAGCGAACGGGCACGAATGGGTGCTGGCATGTCCTTCGGATCGTAAAGCGTGTCATAGGGCGTGGGTACCACAAACGGCGGATGAGGCGCCGCATAGGAAAGGTGAGCAAACCAAGGCGTTTTATCTTGCAGGGTCAAAAAATCCAATAGTCCTTGGGTCTGAAAGGTTGTCAGGCAATGCTCGGCGGGAAAAACTGACGGGGCGGTCAAGGCCTCGCCTTTGGTGGCAAAGGCGGCGCTCCAGTCGTTGGAAAGGTCATGTCCCTGATCCTTCAAGAATTGCCGCCAAAGGGTAAAGTTGTCGTCTAAAAGGACGCCCTCGCGGAAGCCGGTCAGCATCTTCGCACCTTGTCCCTTTATCCCCACATCCGTATAGCCGAACAGGGCTGGGTCGTAGCCCAGTTGCCGTGCTTGATTTGCCAGGGTGACCAATTCGGGCTCGATCCGCATCTCATTGGCGGCCAGGCCGTGACGACGCAAATAGGTGCTGGTGTGAAGGCAGGCACGGGACGGCCCACAGGGTACGGCGTTCGTATAATGACGACTGAAATGAACGCCCCGTGCCGCCAGGCGGTCCAGATTGGGGGTTTGCACACAAGGATGACCGAGCAGGGACAAGCAGTCCGCTCGCATCTGGTCAGCCGTGATAAAAAGCAGATTACGTGTCATGGCGAGCTATTGGTAGCTTGTTGAAAACTAACTATTCTTACCCTCCAACGCAGCGATTACAGCTTGAGTGACCTCCTGCGTTGTTGCCGTGCCGCCCAGATCGCATGGTAAACATTGGCCTTGAGCCGTCACCTGTTCAATCGCCGTGACGAGGGTCGTGGCGGCGGCACTCTCACCCAGGTGATCGAGCATCATAGCGGCGCTCCAAAAAGCACCGATGGGATTGGCGATGCCTTGCCCCATAATGTCGAAGGCCGAGCCATGAATGGGCTCGAACATGGAAGGTGCGCGGCGCTCCGGATCCAGATTGGCGGTCGGGGCGATTCCCAAGCTGCCGGTCAGGGCCGCGGCCAGGTCGCTTAAAACGTCCGCATGCAGGTTGCTGGCGACAATGGTGTCCAGCGAGCCGGGGTCGAGCACCATGCGTGTGGTCATGGCGTCCACCAGCATCTTATCCGTGGCCACGTCGGGGTAGTCACTCTTGATGGATTCAAAGACCTCGTCCCACAATACCATGCCGTGCCGCTGGGCGTTCGATTTGGTCACCAAGGTAAGCTTTTTGGCCGGCCGGCCTTGAGCGAGGGAGAGGGCAAAGCGTTGTACGCGCTCGATCCCGTGTCGGGTAAAGACGGAAACATCCAACCCCACCTCTTGCGGCAGACCCCCATGCACCCGGCCGCCAGCGCCGGCATATTCGCCCTCGCTGTTCTCCCGCACGATGATCCAATCCAAGTCGCCCAGTGCGACGTCCCGCAGGGGCGATTGGATCCCCGGCAAGAGGCGCGCGGGTCGAACGTTCGCGTAAAGGTCCAGCGGCTGGCAGATCGCCAGCCGTAATCCCCAAAGGGAGAGGTGATCGGGCACCCTGGGATCACCGGCGGAGCCGAAGTAAATGGCGTCGAAGGAGCGTAGTTGGGCCAGGCCGTCTTCCGGCATCATGGCTCCCTGCGAAAGGTAGCGGTCAGACCCCCAGTCGAAACTTTCGATTTCCAGCGTGAAAATGTCCAGACGCCTTACCAGTGCCGATAAGACCTCCAAGCCTGCGGTTATGACCTCCTGGCCGATGCCATCGCCTGGAATGGCCGCAACGCGGTATTGGCGGGGGAGAGAACTCACCTTATCTACTCTAGCCAAACCTACTCAGGCCAAACCACGTTGGGCAGGTCATCGGTTCCCATAAAGACCACTAGAATCCGCGCCGGTTCATCGCCGCTATTGCGGCCGTTATGCAGCGTGCCAAAAGCCTCCATAAAGGTGTCCCCGGCACGATAGGTCTTGGTGCCCTGACCTTGGTAGTTCACTTGAATTTCGCCCGAAAGCACATGCCCATAGGTCAAAATCGGGTGCTGATGAAGCCCGGTTTCCTCACCTGGTTTCAGGGTAACAATCAAAGACGTGATCTTGGCGGGACCGTCGGTGGGATAAACCAAAGGCTGGCCCTGGTTGGTCGTGGTGGTCTCCAGCAAGGGCACCACCCGCTTGTAGTCCTGCCCAATCGAGGGCCAGGTCAATCCGAAAATCACAAGAGCGGTTGTTAAGGCGGTTGCTATGAGTGCGAAAGGTTTTTTCATCTTCTTTTCATAATTTGAAGTGCGATGGGTTATGTCGATTCATTTGTCCTTGGTCACGCTGGCGCCCAAAGCGGCCGCCATCACGCAGGCGATGGCGATCATTCCCGTCGTGCCCAGAGACTGACCGAGCAAGAGGGCACCGATCACGGCCGCCACCGCCGGTTCGGTTGTGATCAAGATACCGTAAATCCGGGGTGGCATGCGTTTCAGGGCTTCGAACTCTAGCCGGAAGGGAATGGTGGTGGAAAGCAACGCCACGCCGATCACCGCAAAAATCAAGAGGGGATCAATTGTGAAGGCGGTGATGGTCTCTATGCCAAAGGGCGCGATTAAAAGCGCTGCGATCAGCATGCCCCAAGCGAGCCCTTGCGTTCCGGGGAAGGTTTTTCCAACCCGCACGCTCAACAGCACAAAGCCACCCCACGCGACGGCTGCGATACCGGCGAAGGCGACCCCCCAGGGATCCAAGTTGACGCCGATTTCGGGACTCAAAAGGGCGATACCGCCGCCGGCCAAAAGAACCCATAGAAAGTGGGATAGCTTGCGCGAGGTGGCCGCGGCTACACCCAGGGGCCCTAGGAATTCAATGGCAACGGCGATGCCCAGAGGAATGCGCGCGATGGCCTGATAAAAACAAAGGTTCATCACCGCAATGCTGGTGCCGTACATCAAAAGCAGCCAGAGCCCGCGCCGATTGAGCCCGTGCAAGGTGGGGCGAGCAATGGCCATCAGCAGCATGGCTGATAGGGCAACCCGCCAAAAGACCGTGCCGTTCGGCCCCAGCACCGGAAAGAGGTTGACGGCAATGGCCGCTCCTAACTGCAATGAAAGAACAGCGAGAAGCACCAATACAGGCGGTGGTGTCAGCATCAGCATTTGGCTTGGCACAGCCCAGATTCGCCCCGCAGCTGGTTGTGCAGTCTTGTCAGTTCTATCCTTGGGATCGGCAGAGTCTTGATCGCTCTGCAGAATAGTATCAGCCATAACAGTCTTGGGGGTTGAGCTTGAATGCGGAGAGGAAGCTAGGCCGGATTGCCTCGAGCTGCAAGCCGTAATCCCATCTTGCTCCGGCGCTTTCAAAATGGCGCGAATCTGGTTTAATCCGTCCTCTCGAATTCTCTGTGACGATGGAGCGGGTCATGACCGATAGCGATAACTTAGCCTGGATGGGAACGGCCGAGCTGGCGAGAGGAATTGCCAAGCGGGAAATTTCACCAATCGACGCTTTAGACGCGGCCATTGCCCGGATCGAGGCGCGTAATCCAAGCCTTGGGGCCATCGTCTATTCGGACTTTGATGCGTCCCGGGCAGCGGCCCAGGCGGCGGAAAAGGCGGTTATGGCAGGTGACGCCTTGGGCCCGCTGCACGGTGTACCCGTCGTGATCAAGGACCTCTTTGAAAATAAGGCCGGCTGGAAAACGACCTTTGGCGGCATCCGTGCGTTTAAGGATTACATCGCCGACGATACCAGCCCGATTGTGGCCCAGTTCGAAAGGGCTGGGGCCATCGTCGTGGGCAAGGGCAATAGCCCGATCATGGGTTTTCGAGGAACCTGCGATAACTATCTCTTCGGACCTACCAGCACGCCCTTTGATTTGAGCCGAAACTCCGGCGGGTCGTCTGGCGGCAGCGCCGCGGCGGTGGCCGATGGCATGGTGTCTTTGGCGCAGGGCTCTGACGGTGGCGGCTCCATTCGCATTCCAGCGTCTTGCTGCGGTGTCTTTGGCTATAAGGCGGCCTTTGGGCGGGTGCCCTGCCCGATCCGCCCCGAAGCCTTCGTTTCCCCCACCACGCCTTTCATCTTTGCTGGCCCGATCACCCGGTCGGTGGCCGATGCCGCCTTGGCAATGGAGGTTCTGGGCCAATACGAGCCCCGCGATCCCTTTAGCCTGGATCAAAAAGTGGATTACCTTGCGGCGCTTGAGCGGCCCATGAAGGGCATGAAGGTCGCTTACAGCGCGGACTTTGACATTTTCCCCGTGGACCCTCGGGTGGCACAGGTGGTCGATCAAGCCGTTCGCGCTTTCGAGGAAGCGGGCGCCCATGTGGAAGAGGTTAAGCTGGGGATCCAACAGAACCAAGCCGAGCTGGCGGAGATGTGGTGCCGCTTGATCGTGCCGCCAAACCTCCTGGCACTGGAGGCTCTGAAGAAGACAACGGGCGTGGACCTGGTCAAAGACCATCCTGAAGATCTGCCGCCGGAGTATTTGAGCTGGGTCGATGGCTCCTTCAACCCCACGGTGATGGAAGCCATGGCCGACCAGATTGTCCGCACCCAGGTGTATGATGCGGTTCAATCGGTCTTCGAGACCCACGACCTGCTGGTCGCGCCCACCTTGGCCTGTTTGCCGCCGGTCAATACGGACGACGGCAACACCAAGGGACCCGATCAAATAAATGGCGAGGCGGTCAACCCCTTGCTGGGCTGGTGCATGACCTATCCCATCAACTTCACCGGCCATCCGGCAGCTTCCATCCCGGCCGGCTTGGCCGAGGGTCTGCCGGTGGGGATGCAAATTATCGGCCGGCGCTATGGGGACGAGGATGTCTTTGCCGCCAGCGCCACCTTTGAGCGCCTGCGCCCCTGGCAGGAAAGTTATCAACGCTGCGAGGCGCGATCTTTGTAGCTTGCGAAAATCGGGTTAAAACCGAATGCTCGAATTGTCTGCGGATGCATAAGCGACTTGGCAGCGTGCGGCGCCAAACCGTTCCAGCAAAGCGACCAGATCGCCCGCAGCCGCTTCCAGATCGCCCCAGCCGTTGGCCTGGATGGTCACTAGAGCCTCGGTAGTCTCCGTCGAAATGGGGCTGCGAGCATCCTGATACCAGTTCCAACGGCGGCAGAGGACGGCGCTGCCGGCGGCCAGAACCACCTCAACCGTCTTGGGCGGGTCGGGTTCGGCCTTGCCGAGGGGAATGAAACTATCCCCAGCGCGGCTATAGCGAAACGCAACGGAAGGCTCGATCTTCGCCACATCGTCAGCGCCCACGGGGAAAACGTGTGCCAGGGAAATGGCGTTATAGGCGTCCACAAAGGAATTGATCACGGGCAAGGATCGACCCGCTAATATGTTCTTCACCAGCCGTTCTACAGAAGGTCGGTAGGAAGTCTTTTTGATGCCGAATTTTTTATAAGCATCTCGCCACATCGCGATACCGGGAATTTCCGCCAACCCCATACCGGCAAAACGATCCCGACAAGCGGCTTCCCGCGCGGCGATCTCTTGATCCAGATCCATGGGGCGCTCGGCTGCGATCTTCAAGTCCTGAGCCAAGATCACTGCTACGCGAAAGTTCGGAAAGTCAGCAGTGAGTTCATCAATGGTAAGGTCCAGGGGCATTTGTCGGTTCCAATAGACAATGACAGTCTTGTGCGGATCAAAGCCGCACAATAATCATGATCTTGTATTGCATCCAGAACAAAGTGTCCCTCACTCAGCCGCAGATTTTTCCGTGCCGGCGGCCAGCTGCCGGGCGATGAGTTGGGCATAGAGCCCGCCTTGGCCGACGAGGTCGCCATGCGTGCCTTCTTCGCGCAGCCGGCCTTCGTCCAAGACGGCAATCTTGTCGGCTTCGCGCACCGTCGACAGGCGATGGGCGATGACGATTGTGGTGCGGCCTTGCATCAGGTCTTTGAGTGCCCGGTGTACCAAGCGCTCGCTTTCCGCGTCCAGGTGAGATGTGGCCTCGTCCAGCACCAGAACCGGCGCATCCCGCAGGAAAGCCCGGGCAATGGAGACCCGTTGGCGCTGGCCGCCGGACAGGGACATGCCCCGTTCGCCCACCCGGGTTTGCAATCCTTCGGGCAAGCGCGTAACAAAGTCGGTGAGAGCCGCCTGTTCGATGGCCATGGCCAGTTCGTGATCACTGGCGTCGGGTCGGGCCAGGCGTATGTTGGCCTCTAGACTGTCGTTGAAAAGATAAGTGTCCTGGGCCACCAGCGCCACCTGTTGCCGCAGGGCATCGAGGCGATAATCTGTCAGCGCGTGGTCATCCAGGTCGATCTCACCTTGTTGTGGGTCCCAAAACCGCAGCAGCAAATGCGCCAGCGTGGTCTTGCCCGCTCCGGAGGGGCCAACCAGAGCTAGGGTGCGTCCCGCCGGGATATCCAAGGAGAGCTGCCGGATGGCAGGGTCAGCCTGGTTCGGATAAGAAAAGGTGACATCTTCAAAGGTTACGCCAATAGGCTGACGATTTTCTTTCTCGCCTGCCTCGGCCTTATAGGGGCCATCGGTGACGGGAACAGGCTCGCTATGCAAGGCGTTTAGGCGGCGTGTGGCTCCCAACGTATTGGCGAGCTGTCGCCCGATATCGGCAATTTCCGAGACGGGCAAAAAGGCGGACATGGCAAAGAGGGTTAGGCAAGGCAGATAGAGGGCCTCGATGGCGCCAGCCGCGCTCAGGTATGCCCCCATCATGATCACGGCCAGGCCGCCCATGGTGGTCATGACCTCCACCATGACCTGTTGCAGGGTCAGATCACCAAAAAAGGGCAGGCGGGCGGCCTGGTGTTTTTTGATTAGCGTGACCAGCCCGTCTCGACGGCTGTCTTCCTGTTGGAAAGCGACCACCTCCTGAAGGCCTTGCAAGGAGTCGACGGAATAGGCGTTGAGTTCGCCAAGGGCTTCGCGATCTTTTGCCGCCAAACGGTCGACCCGTCGCCGCAACATAAAAGGCGAGGCGGCGACCACCGTCAAAAAGGGAAAAAGGGCGAGAGCCAACCAATTGTTCACGGCGGCCAAAGCAAAAAGAGCCGCCGCGGGGATTAAGACGGCGACAAAAGCCGGTGCCACCGTGTGGGCAAAAAAGAACTCCACCGCGTCCACATCTCCCGTGGCCAGAGCTACCATATCGCCACTGCGCCGGCGCACCAGATAGGCGGGTGCCAAGGCATCGAGCTTGCGAAACAGGGCGATGCGCATCTCGGCCAAGAGGCGAAAGGCCATGTCGTGGGCGACCCATGATTCGAGCCAGTGCAGCACGCCGGCCAGGGGTGCCAAGATCATGATGGCCCAGATGAAATCCGTCACGGCGAAGCCCCAGAGCTCCCCGTTCTCTTTCACTGCTGCTACGGCTAGGGCGGAAAGAAGACCCACGCCGATAAAGGCGATGACCCGGCTGACGCCTAAGATAAAGGTGGCGGTCAATCGCCCTTTCCAAGGCATGACATAGCCCAAAAGAATGCGGATGGCTTTCGGCCAACCCAGAGGCTTTTCCTGGTCTTCCTGTGCCGAGAGAATGTCGCTCTCCGCTACCGCCTTTGAAGTCTTTGTTTTGAAAGAATGTGCAGCCGGATCAGAGACCGCATCCAGCGGCAAAAGACCCGGTGGGGAAGCGGCTCCCGTTTGTCCCCGCTCCGCCGCTTGTTCGGCCATCAGGCGGTGGTAGGCGCCGCCAAGGGCCATGAGGTTGGCGTGGTCGCCCGATTCTACGATGCGCCCCTCGCCGATGACCAAAATTCGATCGGCGCCGATGATGCTGGAAAGGCGGTGGGCGAGGATAAGGGTGGTGCGGCCCACCATCAGCCGGTCTAGAGCCTGCTGAATGATGGCCTCGTTTTCCGCATCGACGGCGGATAGGGCCTCGTCCAGGACCAGGATCGGCGCGTCCCGCAATAAAGCTCTCGCAATGGCAATGCGCTGGCGTTGGCCGCCGGAGAGCTTGACCCCGCGCTCGCCGATCACCGTTTGATAGCCATCAGGCAATGCGGAGATAAAATCGTGCGCATTCGCCGCACGGGCCGCCTCTACCAGTTCTTCCGGACTGGCGTTCATTTTGCCCAGGCGCAGATTGTCTTCCACGGTGCCGTGAAAAAGGAAAGTATCCTGGTTCACCACGGCTAATTGACTGCGGATCTGCCCAAAGCTCAGGTCTTTGAGATCTTGACCGCCGAGCGAAACCTTTCCCCTTTGCGGATCGTATAACCGCAGCAATAGGCGCACGATGGAGGACTTGCCGCAGCCGCTGGGTCCGACGATGCCGATACGCTCGCCTGAGGCCACGTCAAAGCTCAAGCTTTGATGGGTCGCGCCCCTGCCGCCGGGGTAGGCAAAGGAGACGTCCTTAAAGGCGATGGTTGCGGGCAGCGCCCCGTTGTCGATATCGTTGCGGGCAGCGGGGATCGGTGATTGGTCGCCTAAAAGAGAGAAGATCTTACCGGCCGCCGATTGGGCCAACATGCCGTCGTGCAAGAAGGAGCGTAAATCCCGCAGGGGCCGGAATACCTCGATGCCCAACATCAAGATGACCAGCAGTGCCGTCAGGCTCAAGCTGCCCTCGCCGACGCGATAGGCCCCCAGGGCCACGGCGGCCGCGGCGCCGACAGCAATCCCCGTATCCGTGATGCCCCGTGAAAGGGCGTTGGTCGCCAGCACCCACATGGTTTTGCGGAACAGCTCATGGGCTTTTTGCGCCAATACCTTCGCGCGCGGTCCGCTTTGGCCAAAGGCCTTAAGGGTCGCCAGACCTTGCAGAGAATCCAAAAACTCCGATGCAAAGTTTGCATAGGCTTTGGCCCGGGCGAGAGAGTTTTTGGTATCCCAATGGTGAAAGGCTGAAGGTGCGATCAGAGTGATCAAAGCGGCGGCGAGAAAAACCGCGGCAACCCAAATATCGAGCCAAACCACACCGGCAAAGATCAAAAGAGGCGTCAGGGCGGCAACGAAAAACTGCGGCATGTACTGGCCGAAATAAACTTCTAAATGTTCCACGCCGTCGATCATGGTGACCAAAACATCGCCGGTCCGCTTGTGCCCGAAATAGGCCGGTCCCAGCTCCACCACCTTGTCATAGAGGGTCTTGCGCAAATGAAGTTGCACCATGGCGGCGGTGCGATGGGCAATCATGGCGCGCCAATACTCCAAGCCGCCGCGGGCCAGGATAATGATGGCCGTTACGGCGCTTAGGCGCCAAATCTCCTGCGAAGGAGCGCCCTGAAAGATCAGCCCCAGCAACCAGCCGAGCAAGCCCAATCGGGCGATGCCCAAGACCGAGGATAAGATCCCGATCAAGACGGAAAAGGCGATGCGCCCTCTAACGCCGCGGGTGAATTGCCAAAGTCTGGGGTCGAAATACATGACGAACGGTCTTTCTGCTTTAGGAATCTAACAACTACCAAATCCCGGTGACATTGGCCCGGTGACATTCAAGGAGCCCGAAAGGGAGGGTGCAATAGGAAAATACGTTATAAAAAAATGTTCATCACTAATCTATTTTTTATATCGGCTAAAAATATTTTTATAGACATGAGAATTTCGTCTGCCTAGTGTGACCGTCATGAATTGGGATGATTTGCGCATCTTTTTGGCCATTGTTCGGGCCGGTAACCTCTCGGCGGCCGCCAAGGCCTTGCAGGTGACCCAGCCCACCGTGGGCCGTCGTTTGCGGATCTTGGAGGAGGACCTGGGCGCCCGCCTCTTTGATCGTTTGCCGGATGGTTTTGTGCCCACCCCGGCGGGCAGCGACCTCTTGCCCATGGCCGAGGCTATGGAAAAGACCGCCTTTGCGGTCGATCGGCACCAAGCCGCCTTTAGTCAGGATGCGGTTGGAACCGTGCGTATCTCGGTGTGGGAGATTTTCGCCCAATTCCTTTCCCGCCACCTCGCCGAATTGTCGGACCATCTTCCCGGCATCGAAATTGAGCTCGACGTGACCCACGTGCATCGGGACCTATCGCGGCGGGAGGCGGATCTGCTGATCCGTGAATGCCTGCCGCAGAATCCCGGTCTGGTCGCTCGAAAAGTGGCCAGCTACGCTTTTGCGGTTTATGGCACGCGGGACTTGGTCGAGCGTTATCCCGCCGCACACAATGAAAGCCGTTACGAGCTCTGCCCCTGGATCGGCTACGATGAGGAGCATGCCTATTTTCAGAACCAGACCTGGCTGCTGGAGCGCTTAGGGGAACGCCGGGCGGTGGTGCGGGCCAACGACGGCATGGTCCTGCATGAGCTGGTGCGCCAATCCGTGGGGCTGGGGGTCTTGCCCTGTTTTGCCGGGGATGGGGATGCGGGTTTGCTTCGCTTGACCCCTCCTTTGGAAGAGATTTCGCGGAGCCTTTATTTGGTGGTTCATCGGGATCTAAAGCGCTCGCCTGCGGTACGGGCGGTGATGGATGCTTTGATCGAGATTTATCGGCGGGAAACGCCGCGCTTGTTGGGGCGACGGGAAGCCGTCATGTCGGCGACGGCCTGACTGACGTCGCTCAATGGTGACTGCTTAGGCGCTTTGGGTCTCCGCCGCCACGAGGGAATCGATCTTGGCGAGATGGCGGGCCTTATCCGCCTGATCGAGAAATGAGCCTTCGATGGAGTGACAGACCAGCTTGACCAGATCCAGCTCGGTGAGATTTAAGGCCTCGGCAACCGCCACATAGTTATCCAAAAGATAGCCGCCAAAATAGGAGGGGTCATCCGAGTTCACGGTGGCCTGCAGTCCTAAATCAAGCATGCGCTTGAGGGGATGGGCCTCCAGATCCGGCACCACGCAGAGCTTAAGGTTGGACAAGGGGCAAACCGTCAGGGTCATGCCCGATTTGGCCAATCGTGCAATAAGCTCCGGGTCCTCCAGGGATCGATTGCCGTGATCCATTCGATCGATTCTCAAAATATCCAAGGCGCTTCGAACGTATTCGGGCGGGCCCTCTTCGCCGGCGTGGGCCACCACTTTAAGACCGTCGGCGCGCGCTGCCGCAAAGAGGCGCTCGAATTTTTCCGGCGGATGACCCATTTCCGATGAATCCAATCCCACGCCCAAAAGGCGTCCATCGGCGAAATAGGGCTCGGCTTCCCTATAGGTGGCAAAGCCCGCCTCCTCGCTCAGATGGCGCAAGAAGCACAGGATCAGCCGCGACGTGATGCCCAGTTCCGCCTCGCCATCCTTTAATCCGCGCAGGATGCCATCTGTGGCCGCGGCGAAGGGGATGCCTCGATCCGTATGGCCCTGCGGATCGTAGAAAATCTCCGCATGCACTGCCCCATCTTGAGCGACCCGGCGCAAATAGGCCATGGTCAGTGCATAAAAGTCCTCCTCCTCCAACAGAACCGACATACCTTGATAATAGATATCCAAAAAGTCCTGAAGCCGGGTGAACTGATAGGCCGCCTGAACCTCCTCCACCGTTTTAAAGGGGATCGCGACTTTGTTCTTTTGTGCAAGCTGCATTAAGTGGGCCGGCTCCAACGATCCTTCAATGTGAAGATGCAGTTCGGCCTTGGGTAGGCGCCTTAGCAGATCGCTGTTTTCCATAGTGTCCTCCTGACAGATTATTGAATTATGTATGGTTTTTTCCCCTTTGAGCAAGGGCGGGGGCTGGCCCGGCGGCTTGCGCGCCCCTCGATGGTTGCTATAGCTTTGCGCCATGGCAGAACGAGGCGGCATATCGATTCGCATGGCCGAGCGCAGCGACGCGCCCGAAATTGCCCGCATGATGCGCGAGTTCGATGAGCATTTGGCGAAATTGGACGGCAGCGAGCCTTGGATCGATGTCAACTCGGCAACCCGCAAACTTGTGCGCCTGGGCTTCGAAGAGCAAAGCCTGTTTTCCTGCCTTTTGGCGGAAGTGGAGGGGCGCCCGGTTGCTTATGCCATCTATCACATCGGCTTTTGGGCAGATGATATCGAAGGCGCGGTTTTCCTAACGGATCTCTTTGTGCGCACGGAGGCCCGTCAAAAGGGCTTTGGAAAGGCACTCATGGCCCGCTTGGGTCAAATCGGCCGGGAGAGGGATTGCGAGAAAATCCTATGGACTGTTTGGCGGCAAAACCCTGCCGCCCAAGAGTTCTACGAAAGCCTGGGCGCCAAAGCCATCGAAGACGAGCTTTTTATGTCCCTTGCAATTTAAATAGGGCAATTTAGTTCGGTACTATTAGCGGCCAGAAGCCGAATTCGTAACGTCGCTAAAGATGCCCTTCACTGGCACTAAATCTGAAGCGTCCCACGCCGGGCGACTCTTTTTGCCGCTGAGGGGAGAGTAGTCTCCGCAGCTCTGCGTCAAGGGAGCGAATTTCATGGGCGGCGGCGCTGCTTCGGGCAAACTCCGTGATGCCTTGGCCGACCATTAGAGCCGCGGCGTAAGCCACCCGGTTTCCCAACTGAGCCTTGGCGACGGGTAATCTTTGCGCCCTGATTTTATCCAACACTTCATCGGCGAGACGGCTGCGCGGCGGCACCCGGTTGCAAACGAGCAATACATCGGTGTCTTCGCGGGTCGCCAAATCCAAGGTGGCTTGCATGGCCCATAGGTCCGCCGGGCTCAGTTGAACGGGAATCAGCAAAAGATCGGCCCCCCTGATGGCAATTTTGGAACTTGCCTCTGCGCCTGGCGGGTTGTCCAGGAGGACCAGATCGTAGTCCCGTTTCAAGGCGTCTACTTCGATGGCCGACCGCCAACTGGAGCATTGCCGCAAGATCAGGGTTTCGTCTGCTCCGTCATCATGCTGGCGACCACGAATTGGCTCACCCTGATCCATCCGGGTATGATACCACTCGGTCAGGCTGGCTTGGGGATCCAGGTCGACCAGGGCGACGCTCTTACCCCTCTCCAGGGCTGCCGTGGCCAAGTGGACGGTCAGGGTGGTCTTGCCGGTGCCACCCTTTTGCTGGGCGATGGAGATAACCCGTCCGTCCGGACCTTTGGATTTGCGTCTTGTGCGGTCAGTCTTTGCCATATCGACCTCCTCTAATGTTCGAACGGCCCGACCGGCAGAGGATCCAAGAAGGCACCACCATGCGAGGCCAGCCTCTTTACAAATTAAATCCTAGCGCAAGGCCCTAGCACATCTTGTGGAGCCTTGAAAACACCCTACGATATTTAGTAGGCTAGCCGGACTGGCATTGAGAGGCCTTCGCGGATGCCCAAATGCAAAGGGGGGCAGTCCCCCCGAAAATCACCACGCAAAAATAGCCCAGCCGGATTGGCATCCGAGCGGCGCCAGAAGTCCATGGGGTTGCAATCGGCCCTTTTGGAGCACGGGGCGGAGCCGGCCATGGTTCTGGTCATTCTGGGGCTTATGGGGGCGACCAGTGCCGTGCGGATCCGCCGTTGCCGTCGCATGGATTTTAGCGGCGGTGCCGTGGCGCCGGAGGTCCTGGCCGTCTTTGAAAAATACCGCCCCCGCTTTGCCGGCTGTTTGGACGAACAAATCCCCAACGAACGGGGCCTAAGGGTCCGTTATTGGGAGGAGGAATGCCAAGTGACCGCCTACAACGTCCTTTGTCGAATGCCCCCTTACGATCTTCAGGAACTGTTCACCGCCTTTGTGGCCAGCAGCCTGAGATCTGGGTCAGGATTCAGCCCAGCGTTAAACGATGCCCCTTTGGCCGAGGCGTTGGCACCGGACCTCGACGGCCAAGCCTGCAATGCGGACGGATTGGCTTCTTAGATCAATAAGGATCAGGAGACCATCTTCTAGCGCTCGTCATCACCTTGATCGTGCAGAACTTCATTGGTTCGCGTTTCCAAGGGGCGCCAAAAATCGGTGGTCATCTTGGCCATCAGGGTGAGCAAATTATTGGCCTCATCCAAGTACTGCTTGGTCGCTTCCTGGAAAAACTCACTATTGACCTGAAAGGCCTCTTGGGCGTCACCGCACTTCAGCAGGGAAACCGAGCGGTTCATCTGAGCGTTTACCCGGGCGTTGCCGAAGGTCACCATTTCCTCGCCCAGTTTTGTCAGTCCGGTGACCATGGCGTCGTTGGCTTCCATCAAAGCCTCAATATTCTGCTGATTTGCATCAATCAGGGCTTCTGCGCTTGCGGATTGCGAATTGGCGTGATCTGTCGAGGCACTTTCTCCCGCTGGCCGGGATCGGGGCGATTTTTGCACCATATAACGAACTCCCTTGCGATTTGCTGTTGCACCGCGGGGGCCTCATGTCACAGCCCCAATTGAACCTGCGTAAAAAATCCGGACGTAATCAGTCTAAAGCGGATCACATCCTCCCCATCTTTCCCCCGGGGCCCTGCAGATTGTTCGTGAATTTCGTTCCAAGGGTGCATCTATTCTGCTCACTGTCGTGGAGTCGGGCAAAGGCCCAAAGTCTATCCGGGCGAAATTGTGATGGATTTTCCCGGTCTCTCTACGGATCCTTTTCGCCCGTACCCGATTGGCACCAGAATAACTGAACGGAGTCGATTTTTGGCAAACGCTCGGTGCTAAATCTGCCCTTAGATGAAAACGAGTTGTGGCCTTTGATCCGTCAGATTTTCTTTGGCTAGGCTATGCTTATGTGGTGGGATCACTTTCTCCCTCGATGACTTTCGGATGATGCCCATGCCTCAGACCTTGTCCTCTACCGGATCAGCCCCTGGACTGGCCTATCGGCATGGCGTGCTGCTGGTTCTTCTCGCGGGGGCCTGCTGGTCCACCATGGGCTTGGGCATTCGACAGATGGAAGTGGCCAATGTATGGCAGATCCTCTTTTACCGCTCTTGTGCCCTGACGCCCTTTCTCTTCCTTATCATCGGCTGGCGCTCTCAAGGTCGGCCCCTCACCGTAATCCGCCGGGCCGGCCCGGTGGCTGCTATCGGCGGTATCGGACTGGTTTTCGCGTTTTCCGGCGGCATTTACGCCATACAGACCACCACTGTGGCCAATGCCATGTTCCTCTTTGCCTCGGCCCCCTTTGCGGCGGCGCTCCTGGGCTGGTTGCTGTTGCGCGAGAAGGTGCGCCAGGCCACCTGGTGGGCCATGGCCGTGGCCGCCGTGGGTATAGCCATCATGGTCATCGAAGGGATCGAGCTGGGCCATGGGGTCGGTAACATGGCGGCGCTTGCTTCCGCCCTGGGCTTTGCCGCCTTCACCATTGTGCTACGCTGGGGCAAGCTCTCGGACATGATGCCGTCGGTTTTGTGGTCAGGTGTCTTCGCCATAGGGGTGGCGGGCATTGTATGCTCTTTGGAAGGCCACAGCTTGGCCATTCCATGGAACGACATTTTGATTGCGCTGGCCATGGGGATATTCCAAGTCGGCTTGGGCTTGGCCCTTTACACCCATGGCTCAACCGCGGTTCCGGCTGCCGAGTTGGCGTTGCTCTCCATGACCGAGGTGCTCTTGGGTCCCCTATGGGTATGGCTGTTCTTGGGAGAGACGGCCGCCTTTTACACCCTGTTGGGCGGTGGCATTCTGATGGCCGCCCTGGTGGGTAACGCTCTTTCCGGGCTTCGACGGCCCACCACGCCCATGATGTAGGCCTCTTGTCATGTTTGCAGAATCATTAATCGTTGCCGCCCTTTTTTGGGCACAAGCGCCTTTGGTGGATGGCTCCTGGTGTGCGGCCGATGGGCGCCGCATCACGGTAGAAGGTTTGACCGTTCTCACGCCGGAAGGTCAACGCACCCAGGGTGAGTACGGCGACCGCGCCTTTCGATTTCAGGCGCCGCCGGGCGAATGGCCGGCGGGTGCGATTATTTGGATGGAACTTAAGTCGTCGGATTCTGTCCGGGTATCGGTTGAGTCCGACAGTCAGCAAGGCCCGCCACCCCACGACCGCTGGATACGCTGTGATGTGGTTTCCTGATAGAGAACCCTTTTGGATTATCCGTAAGCGCCGCGCAGGGCCTTCAGGCCGTCACGAGGCTGACCCAGTTGGTCCGCTAGGATCCGCAGGCGGCTGTGGAAATCTCCCAGTTCGATTTGAGCCCAGCGTAAACGCCGGCGCCCCACAAGCGAAAGGGCGGTGCGGCCATGCAGGATCCTGTGATTGTCGAAAATCGCCAAGTCGCCCGGCTGCAGGCGGCGGCGAATTTCGAACACCGGATCGGCGGCCAATTCCAACAAGCGCTTGTAGGCGCGATAGAAAACGGTCACTTGGTCGGGTGCAATGGACAGGGGGCTGGCCACCCGATCGTTGATGCGCACGCCCATTACTTGGCCGAATTCATCCACCGCGATGACCGGCGCATCGGCGCTCACATCCACATCGCCTTCAAAGAACCGGCGAAAGCCTTGCCGCACTTGGGTCAAAATTTCAAAGCCTTTCGGGTCTTCACCGCGTAAGACCTCCGCCATTTTGAAACCGTCCGCGAAAGTAGAAAAGCCACCACCCTCCGCGCAGGTGTTTAAACAATGGAAAAGCAAAATTCCTGGCGGCGAGGCACGATAGGGCTCGTCCGTATGCAGCCGCAATGCCTCAAAGGAATTGGCGATGCTGCGTTTGCCGGGATCGATTTCCAGATCCTGCACCAGTCCAAAATTGTTTTCCTGGATAAAGCCGATGCGCGCGGCCAGTTTCTCCATCTGCCCGACTTCGGGCGGCAGATCCTTCACAAAACACAGGCCGAATTGACGCACCGTAAGCAACAGCTCGTTCAAACCGCTATCGGAATTTTCAATCCTGCCATAGTTTATCTCGGGCGGGGCCTTAAGGAAGGTTTTGTCCCAAAGGGTCGGTTGAAACTGCCGGGCCTGGCGACGCTCCGGCTCATAGGCATGGGCCGCTAGCCAGGCTGCGCTATAGGTGCTTTCGTGCCCGTCATGGTCCCAGTTGATCCGAACTTCATCGACATCGTTGGCAAGGGAGGCGGGGCGTATATTGAGAGGGAAGTCCCTTAGCCGCAAGGTTTTGCGCCCAATCATCGGGTTCCCACAATCGGTGCAAAGGCAGTTGTCGCGAAGCCAAACATAGTGGAACAAAGAGGTGGTCCCGTCGTCCCAGTTGACGATCAGCGAATCTTTGTCTTGATCAGCGCCCAGGATCATTGGGTTGGGTTTGCCTGATCTTGTCATTATTTGGGTAGCTTGCTTTTGGTTCACCAAGACTGCTCCGGCTGTGCACTCCGTTCAACAGTCTAGCAGAACACCGGGCCCAATGACGGAATTATTATATCAGCTTCCGAACAGTTTTTTGATTGTCTCCAATCGAATTGTCCTAACTGTCATTTGGTTCGTGCGTCCGTCGGCACCACCTGCCCCTAACTCTCCAAATTCGCCCCGCCCTCTTCCGTGCGTTTGGCGACGAAGGCGTCCAGCTCGTCGCGGATGGCCGGGTCCAGGGGCGGGGGCTCGAAAGCGGCAATGGTATCTTTATAGATCTTGTGGGCCCGGTCGGTGGCATTGACCGAGCCGCCCTCCTGCCAGGTCTCAAAGTTTCGCCAATCCGATAGCATGGGCGCGTAAAAGGCGTTCTCGTAGCGCTCCAGGGTATGGGCGCAACCGAAATAGTGGCCGCCGGGTCCGACCTCGCGGATGGCATCCAGCCCAAGGGCCGCCGAGTCGCAAGGTGGCGGCTGAAAGACCCGGGCGAACATCTGGAGCATTTCCACATCGATGATGAACTTCTCCATGGAAGCGGTTAGGCCGCCCTCCAGCCAACCGGCGCCGTGCAGCAAGAAATTGCAGCCCCCCATCAAGGCGCCCCAAAGGGACATCTGGGATTCATAAGCCGCCTGAGCATCGGGTGTATTGGAAGCGTTGGTGTTGGACGACCGCCAAGGCAGGTTATAGCGCCGGGCCAACTGCCCGCTGGCAAAGGCGGCATGCACATATTCCGGCGTGCCAAAGGCCGGCGCCCCCGATTTCATGTCCACGTTAGAGGTAAAGCCGCCATAGGTAACAGGTGCCCCCGGATTGACCAGTTGCGACAGAGCGATCCCGGTCAGGGCCTCAGCATTCTGTTGTGCCAAGGCACCGGCAATGGTGACGGGTGCCATGGCGCCTGCCAAGGTAAAGGGGGTCAGGATCATCAACTGGCCCGTTTTGGCGAAATCAATGATGCCCTTGCACATGGGGATATCCAATTGCAGGGGCGAGTTGGCGTTTATCACCGTGTAGCAGCCGGGCCGCTTTTGAAATTCTTCCCAGGACGCGCCGCGGGAGATGCGCATCATTTCCAAGGAGTCGGCGACCGCCTCCCGGCCCCGGCTGTAGAGGAAGGGGATTTTATCGGTCAAGAGCGCCATGGAGCGGGTCATCTCCAAATGGCGCAGGCCAGGGGCGATGTCGATGGGCTCCACCATGGGGGTGATGACATGCAAGACATCGAAGGACTGAGCCAGCCGCAGCAAATCCTCAAAGGCTGCCAGCGTGCCCGGTCGCCGCCCATGCTCCAGGCAGGAGACATTGGGCGGTCCGCCCACCGTGGCAAAGACCACCCGATTGCCGCCGAAGGTGATGTCTCGATGGGGATTGCGTGAATAGAGCGTGACACTTGACGGTGCCTTGCCCACCGCCTCCAAAATCAAGTTGCGGTCGAAACGGACGCGCTGTGTCTCGTCGTTCACATCGGCTCCGGCGGCCCGGAAAATCTCACGGGCCTCATCGAGCAGAATATTGAGACCGATTTCCTCCAACATGGTCATGGAGGTTTCGTGAATCGCCTCGATCTGATCCTCGGAAAAAACCCGGATGGGCGGAAAGGGATTGCTTAGGTTCAAATTAGCCGGATTGGGGGCGCCGGCGTCCTCGGTCGCAGCGGCGCGGGCGGCGGCACCGGCGGTCCGGGTTCGCCGTCGTTCCCGACGGGCGGCATTGGGGCGGGATGTCTCTTGGGCAACCTCTGCCATCATGTCCTCCAGCTTTCACGATCAAAATCACCCGCCCGGCGGGCTCGGTAAGTCTCGGCCAAATGGGGATCCAGGTCTTTGCCGGTGAAGCCTTTGTAATAGGCTTCCAAATAGGAAAAGCGGCGCTCGGTGGGTTCGCTAATGTCAAGCGCGTAATAGCCCACTTGAGCAAAGTATAGGACCCGCGCCCTGATAAAGGCCTCCGTTGCCTCAAAGCCGGCCCGTTCGAACAGGCCGGTAAAGGCGGTGACCCGCAGATCATCAGCCCTGGCGACAGCGAATTTTACCTCCGGCGATTGCCGGGCCCAGTCTCTCATTGCCGAATCAAGGCGGGGGTCGAAACGCTCCCCATCCAGCCAAGCGTCGAATAGGGAAAGGATGCCCTCTGCCAGTGAGGACGCTTCCTCAGCGGCGGCGACCACAACGCCCGTATTGCGGTTTTCCCATCGCGCAATGAGCTCGGACAGAAGGTCGGCCCGGTCCTTGAAATGCCAATAGAAACTGCCCCGCGTCACCTTAAGGCCATCCGCCAAGCGGGTAATCTTGACCGCGTCGATGCCTTCCTCGACCAGTAGCTTCAGGCCCATCTCCACCCAATCCCCGCGGCGCAACGCCCCTTCCGCCGGGGCTGGCGACCTTTGATATGGCTGCCGTTCAGCGGCCGGGCTGGACACGACAGGGGCTGTCTTGGTGCTGGCCTGCTTGATCAAATGACTTGCCTTTCATCGGAGCCAATCACGGACCTTTCCGTACAGGGTTGTATGGAACCATACATAACTGTATGGGCCCCTGTAAACAAGCAATGTAAACAGGCAATCTACCCCGCTCCGGCGGCCACATGCGTGTGCAGCTTGCTGGGCGCTTTGACGATCCCGGCAGTTATTCTGCTGACCGTCTAAGAATTTGTCGCCTCGTGAGGCAAAATCACTATGCCGGGACGCTTTCACGGCCTTCCCCACCGAAGCGGGTGCAAAGATAACCGATCAGCAGGCCGACCAAAGCCCCTTCAATCGTGAACCAAAAGGGCGAGGTGACCAGCCCATCGGGTCCGAAGATGTTGACCAGTAGGGCCTGCATCTGATCGTAAGCGAAAAATGCCAACACAAAATTCATCCAGGCTCCGATCATCGGCGCGCGGAACCACCAGGGCAGGGGAAGCCTCAAAACAGGGTGATAGGTGAAGACCCCAAAGACGCCAATAATGGCGCCGACCGTCGTGTACCAGAGCAAAAGACCCAAACGCAGCAGCCAGTCCGCCTCCGGCCAAAATAATGGCAGAGTGAAAAATCCAATTAGCCCAACGACAAAGCCCACGCCCTTGCCGACGGCAATCCGCGTAACCAGAGAGGGTTTGGCCCAGGCGGCCGCATAGTTCTCGGACATAATGTACCCCTTTCATTGATTCTAAAGAATTCGCGTGACGGGTTCATCCGCCAATGCTGTTCATAGCGCACCAGACAAGGGGGTCGGTAGGTAGGGCCAAAAAATGATGTCCCCACTACCTAGATCACTGGCCCAGCGATGTCCGGTGAGTGCCGCGGCGGCGCGGTGCTGCTGACCCCGGAACAAGGAGATACTTGAAAAAAGCGGATTTTAATCCTCACCGGCCCGATCTGTACCGGCTCGAATATGGTATCATAGCAGGAATGGCGGACCATGGCAGCTGTCCGTGGCTGATACCAATGATGAGATGCAAATCAAAGATACCGGAAAAAAACCTATCACGGGACTCACCCGGGCGGTTTGGCGTTCCATGACTGTCGGCCGGTTTGGCGGAGCCATCAGTGAATGCCGACCGATTGACCGACCCAATCCGGCAAAGGATCCAATTTGGCGGTCTGGAACGCGGAAAGCGTTGTCTCCGGGAAGGGGGCGGAGCGTTGGGAGCGCGTGTCGTAATGTAGGCCCAGGCATTCAAATCGTGCTGCCACCTTGTCGCCAACCGACATAATGTGGCCAAAGCGCAAAATTTTGGGTTTAAAGTCCAAAATGACGCTCTCCACGGCCAGGTCGGCCGGGGCGCGAACCTCGTTCTCGTAAATCAAGTGGGACTGCAAGGTATAGAGGGCGCAGCCGGTTTCCTCGAAATAGGGTACGCCAATGCCGAAGTGGTCCTGCAGCTTCCAGGTGGCATTGGTAAAAGGCACCAGATAATAGGCCTCGTTTAGGTGCCCATAGGCGTCCAACCAGGCCTCTTGCAGAGGCTCACTATGCAGCTTTAGGGATGTCATGTCCGGTCTTGCTCCAGTTCGAAGGTTCCAGTTTCATTTATTGAAACAGCAGCAGGCTCCCTATTGCAAATGGAACTGCTCTAACGGCAGAGTTTGGGTCTGATAGCGATCAGAGTCGCCGCTAGGCCGAGATCAGAAGGAGTGGCCCCCTTTGCAGGATTCGAAACCCCATTATTTGGCTCCCATGCTGGCACCTCGTTCAATCGCGTTGATTGGGGTGTCCGCTAAGGTCGGCACGATCGGAAATGCCATGCTCCATGTGCTGCGACGGGGCGGCTACGATGGCGCGCTTTACCCGGTCAATCCGAATTACAAGCAAGTGGAGGGATTGGATTGCTTGGCGAGCCTGGCGGAATTGCCGGCGCCCGTGGATTTGGCGGTGTTGGGCGTGGGCGCACAGCGTATCGAGGCCGTTTTTGACGAGGCGGTGCGGGCTGATGCAAAGACCGTGGTGATCTTCGATAATCTCTATTTGGCGGGTGATGAGGACCCCAAACTGCTCCAACGCCTGAAAGACAAGGCCGCCGAAGCGCAGATCCCCGTCTTAGGCGGCAATGGCATGGGTTACTATAATTTCGATGCCAAGACCTGGATTTCGTTCGAATCGCCTCCGGACAAAAATCCGGGTGGCATCGCCCTCATTTGCCATTCCGGTTCGGTCTTTGTGATGCTGACCAACCACGACCCTCGTTTGCGCTTTAACATCTCAATTTCTTCTGGCCAGGAGATCTCCTGCAGCCTGGCGGATTACATGGACTACGCGCTCCAGCAGCAAACCACTCGTGTCCTGGCCGTCTTTGCGGAAACGGTTCGGGATCCGGAAGGCTTCTTGGCAGCTTTGGAAAAGGCCCGGGCCCTAAAGATTCCGGTGGTGTTGCTCAAGGCCGGGCGCACCGAACGCAGTGCTAGGGCGGCGGCCACACACTCGGGCGCCATTGCTGGAAGTACCGCGGCCTTCGAGGCTATTTGCGACCACTATGGCGTCCTTTCGGTGTCGAGCTTAGACGAGCTGATGAGCACCGCACAGTTGCTCGCTGCCTGTCCGGTAATACCCGAGGGTGGATTGGCTGCTCTTACCGATTCTGGTGGGTTGAAAGGCCTCTTGATGGATACCGCTCACGACATTGGTGTCCCCTTTGCCGATTTATCCAAAGACACTCGTGTAAGCCTTGCCGCCTGTTTGCCGCCAGGGCTGGAGCCTGACAATCCTTTGGATGCGGCGGGACCCATCAACGGGCGTTTCGCTGAACCCTTTGAAACCGCCCTGCCGCTTCTCATGGACGATCCCGATACTGGTATTGGCCTGTTTGAATTCGACGCGCGGGATGACTTCATCTATTCACCAGCCTTTGTGGACTTGGCGGAAAAAATCAGCAGCGAGCATGCCAAGCCCCTTTTTGTGTTGAACAGTTTTTCTGGCGGAAACAATCGAGATTTGGCTCAGCGTTTCGCCGACAAGGGAATCGCCTTGATCAATGGCGCCGAAAGCGCCCTGCGGGCCGTCACGCACGCCATGGGCTATCGGGATTTCCTGGGACGATCGCAACCGAATCAAAATCTGAATCCTTTGCCGTGCTTGGATCTCTGGCGGGATAAGCTGGCATCGGTGGGCTCCCTGGATGAAGCCGAAGCCCTCGCCCTCCTGCGTGATGCGGGTCTCCCGGTGGTGGATCACCGGCTGGCTGAGAATCAAACGGACCTTTGCCGTGCCGCGAAGGATCTGGGTTATCCGCTGGTTCTTAAAACCGCGGCCGCCGGTATTCACCATAAATCAGATGTGAATGGCGTGGTGGTGGGCATTCGAGCTGAGAGAGCTTTGGTCGATGCTTACCAGGATCTCGCCCACCGGCTGGGCCCTCGGGTATTGATCGCGCCCCTTGTCAGCAGCCGCCTGGAATTCGCCTTCGGTTTGGTTCGTGATCCCCAATTTGGTTCCCTCGTTATGGTGGCCACGGGCGGCGCCTTGATCGAACATAATCCGGATCGGGTTTTTGCCCTGCCGCCCTTTGACTTGGTTACGGCAGTGCGTATCATCGGCCGGTTACGCAGCCGCTCTCTTATGGATGGAGTGCGTGGTGGGCCGGCCTTAGACATCGCCTCCCTGGCCCAAGCGCTCTCTGCCTTCTCCCACTTAGCCGTCGCGATTGCCGAGTTGGACTTTGAGATGGACGTGAACCCGATCCTCTTATCCGAAAAGGGTTGCCTGGCTGTTGACGCCCTGGCCGTGCGTTCCTCTGCGGTTGAATAAAACTCTCCGTGCAAAGATGCCGCTGGATATCACACCAATAGGCGCAGTCTTGGCCCAACTTCTTCGAAACCTTCTCGAATATAGAACTCCAATGTCCGGCGCCATGCAGGCTGATCGGGTGCGCCAACTTCAAGGCGCCGCCATCCCTTTTTCCGGGCCAAGTCGCGGGCCGCGGCGATGAGCTGGGGGGCAACGCCTTGAGATCGCTGTGAGGGCTTCACATAAAGCTCGGTGATTTCGGCGAAGCGGCCGCCCGCGTAGATGGCGGCGCATTCATTCAACATGATCACGCCAACCGGTTCGCCCTTGCTATAGGCTATGAGACCGGTCACGAGCCCTTGCGACAAGAGCGTCTCTGCCGTCTGTTCTAACTCCTGTTTGGGAGTCCCCTCTCCACCGGCAAGCTCATCTAAGAGTTCGCTCAACAAAAGAGCGACCAGTGATGTGTCCTTTGTTCTTACCTGGCTGATAGAAATATTGGATTGAGTTGGCATGTCAATCTGGTCTTTTTCTTTATTCCGCTGCCTTCAATGCTGCTTGCGCGCAGAAGCAAGAGGCCGATACCCGACGGTCCGCGCGGGCATCGGCAAGATCCAGCCGTTGACGGATTTGCACGATCTCAACGGTTTCCCCCCGGGCCTGCAGGCAGTCATGGAGACCTTTCAGGCTCCAGACATTATCTGGATGGACCGTCGCCCGGCTCAGTTGGCCGCCCAGCCCCAAATCTTCCCGGAATATCGCTTCCGCGTCTGCAAGCTGTCCCTGCTCTAGCAGCAAGGCACCCAGGGCATGGCGGGAGGGTTGCATCCAGCCCCAGGGTTCGTCGTAGGGCAAATCGTCCTCTAACACGACAGCACGCCTCAGCGCGGCAAAGGCTTCGTCATAGTCGCCTTTGCGATAAAGGATTTCCCCGCGCAACATTTCCGCTGCAATGTCCAGCAGGTTGACCACCCGGTTGTTGTGCAGATAACGGGATTCGGGCACCCGTGCCTTTGCCTCATGAAAGGCTTTTTCTTCCGTCTCCGCTTCTGCCACGTTGCCGAGCGCCGCATGGGCAACGCCGCGCGCATAATGGATGTGAGCGGTAAGGGTGCAATATAGCTCGGGATCTTCGGGCAGCGTCATGGCAATGGCTTCGCGCCATTTGCCGAAGCGCACCAGGACATGGGGCTCAAAACTGAGATAGCTTTCGAAGTAATCGGCCATGGGCGGACTCTCGGTGCGCAACATGTCCTCGGGCACGGTTTCGGCGGCACCGCGCACGGCGGCCATGGCGGGCTCGAACTGGCCCAGGAACATGGCGCCATAGATCACGAAGTGATAGTTGTGCAGGCGATAGCCCGAATAGATGTTGTAAGGCCCGTGCTTGCGCCAATAGGTCAGGTCCGCCCGCACTGCTTCCTCGTTCCAGCGCACCACGTCCCGATAGTTGCCGCACAACACATCGATATGGGTCGGCATGTGGATTAGATGGCCCGAGTCGGGTACTAGTGTTTTAAGAGCATCGCTGGCTTTTAGTGCCTTCTCGGGGAATGGCGACATCTCCATTAGATGAATATAAAGGTGCAAGATGCCCGGATGGGCGATCGTTGCCGGGTCTTTTTCTAAAGACTCCTCCAGCACGGCTTGGCATTCCACTGTAGACGCTCCTACCGCGGGCGCGCCGGTTTTTAAGTCCCACATTTTCCAGGGCGTTCGGTTTAACAGGGCCTCAGCAAAAACTGTCCGAACCTCCAAGCTCTGCGGCTCGGCCTGAAACGCCAGCCGCATGGCATCAGCGAAGTGGTCATTCCAAGGGGACATGTCCTCAATGGGCTCGGTCTGGGGATAGCGGGCCGGCAAGGCGCGGATAAGCGCTGCTTCCCAAGCTGTCACGCGATCTATTCTTTGGAGGGCGGCCCGCGCGGCTTCAAAGCCTATAGACAAAGCCTTGGTCTGATGGGCCTCGTCAAGCATATGCCAAGGCATGTTGTAATTGGGACCGGCCGCGTATCCCAATCCCCAATGGGCCATGGCACAGTCCGGATCGGCCTCTATCGCCTTTTCAAAGCAGACGATGGCTTCTTCGTGATTGTAGCCAAAGGTCCACAATAGGCCCCGATCGAACCAAGTCTGTGCGGCGGCGGAAGAGGTCGTGACCGGATAGCTATGCTGGCCCAGATCGTAATAGTCATCCATGGTTTCCTCCGTCATTGCTTTAGTTTTTTGAGGCCTTCTGACGGGCCACAATGCCCATGGCCGTAATCATCAGCCGGGCCACTGTCAGGGCGCCGATGCCGTCCACATCCCGCTCAGGCATGAACTCGACAAAGTTCATGGCCGCGATGGGGCCGCGCTCTGCGGCACCGCGGATCAGGTCCACCGCTTGATAGTAACTCAAACCGCCCGGTGCCCGGCCGATGACCCCAGGCACGCAGTTGGGGTCCAAACCATCCACATCGATGCAGATGATAACCGGACGGCCTTCAGGGATTTTATCGATCGCCGGTGCCACGCCCTGGCCATGAACCTGCTCTGCTGTGACAAAGCTCACGCCCCAATCCAAGGCATCTTGAACATCCTGATGCCGCGCCGAGCCAATACCCCGTGCACCCACTTGGACGATGTCCTTGATGTGGCCCATCTCCGAGGCGCGACGCATGTTGGACGAGAGGCCATAGCGTTCACCCATGTGCTCGTCGCGCCAATCGATGTGGGCGTCTAATTGCAGGATGGTGAAATCCCCCTGGCCGTCAAAGGCCTGCAACATTGGAATAGGCACGGAGTCATCCCCCCCGACGACCAGTGGCACGGCCCCACGCTCTATCAGTGATGCAACAGCCTGGCGGATGGTCTCGCGATTGCCCGGCGCGTCGGCCTCGTCGTAGGGCAGATCCCCGCAATCCACGGCGGGCTGTGAGTCATCGGGAAAGATTTTGCCGCCCAGGTCGAAATCGTGATGGTGCAGATTGGCGGTGAGGGAGGCGGTGGCTTGGCGCAGGGCATGGGGTGCGTTTCTGCAATAAGCCCCGACGGAGCGGTAGGGTGAGGCACAGGGCACACCAAGGAGTGCGATGGGGGCGCTTACATCCGCCGGCTTGGGGCAAGCCTCTAATCCGAGAAAAGTCTTCGCCTCGGATGCGCCAAATAGGGCCGCTAGATCCGGTCCCTCATTTTCCGCGTCCGTCATGCCCGCCTCCTCAGCTATCATTCGGTCTTGCCAAAGACTGTCGTCTTGTCGCATGAAACGCAACAGGCCATTGGGGGCGCTTATCTCGTCGCTTGCGACCCCGCCTGGCCGCCGCTCCGTGAAGGTTTTGCCATGTTCAAGGACCGCGCCATTTTATACCTCGCCCTCGGCGAGACGCTGGTCTGGGCGGTGCTCTATTATGTTTTTCCCGCCCTTTTATTGCGTTGGGAACAGGACACGGATTGGAGCAAGTCTGAGCTGACGGCGGCGATCACTTTTGCCGTTTTGCTGTCCGCAGCCATCTCACCCTTAACCGGCCGCTTGATCGATGCGGGCCGAGGACCCCATCTGATGGCCGGTTCGGCGGTTTTGGGAGGTTTGGGGCTTCTGGCTCTCTCCCAAGTGACCAGCTTATGGGCCTTTTATGGCGCCTGGGCCGTGGTCGGCTTATCCTTGGCTGGTTGCCTGTACGAGCCGTGTTTTGCCCTGGTGACCCGCATCCGGGGCAGCGCGGCACGACACGGCATCATCTTGATCACCTTGGTGGCGGGCTTTGCGAGCGCGATTAGTTTCCCCGTGACCCACTCTCTGTCCGAGCTGTTCGGTTGGCGGATCACGGTCACCGTCTTTGGTGCGGTCGCCATCGTGATCGTGGCGCCGATCCTGTGGCGGGGCGCCAGTCTGCTGGAGAATTCAAAACCGGTCGTCGAAGCGCCGGCTCGGCCCGCTACCCAATCCCGAAACGACTTCTTGAAGACCACAACCTTCTGGTTCCTGGCCATCGGCTTTGCCTGCGCGGCGGTCTTGCACGGCGCCACCTTGCAGCACCTTTTACCCCTGCTGGACGAGCGGGGGGTGGCCGCCGACATGGCGGTGCTGGTGGCATCCTTTGTGGGGCCCATGCAGGTGGCCGGGCGTCTGGCTATGATGGCCTCGGAAAAGCATACCTCCAACCATGGAGTGGCCATCTGCGCCTTTTTTCTTATGTGCCTGTCGGTGCTTTTGCTGATCATCGACGGGTCGTCGCCCCTCTCCCTGGTGGCCTTTGTCACCCTCTTTGGCGGAGCCTATGGCACGGTCAGTATCATCCGGCCCCTTATTGCCAGGGAAATTTTGGGCGAGGCGGATTTCGGTGCCAAGTCAGGGGCGCTCGCTCTACCCTATTTGGCGGGCTCAGCTTCGGCGCCCTATTTCGGATCCCTTTTGTGGGACGTCGGCGGGTACAACCTCATGCTCTGGGTCATCACCGGCCTCGGCCTGTTAGGCCTGCTCTTGTATTTAGCGGCCCGTAAGCGCGCTCTCGTCAAGCAAGAGCCGTCCTGATCCTATAAATCCGAGAGATCGCTTGACCTGTGTTCCGCTTTCTCCAGCCAGTCCGGGCTGATTTCCACGCCCCAGCCGGGCCGGTCGGGAATAGTGGCCTTGCCCTCCGCAATCGCATAGGGGGACTCCAGGTAAAGACCCTCCTGCCAGGGGTAGTAGTCGAGCCCCTCAATGGAAAATTCCAGGTACTTGCCCGCGTTTTCGATGGCCCCCAAAAGATGCATGGTAAAAAGCGTGACCAGGGACAGGTTCGCGCAGTGGGGGGTGCAGGGCAGACCGGCCTCCTGCGCCATCTTGGCGACCTTTAAGGTGCGGGTCATGCCGCCCAAATAACAAACGTCGGGCTGAATGATGTCAACGGCATGCATCTCAATCATGCGGCGCCAGGTGGGTATGTCGCAATCCTGTTCCCCGCCGGTGACGTCGATTTTAAGCGCGCGCGTAACCTCGCGGGTTTGTTCCAGCTCCCAATAGGGGCAGGGCTCCTCGAAGTGGCTGATGCCGTTGTCTTCCAGCATCTGCCCGACCTCGATGGCCCGTTTGGGGGAAAAGCCGCTGTTGGCATCCACGAGCAAAGCGACGTCATCGTCCATGGCGTGGCGCATGGTGGGCACGATGGCCTCGGTCCGGCCCGGCCATTCGTCCACATCCCGGCCGCATTCGGCGCCGACCCGGAACTTAAAGGCGTCAAAGCCCTTCTCGTCTCGCAAGCGTTTCAGGCGCTCGGCTTCCTGCTCCGGGGTGATGTCCCGCTTCATGGAGGACCCGTAGGCGCGAATGGGTCTTGGCTTGCCGCCCAGAAGTTCGCAGACCGATTTGCCTTCCCGTTTGCCCCGCAGATCCCACAGCGCCGTATCCAGACCGGCCATGGCCCGGCGCAGGTAAGACCCGGGGAATTTGTGTTCCCGCTCAGGGATAATCTCCATCAGATAATCGATGTTCGCGGCATCCTGGCCCAGGGACCAGGGCGCCACCTGCCGATGCATGACCTGGGCAGTGATATCCGCGTTGTAGGTGGAAACCTGTCCCCAGCCCTGAGCCCCGTCCTCCTCCGTGACCCGCGTAATGCCAACGTACTCGGTGGAAAAGGTCTCAATGCGCGTGATTTTCATGGTCGATCCGCCTCGGTTTTGATCTTTCTCGGTATATAGGCGGTCAAGAGTGGTGTAAATCGCTCGTGAGACAGGGCGGATTGAGCTTGACCGACCGCTGTGAGACCCTATGTCAACCTGGAATGAATCGGGGTCAAGGATTGGCCCCTCGATTGGAGATTGTCATGACGGCTTGCATCATCGGATGGAACCACAGTCCCTTTGGCAAACATGCCAATGACGATGTGGAATCCCTCATCGGCTCGGTGGTCAGCGGCGCCTTGGCGGATGCCGGCATCGGACCCGAGGACGTGGACGAAATTCTAGTGGGTCACTTCAACGAGGGCTTTTCGCCTCAAGCCTTTCCCGCCTCGCTGGTTTTCCAGGCCGAGGAGGCCCTGCGTTTCAAGCCGGCCACCCGGGTCGAGAATGCCTGCGCCACCGGCTCGGCCGCCGTTCACCAGGCACTGAAATCCATCGCCGCGAAAAAGGCCCGCTTTGTCTTGGTTGTCGGAGTGGAGAAAATGACCGGCCTGCCGGGCCCCGAGATTGGTGGCGTCCTCTTGAAAGCGTCCTACCTGAAAGAGGATGGAGAGATCGAGGGCGGTTTTGCCGGCGTTTTCGGCCAGATCGCCCAGCAGTATTTCCAGCGTCATGGAGATCAGTCCGATGCCTTGGCTGGAATCGCCGCCAAGAACCACGCCAATGGCTGTGCCAATCCCTATGCCCAACTGCGCAAGGATCTGGGTTTTGATTTTTGCCGTCAGGTTTCCGACAAGAATCCCCTGGTCGCCGGCCCCCTAAAGCGCACCGATTGCTCCTT
>JBCCHN010000043.1:0-37221 GCA_039028695.1 Pseudomonadota bacterium
GAGTCCGCTTGGCAGCGGTCTTCTTCGGAGCAGCCCGCTTAGCGGCAGGCTTACGCGCAACGGTCTTCTTCGCAGGAGTCCGCTTGGCAGCGGTCTTCTTCGGAGCAGCCCGCTTAGAGGCAGGCTTACGCGCAACGGTCTTCTTTGCAGGAGTCCGCTTAGCAGCAGTCTTCTTCGGAGCAGCCCGCTTAGCGGCAGGCTTACGCACAACGGTCTTCTTCGCAGGAGTCCGCTTGGCAGCGGTCTTCTTCGGAGCAGCCCGCTTAGCGGCAGGCTTACGCACAACGGTCTTCTTCGCAGGAGTCCGCTTAGCAGCGGTCTTCTTCGGAGCAGCCCGCTTGGCAGCAGGCTTACGCGCGACGGTCTTCTTCGCAGGAGTCCGCTTGGCAGCGGTCTTCTTCGGAGCAGCCCGCTTGGCAGCAGGCTTACGCGCTACAGTCTTCTTTGCAGGAGTCCGCTTGGCAGCGGTCTTCTTCGGAGCAGCCCGCTTGGCAGCAGGCTTACGCGCTACAGTCTTCTTTGCAGGAGTCCGCTTGGCAGCAGTCTTCTTAGCGGCAGGCTTACGTGCGACAGTCTTCTTCGCAGGAGTCCGCTTAGCAGCAGCCTTCTTAGCAGCAGGCTTGCGCGCTACAGTTTTCTTAGCAGGGGTCCGCTTGGCAGCGGCTTTTTTCGGGGCCGCCCTTTTAGGAGCAGCTTTTTTGGCAGCAGGCTTCTTCGCCGCTGCTTTCTTCACCGCGGCAGTTCTCTTAGCAGCGGGTTTTTTAGCCGCGGCTTTTCGAGCCGTCGGTTTTTTCGGAGTAGCCATGTTAAAGTCCTCTAATGGTGAAGGAATCTCAAAAACTCGCCTAACCACATTTGGTGCTTTAACCATAAATGGTTAACAAAGCATTACCGCCGTTATCGCTTAATTTCAGATCTAACCACCGAGAATCATTGACTTTCCTTCGTGAATACAAAAATTAACACCATCGATCGTGTTAACGATGAACATCGTATGCACCACCAGCCTCTCCCCATCCAGAAAACCAAAGCAAGTAAAGGCGCATCCCGATATTCCATCGGGGAATTACTTCCAATACCTTGTAATACATTGAAATTAATGTATTTTCTCTTGCCTCCTTGCCCGGGCAAAGAAATCCTGTTGGCTCTTGAAACGGAAAAAGTATGACCGAACATTTGGTTTTATTGTGTGACTTAGATGGCACTTTAGTGGATTCGGCGATCGATATTGCCAACACTTTGAATGCCTTACTCCAGGAACAAAAAAGACCGCTGCTGAGCAAAGAAGAAATTTCAAATATGGTAGGCGACGGGGTCGCAAAATTGGTGGAACGGGGCTTTCGCGCCACCGGTTCGTGCCCGCAAGGCGACTCCTTAGCGGACCAGGTTGCGCGATTCGCGGAGCTTTATGGGCCTCGAATGACGGAATTCAGTCGCCCTTATCCGGGCGCCATCGCCGCCTTGACGTCGCTGAAGCAACAGGGGTGGCGTCTTGCCGTTTGCACAAACAAACCCGAAGCAGCGAGTCGGCAAATGCTGACAGACCTGAAGATGATCCAGCTGTTCGAAACCATCACCGGCGGCGACAGCGTCGGGGTCAAAAAACCGGATCCTAATCATTTGCTGCAAACCTTGAACAAGATGGCGGCATCACCTGGCGAAGCTATCATGCTTGGCGACAGCCAAATTGATGCAAAAGCGGCTAAACGCGCCGGCCTTCCCTTTATCCTCGTGACGTTCGGTTACGCGCGAGTGCCGCTCAGTCAAATTGAGTCCACCAAAACCATCAGCCATTTTGACGAGTTGAGCGCCGCCCTGTCGGAGCTTTAACAGACAACCCGCCCGCCAACAGCCTTATCGAATCTGCGATTTCGTGACCTTATATATAGAGCGGCATATAAAGAGTGGCACAAGAATATGCGGTTCCGCACCGCCGGCGGTGTTGACAGCCGCCAAGGCCTGACCTAAATCATGCAGCCGTTCCATCCGGCAGCGGGACCTTGGACCCGCAGAACACAGGGGGCGTATAGCTCAGCGGGAGAGCGCTCGCTTCACACGCGAGAGGTCGTTGGTTCAATCCCAGCTACGCCCACCATTTAGTCGAGAGATAGCGAGCCGGAACGTGTCCGATTTCGTCGTCCAAAATCTGAGCAAGGGTCGCGCGGCTCTAGAGCGGGGTGATACGGCGTCTTGCGAGTCGATTTGTCGGGCTGTTTTGCAAGATCATCAGGACCATCCCAAGGCATTGCTGCTTTTGGGGCGCTGCCTGGGCCAAAGCGGCCGCGTTCAAGAAGCATTAGCGCCCCTTGAAGGCGCGGCAAACCGGATGCCCAAAAATCCGGATGCGCATTACAGTCTGGGTATGGCCTTGGCCGCGGTGGGGAAAAAGTCAGAGGCGGAAGCCGCATATCGTACATGCCTAACCTTGGCGCCCCAACATGCCTATGCTTATGCCAATTTAGGTGTCTTGCTCCTTGGCTCAGGAAGCTTGCATCTCGCCATCGCCTGTTTCCGCGAGGCAACAATCATCAACCCCGCACTTGAAATGGCAGGGGAGAATCTGGCCGCCGCCCTTTATGAGGTGGAACGCTTCGAGGATGCCCACACCGTTTTGTCCGATTTGATTGACGGCCAAAACGCACCCCCTCTTCGTTTTGTACTGTTTCGAGCTCGCATTTTAGAAAAGCTAGCGCGCCACGATGAGGCCGTTGGAATATTGAACCGCGTGGTCAAAGACAATCCTACCAATGCGGAAGCTCTTTATGCGCTGGGTCAAGCCCAGTTGGCCGCCTCTCAAGTCAAGGCAGCCGCCGAGACTTTCCGCCATGGCGCACGCGGCACGGACCAAACTGCTTATTTTGAGAGCGCGGCCGCCAATGCCTTGATGCTGGCGGGTGACCTAGAAGCAGCAGAAACCGCCGGCAAAAGAGCGGTATCTTTGGATCCGCGGATGGGCAATGCCTGGCTCACCATCGCCTCGGTGAGATCATTTAAGGACGACGACCCAGACCTGGCCGCCATGATTGCAGCCCGCCAAGCCTCCAACCTTTCCCCTCCAGCGGCAATGGATTTGGATTTTGCTTTGGGACGGGCCCTGGAGAGTGCGGGTGATCGGGACCGGGCTTTTGGCTACTTTATGGCCGGCAACCAAACGAAAAGAAAGCAGGTCGGCTCGGAATTGGATGCCGTTATTGCCACCCACGAAGCCATTATCGAATACTATCAGCATAATCCCATTGAAGCATTGCGGGGACCGTCTCTTCCCAAACTAGAGCCAACGCCCCTTTTTATCATCGGCCTACCCCGCTCGGGCACCACGCTGCTGGAGCAAATCCTTGCCAGCCATCCTGAGGTTTCCGCCGCGGGCGAGCTAAAGGCCATGAATGATGCCACGCTGGAGTCTATCCCAAACTATCCAGAAGGCCTTGTACAGCTAAGCAACGAAAGACTGGCGCGCCTCGCCATGGCTTACGACCATCGCCGACCGAACTGCTCGGACGACGTTCGCTATCTCACCGACAAGATGCCGGTCAATTTCGAGAAAGTCGGCCTTATAATACAGTCCCTTCCATCCGCACCTGTCGTGCATATACGCCGCTCTCCCTTGGATAATTGCTTATCCTGCTTCATTACGAACTTTAAGGAAGGGCAGCGTTTCAGCTACGACCTGGAAGAACTGGGTCACTATTATCGTCGCTATCATGACCTGATGGAACTGTGGCGCAAGGTCTTGCCCAATGGCCGAATGCTTGAAATTAATTACGAAGACCTGGTGCAAAATCCGGAACCGGAAATTCGACGCCTTTTGGACTATTGCGGGCTTGCCTGGTCCGGAGACTGCCTTGCCTTTCACAAAAACAAGCGCAGCGTTGAAACGGCCAGTGCTGCTCAAGTTCGCAAACCAATCTATTCCTCTTCCATTGGCCGTTGGCGGCGCTTCGAAGGTCATCTGGCGCCCCTAATCAAAGCCTTGGGACCCCTGGCAGACATAAGCTCCTAAAGATCTTTTTCCCTCAGCCAGCCTTCGATGATTTCACGGTGACGGCGCCCATCATAGCTGGGAAAATGACCGCCATGCACAACGCGAACCGGCAGCGCCAACAATCTTTTCATGCTGGCAAGGTAATCCGCCGGATCGGAATGGTAGACATCCTCAATGAGCGGGCCATCGTAGACGATGTCGCCGGAAAACAGAGTACCACTGGCGGCCTCCCACAAGGCGATTCCGCCGGGCGAGTGACCCGGCGTGTGAATCACTTCAAAACGGCGATTCCCCAAATCGAGCCCGTCGCCGTCTTCCACCAAACGGGTCGCACGCGCCGGAGGAACCTGATAACTGTCGGAACGATAGGGGTCAGGCGGCAGACCGGTGAAAATATCGTCGGTGACATAAGGATCCGCTAGGGTATTGGACCGCGTGGGAGCCTCCATCAAAGTCGCCTCGGCCGGGTGCACCAAGCGATGGCCAAACTCGTGATGACATCCGATATGGTCGAAATGGGTATGGCTGGCAAGCGCCCAACAGTCTTTTTCAGTGACCAAAGGAACATGGGCGCGCAAGCTTACCACGCCCATGCCGCTATCAACCAATAGGTCCCGATCCCGGCCACGCACATGCCAAATATTGCAGCGGTAAAAGGCTTTTATGAATGGCTCGTCAATCAGGGTGACGTCATCACTCACTTTGGTGACACGATACCACTGCTCAGCGGGAATGCGAGCCAAGGTCATATTCAGGTCTCCTCCAACACAGTCGCTCGGGACCTAATCTTGCCGACCGGGGACGGACACCTCGGCGCCCAGCTGTTCCGGCTCCTGATCCACCAGGTACTCCGGGAAGCCCGGCGCCCGCAAGTTCTCACCACAGTCATCTTCCAAGCGTTTCACCACCATCGAAGACCACACTCTGGGTCCATAACGTTTGAGACCGTCGCGCATAATCCCCACACAAAGAGGCGACAATTCCAATGGCACGCCCAACGACTTTCCGAGATCGTCAAAAAGAGACAAGTCTTTGACTTCGTGATCCATGGTAAAGTTGATGTTGTAGCTACCATTCAAAATGAGCTGTCCTTCCGTTTCGTGCACGAAGGAATTTCCAGACGACACACGGATCGCCTCATAAGCAACCCCCAGATCGATTCCCGCCTTCTTGGCTACCATAAAAGCTTCTCCCGTGGAGACAAGCTGAACGCCGGCCAAGTAATTGGTGATTACTTTAAGAACCGAGGCGCTGCCCAAGGGCCCGGTGTGAACGATTTGGCGTCCCATGACCGTAAGCAGAGGAAGAACCTTTTCAAAAGCCAACCGCGCCCCGCCGGCGAAAATCGCGATGTTGCCGGTGGTCGCGCGATGGCAGCCACCCGATACCGGAGAATCTAGAGGAATGGCACCCTTTTCCTCCACCTTGGCCCCGAGCCGTTGGACCTCAGAAGAGTCCGTTGTCGACATTTCAAGCCAGACCTTACCGACTGAAAGTCCCTCAAGGACCCCGTCCGCCTCTTCCATCACCTGAGCGGACACTTGCGGCGAGGGCAAACAGGTAATGACCACATCGCAGGCCGCGGCCAATTCCCGGCCCGAGCTGCCCCAGCTGGCACCGGCCTGAAGCAGCGGCCCCGCCACCGCGCGATCCAAATCGCGAACCAATAGGTCAAAGCCATGGCGCAAAAGGCTGCCTGCCAATTTTGCACCCACATTTCCCAAACCGATAAATCCGACCTTCATCTTCGGTCCTTCCCTCTATGCCCGCTTATTTGTGCGATGTCGCTCCTTAAGCATCACTCTTGCCCGCGCGCCGCTTTCTATTCGATTTGACTTAAAGACTATGGCCTCTGACTGTCAACCAGGGCCGGCGCTTCACCGACTTTTCACAAGGACGGGAATGTCATCGAAGTCCATCTAAAAGAACCCGGACGCCAGCTATGTTCAGTTCGACAACAATTTTCTATCGAAGAACGCATGGGAAATCGCCATTGTACAAGCCGATTTTAAGGACATTTCCTGGCGGCCTGTCCCAGTCCCTCGAGCAGGCTTGGAAAAGTTTCAAAGAACTATTGGGACAGGTTCATGGACGCCCCTTTGACGATCGGTTAGACCGCGAGGAAGTAGTCCAGAGCTCAGGAACGTTCTAGGGCATGGTCCAGTGCCTGAGACAGCATTTGCTTGCTGAAAGGCTTCCGCAAAACGGGAAAGTCGGAAACCTCGTCCTGAAGTGCCCCTGCAATCGGCTGACCCGCCATAATAACAACCTTCATATCATGATTTTGCCGCTGTAGATCGCGCGCAAGTTCAATCCCTGATTTGCCACCCGGCAGGTTAAGATCCGACAGCAGCAGGTCCACATCCACGCCTTTTTCCAAGACTCGAACCGCCATATCCCCGTCGGTGACCGGAATGACCTCAAAACCCAAAGTCTCTAAAGCGTCCGTTGTGACTTCAAGCACATCCGAACGATCTTCAACCAGCATGACATGATGAAGAGACTTTGGCGCCACCGCGGACTTTACCTCCCCCATGACTGCAATGGTACTGGGCATATCATCACTAATGATATCATCTCTCCGACCCGCCTGTTCGGCGTCTTGCTCGGTCCCTTCGAGGGCACGGGGCAAATAAAGGGTTACTGTCGTACCATGACCCGCTTGGCTCACAATCGACACATCTCCGCCGCTCTGCTTGGCGAAACCGTATACCATGCTCAAGCCCAGCCCAGTCCCCTCGCCCCGACTTTTGGTGGTGAAAAATGGCTCAAATACTAATGGCTGAATATCCCGTTCCATGCCGGTTCCCGTATCTTGGACCGCTATGGCCACATAAAGATTTTTCAACGATCCGACCTCACCACCGTCGCTGATCTTTGTTCCCACCGAGTTGCGCAAGGTTACCGTCAATCGACCGCCCCCAGGCATGGCATCACGCGCATTAATAATCAAATTCAACAAGGCCACCTCGAGCTGGCTCGGGTCCACGTGGCATTTCCATAGGTCATCCGGCGCATGAATACTTACAGAAATTCCCTCACCCAAGGTGCCACCCAACATTTCCAACACTAAGTTCACATGCTCAGTCGCCACCACGGCGCTCGGAAAAAGCGCTTGCTTACGAGAAAAGGAAAGCAGCCGGCTGGTCAGTTCCGCGGCCCGTTTTGCAGCCCGTTGGACAGCATCGATCCGTCGCGCATCTTCGGGCCGAGCCTGAATCATATCCAAGTTACTCTGGATCACGGAAAGCAAATTGTTGAAATCATGGGCAATACCACCGGTCAACTTGCCGACAGCCTCCATCTTTTGTGCTTGCCGCAGTTCCTCTCGTGTGCGGTTGATATCGGTAATATCGATCGACGTCAGCAAAGTACGAGCGTAGGTTTTTTCATACCCTTCCGGGACGGTCCATCGAACTAACATGTCCCTTTTTTGTCCCGTTGATGTGATAACCTTGGTTTCGAACTCCATCTGAGTGACACCGACGTGCATCGCCAACAAACCCTCGCGAACATTCTCCAATGCCTTTTCATTATGGGACATTGTGACCTTTTTAAGGAACTCTTGCTTATCTGAAAATCCATGAAGTTTAACGGCGGTTTTGTTGGCATCGACCGCCTTGATGAGTTTTGCACAATGCGCCACGAATTCCGGATGGGCCTTTAAATAATCGGATAGCGTCTTGCGATCTTGAATTCCCAAGTCGTTCGCCAATTTGTCCAGCGCGCTTTTCACCTGTGAGAAGTCTTCCACACGGATTGACGTGGGCGCCTCGTCGAAGAGTTCAGGGTAAAGCCGCTCCGTGCCCTGGCCGGCTGAGAAAGAATTGGCTAATCGCGATCTCTCTGCCGCAGACACTTTGACATCGGCTTTTTGTTGCCAGCGCCTGTACTCACCGGCCGCCCGTTGAGCGGCCACCTGAAAAAACATGCGGGCCGATGGGAGATCTTGAATGGCGTTTTCACTCAATGCAATCATCCAAGCCGAGGCCTGTCCGGCCGTCCCGGGCAGCAACATATGCCGCGAAATCTTTGGGCCGGTGGGAGCGAGTTTTCCAAAATAGCCTTTGGCGGCCAAGTTCGTGAATTTTTGCCCCTCCCCACTCCCGCTCTGATCCCGAAAAAAATCATGAACCTCTGTTGCGATCATGAACTCCATGGGCGCCGAGCTCATTGCATCCCAGGACGCCAATAAGGAGGAAGTCGGTTTGGATGTTTCAGACAGCTCACCATCGTCCGCCAAAAAGATTGCGGCCCAGCGGCACTTCAGCCCAAAGGATAGAATTTCACAAAGAGATTGGAAAAATTCGGCACCTGATCGAGACTCCTCGGCCAAGCGAGTCGTTGCCTCCCCAATCACAGACATACCGCCACTCCCACAACCCGGCCGGACACTGAATTTCAAGAGTACAAAACAATCCTACAGCGTCAAGCGTCGCTGATTTTCCATATACCCTTAATTGACAGTTGTTCAAGCCGGAGGCTGAGGACTTCAACAATAAACATTTGTCGGCATGAGCCCACTCAGGTGCGCGGTGACGAGCCATCGCTCGCCTCTCGTTGGTGAAGCTGATCCATGACAAACTTAATATGAAGACGAAGATGATAGAGATATTCGCTATAGGCCAGGGGCACGTCGATCTGCCCCACTTCGACTTGAAGCGCTTCCAATCGGGTTTGCTGCTCACCTAGATCATCACCCAAGTCCGCCAGGCGGACTTGAGTCTCGATTTCACGAAGATTTCGGTACCAGCGATATATTTTACGCCGAACCCGCCAGCGGTAAATCGGCGGCGCCACACGCATCAGAGGGATTAGAATAGTCAGAAGGGGAATGACCAAAATCCATAAACGATCAATCAGATTGGCGATCCAAAACGGTAAGTAGCGCTGTAAAAAGGGCGGCCCCGATTTGTGGAACCGCTTGGCCTCGTCACTGAGGGGAAACTCCACCCTTTCATCGGAAGGAAAATGACCCGGCTCGGTCAGGACATCGCCCTTTTCATGGACCTCTTCAGCCGCTTGCATCAGCAAGTTGACCAAGGCGGGATGCAAATCTTCCCGCGCCACGAGGGTTGCCGCCGGCGCCAAGAGCCTCACGTCGCGACTGGGAATGTTAAGCGTAAGGTCTAGAGATCCTTCCGGCAATTCAATGGGCGAAAGATGGCGCAGTTGACGAGAATAGGCCTCCGCGCGGGAAATGCCCACAAGCTCGAACTGAGGATCGGCCAAAAGCTCCAGAACCACCGGCGAGCGCACACCGGCGACGAATAGGGCGTAGTCAACCTCGCCGTTCCGTAAGGCTTTGGCCGCCTTTTTGCCTCCGAACTGTTCGATGTTGACGTCTTTAATTTGGCCGTTGGTCTCCAGGATTTCCTTTGCCAAGGCATGGGTGCCGCTGCCCACCCCGCCGATAGCGACGGTTTTGCCGGTTAGATCCAGGCGTGTGATCGGGGCATCGCCCTTGGCTGCGAAAATCCACAAGGGCTCATGGTAGAGGCTTGCCAGGCCTACAAGTGCGGGCATTTCCTCAGGCACCCCGACGCCGCCTTGCACGAAGGCCACATCAGCAGCGCCCTTGAGCAGAAGCTCTAGGTTCTCAACCGAGCCAGAGGTTTCCATGATGTCCAGCACCACATCTTCATCGGCCAATTTGGCCGCGTAATCCGAGGCAAAGCTGTTATAGGCACCACCGGAAGACCCGCCGGCAATGCGCACCGTATCCGGCGGTGGGGGCTCGACGAATTGAAAAGTCACGTAAAAGGCCGCCACCACCAAAAACACAATCGGCAGATAGACCTTGAAGAAGTCAGATTTCATGGCATCCGAGCCAACCGGCCAAGACCTTATCGGCTAAGAGAGTGTGGACGGAACCCAGGCGTTTGGGCTCCACCCACGGATCGGGACTATTCAGTGGCTTCTTCCACCGATTCCTTGGCGGAATCGTAAGCATCCTCCGCCTCGTCGGCGATATCGGAGCCAACTTCACTAGCCTTGTCACCCAACGCGCCAGCATCTTCCTTAAAGTTGTCGACGGCTTCTTCAACGCTCATATCTCCTGGCTCACCCTCGACCTCGCCACTGCCGGCCATAACACCGGAATGGGAACCCAAAAAAAGGCTAAGGCCGAGCACACCTGCCGCCAAGACGGCACGAAAATCCTTATTTTGCATCTCTTTTTCTCCCGTTTTGAAAAACTCGTTGGCTTCTTAGCGCCGGATTGCCTGCGACAAAGCCCGAATGTGATCCGGTCCCAGGCCGCAACAACCTCCAATCACCTGAACACCCAAATCCAACCACATATGGGCCTGGGCCACCAGATCGTCAGGATCGATAATATCCACAAACTGCCAGTTCGGCATAATAAAATGACCGGACTCGGGGTAGACGCCCAAAGGTCCGTCCCAATGCCCTTTGACGATTTCCACCCCCTCAACCGTATCTGCAATGGGACTATGCATCACGGAAAGCACCCGCGGCCCCAACTGGGCCAATCCGGTAACCAAGGTCTCAAAATTCGGATCGGTATCCGCATCAAAGGTGCTCAAGGCGCTCTGCGTCGGCTTCCGCCGGCAACTGGCTCCCACCCAGATGGGGAGACCGGTGGCCTTGGCCGCTTCGAAGGCCAGTTCGCTATGCTCCCATCGCTGACACATCTCAAGGACAAGCATGTCCACACCAGCTTCCGCCAAAAGGTGGGCCTGCTCGGCCAAAGCCTCCTTCAAGGCTTCATTGTGCGACCAGGTCGATCCTTCCCGGGGCACCCATTCACAAATCGAACCGGCCACAGCGACCGGCCTATCGGCAGCACTATCCCGCGCCTCCTTCGCCAGGCGAACGGCATCCGTGTTTATCGACCGGACATGATCGCCCAATCCCGCAGGCGCCAAACTATGCCGTCCGGAAGCGAAGCTATTGACAATGATGACATCAGCACCTGCATCGATGTAGTCGGCGTGTATGGCCCGAACCGTATCGGGGTGGGTCATCACCGCCGCACCGCTCCAAGCGGATTGGTCCATGGGAACACCGCGGCGTTCCAATTCGGTTCCCATGGCACCGTCCAAAAGGATCACCTCCCCCCGGTCCAAGCGGTCCTTCAGCCAATCCGGCTCAAAAGCCAATGGATCTTTCATCGATTGCGTTTCCTCTCATAGCCCTCAGATAGACCACGAAAGTTTCCGGGTTAGCAAGCTTCGGCAGATCCTTCATCGCTATGCGGACGACGTCGCGGGCCCGCCCGTCCCTTGACCACCCGTCTGCTGATCAGCTGCGGCTGCGGCGGCCTCGGCGATCGACTTGCCTTGCTCACTCTCGGGATCGATTTGGGGCGGCAGATCTACGGTGACCCGGCGATGGGCGAACTTAATGCCATTCTCGTGGAACGCCTGTTGCACCCGGGTATAGACCTCCTTGCGGATCATGAACTGTTCACCTGGTACCGCCATGAACTTGGCGCGTAAGATCATGGCGGAGTCTTCCATCGCCAGAACCCCTTGTGACTTCAAGGGCTCGATGAATTTGGGCCCCAAAATCTCGTCATCCATAAGCTCCTGTCCCAGGCGTTTGAAGATCTTCTTAACCTTGTTCACATCGGTGTCGTATGTAACGCGGAATTGCAGCTTCATGATCACCCAGTCCCGACTATAGTTTGTGAGATACTGGATTTCACCAAAGGGAACGGTGTGCAGAGGCCCGCGATGGTGACGCAGTACCAATGACCGCAAATTAATGGCTTCTACGGTTCCCTTCACATCTCCGATGTCCACATATTCGCCCATGCGAAAGGCGTCATCGAGCAAGAAAAAAACCCCAGACACAATATCACGAACCAGGGTCTGCGCGCCAAACCCGATAGCAATGCCGATCACCCCGGCACCGGCGATCAAGGGGCCGATATCCACACCGAATGACGACAAGATAATCATCGCCGCCATAACGATCAGCGTGACCTGTAAAAACCGCTTAAGCAACGGCAAGAGCGTCATCAGGCGCGAGGCTCCCTGACCACCCCCTTCGCCGCCCAACTCTGCCTGTACCGGCATACCTCCCTCGTCCGCCAGATGGCGGTCGATGGCAGCCTTGGCAACCTCCCAACATATATAGGCGATCAAAAGCGTAAAGCCGATGTCCAAGACCGTGCGCATGATCACCGCGCCAAAGTCGCTTTGGGCAAAAGAAAAAAGAGGGATCCCCCAAATATGGGCGAAAAAGACAATCCCGATCAGGATCAAGATAAAGCGAATGACCCGCCGCAACATGGGGTAATAGGGGCTGATTTCGGGACCAAAATCCTCATCGAACTCGGCTGTTTCGTCCACAGCCATCACCGTGGCGGGCGGCACCTCGACCGGGGCCTGCGCTGGGCCTTCGGTTGGGATTTCAGTTAGGGTTTCTTCCGGTTTTGCCTCTCTCGTTTCTGGCGTCGCATAGGGGTCAGAATCAAACAGAAGGGTCAGGAAATAGCCCGCAACCGCGTCCAGGAGCGGCACCGCAATGACGATGACGAGACTGCCGATTCCAGCGCCGACCCATAGGTCTTCGCCGGACAGTCGGCTGAACAGAGACATGAAATAAACAAAGAGGATATAGAGAATGGCCAATCCGGACCAAGATTGGGCCAAGATCCCCCGCCAGCGGCCCACCTCGACATCTTCGTCAAAGCCACGGATGACCCGGCCCACATCCCGACGCCCGCGCCAAACCATCACGATGAGAAGGCTCACGGCCACCAGGCCAACCATCATCTGCAAGAGGTCATGCAAGCGCTGCTCCAGCCCCATGGACAGCACCAACTGACACGACAGCACACCAAAGGAAACCACGACCGAAAACCACACGGCGCAGCGATGGAAAGCGACTGCTGTATGATCATTTAAGGGCACCAGCCGAAGCTTGGCCGAGGCAGGGGCTAACAAAAGCCGGGCAACAGACTCGACCCCCAAGACAATCAAGGTAGCGCCCAAGTAGGTCATCACCGTGGCCCGGGTCAGTTCGCCGCCTTGGTAAAGCGCAAAGAAAACCACCAAAGCAACAATCAAAAAGACCGTCCGCGCAACCGCCTCGTAAAAGAAACGCAACAGAACGTAAACTGCCTTGCTTCGATAATCCGCCACCTGGCCGTCGCGAAGTTTTTCTCTGATGGACGTGGTGGCACGCCGGAATAGCCATTCCGCCGCCGCGGCAGCCACGAAGATCACCGCCAATCCCAGAAGAAACAGCCACAGGAATCCGGGCTCATTGCCAGCGCTCAAGCGCTCCAAGGCAAAGGGTATTACAGTGGGCAGGTTTTCTAACTCCGCCATCGTCAGAACAAAATTTTTCCGGATCTTATGTGCGCTGGCTTCCAGTTTTTGGATAAAGCCCTCGTGGTCGCTTGCCGCTTCCGCCTGTTTGCGGGACAGCTGATCCAGTTGATAGAGGAGCAGTTCTCGAACGTCGCTATCGCTCAGGCGGGCAAGAAGATCATCCCGTTCGGTTTCGGTCAGATTACCCGCCAAGGCTTCTTTTTCAGCCTCGGTTAGACCAGATTCCGTTGCGCCATCGCCTGATCCGGAAATAACCACCTGAGCATGCAGCGAACCCGGTCCGACCAATCCGTCCAGCCCGAAAGGCGCCCAAACGAGCGCCGTCATCATGGCAAAGAGGACAAAAGCCGTTTGCGCAACAAAATTGCCGGCTCGGCGCCGACCGTTGGTCTGGTGCATAGGCTCCCTCCCCCCTTCGCGCACTTTTAACTGCTACACGAAATTAAGTGCTGCCCGAAGGCCTCGCCGATCGCCTGTCACGGCTGACCGGAAATTATCACTTACTATACGCGGGGGCAGCTCTGGAGGCAAAAAATCCCAACAGAGCCGCAAATCAGATCACACACCCATCATTTATGACAGGATGGGAGGCGTCAGTGGGACCCTAGCTGAGGGATGCGCCTAGGAATTGGCGACAAAATCAATCGAAAAGGGCATCGATCTCGTCTTGGGTGATCCCAGCATTTTCCAACTGCGGCCCATTCATCAGGCTTTCCGGGTCAGCGGCACCCCCTTCCGACTCAACCGGCAAATCGGCGAAGGCCTCGGCACCCCAGATCGAGATCATGGCCAGAATTCGATCTTCGATAAAGCGAATGGTTTTTACAACCTTGGTCACCCTTTGACCGGTGATATCCTGAAAATTACTGGCTTCAAGTATGGAGATCACATGCTCGGCCACCCGGTCCGCCATCAAAGTCACTTCCTCGTCGTCATGATGGCTGGCGGCAATCTTGTGGATTTCCTTTTCGATGTTTTCGTTGGCTTCCAGGATCTGATTGGTTGCCGATTCCGTTGCCGCCACGATGGCGTCGAGTTCGCTTGACGCAGCGTCAATCCGGTCGTCTTCGGCATAGGGGTGCTTTATGGCGGCAATTTCGGATTTGGCCCGTGCGATGACCCGCACCATTTGCGCGATTTCCAAGCGCACATCCTTGGCGTTTTCCTCCTCTGCACTCAACTTTTTGCTTTTTTCATCAGCTGAAAAATCGCTTTTTAGGTGCTGAATTTCCGAGCGTAAACCACTGATAGCTTCCATGAGGTCGGCGGTGCTAACGCCAGAGGGATCAAATCCCATCTGAAGTGCGTTCTGCATTCCCGGGGACAAACTCTGGTCACCTTTTCTCATCGGCGCCAATGCTTGCTTTTTGTCGCGCATCTTGGCTTGCCGTTCTGCAGTAAATTCTCGTGTCATGGCCCCGTCCTCGTTGTCGGCCCAGGCAAAAATCTCTCGATAGGCCAGTCAAATTCTCGAATAGCCATACTAGGCAGAAGCGGTTTAATTTTTGGTATGCAGCGTAAATTCCCGCAGGAAAAAGCCATAAAACCAACGAAAGACGCATAACCACTAACCTAGTCAAAACGTTCAAATTAACCGCAAATTAACAACAACTTTACGCCTTTTGTATAAAATCACGACTGGCTGAGTAGCACTTCCTGCTTGTCCGGCCGCTGAAAACAGTACCAAAGAGATGTCGAGCCAAGCCGCTACCAAACGGGCAAAATTGCCCATGAAAATGCGCCTGAAAGCCTGGTGGGACGGCAACCTTCTTGAGGTGCGGTCCAAAGGCTCGGACGGCCAATCTGGTGATGGTGCAACAACCAACCCCAGAACCACGCAGCTCGACAAGGTCGCTTTGATACAGGCGATCTGGGGTGACGGCATGACGGGTCCAGGTGACAAGGACTATATTGCCAACCTGGTCAAACCCATGGGGCTGGACCCTTCGATGACGATCTTGGACCTAGGCGCCGGCCTGGGCGGCCCCACCCGCATTATGGCCGAGCATTTCGGCCCCTGGGTCAATGGTCTTGAGCTCGACAAAGACTTTGCAGAAGCAGGCATGGCCTTGTCTGAAAAGGCGGGCCTGGCCAAAAAAGCCAGTGTTGCAGTGGTGGATTTGGACAAGCATGAATTCCGTCCCGGTGCTGTGGATGGCGTTCTATCAAAGGAACTATTATTTAAAATCAAAGACAAAGAAGCATTGATTAAAAAAATTGCTGTGCATCTCAAGGACCGTGGTCGCTTGTTGATGACGGACTACATTCGCCCGGCCGGAGTAAGTGAAGACGATATTGCTGAATGGATCGCCGCCGACCCGGAAGATCCTGAAATCTGGACAAGCGAGCAGTACGAAGCTGCATTCAACCAAAATAATATGGATTTGCGTATTCATGAGGACGTCACCCAGGAGCATATCGATCTGGTAACGGGTGCCTGGCAGCGGATCATGACATCTCCCTTATGCAAAAAACTAAATCCGGAAACCGGCGCGGAACTGGTGAAAATGGGCGAATTCTGGCAAGGTCGACTGCGGGAACTGGAAAAGGGTAACCTGATCTTAGTGCGCTACTTTGCCCTGAAACGGGTCAATCTTGAATCCTAGAAACAAGCATTGAACCGGAAAGCCTGAGTTCCATTTGATTGGCTGCGGAAAGCGTTGACAGCGCTGGTTCACTTGCCTATTTTCGCGCCGAATTCTCCGCAATCTCATCAAGAGTGTCGGCCTGGGCGCCTGCTCCAGCGACCATCAGGAAACGGTCATGAAAGTCTTGAATTCTTTGAAAACCGCCAAATTGCGCGAAAAAGGCTGCCGCGTGATCCGCCGTCATGGTCGGGTTTACGTGATCAACAAAAAGAACCCCCGCTTTAAGGCCCGTCAAGGGTAATAATCAACCCTGGAGCGCGGCAGCGCTCTCTGACAGCCAAGCGAGAGCCATTAAGCCGCGCCTGATCGGGTCGCGGCTTTTCCTATTTGAGCGTTTTGTGTTTCCCTTCCACCCCTTGACCCTCCAAGTTTGAGCGCGCATTTTCCTGAGACTGTAATTTTTTGTCGAAGAATAGGATCGCGTAATGCGGATGCCCGATCCGGACCAAAAGGTCATTGCCTCGAAAAGCGAGATCGTTCAGGCGCTGTCCAGGATCGTGCCGGGCGAAGGTGTGATCGCCGATGCGGACGAGTTGAGAGCCTACGAGAGCGATGGGCTGACCGCCTATAAGCAGCCTCCCCTTATTGCCGTCTTGCCGGAGACCACCCAGCAAGTGTCCCAGGTCATGGCCTTTTGCAAGGAAAAAGGCATCAAGATCGTACCTCGCGGCGCCGGAACTTCTCTGTCTGGTGGCGCCCTGCCTCTGGCCGACGGCATCCTCTTGGGGATGGGCAAGTTCAACCGAATTTTGGAAATCGACTACGAGAACCTATGCGTGGTGACTCAGCCGGGCGTGACCAACCTGGGCATCACACATGCCGTTGAAGGGGACGGCTTCTACTATGCTCCCGATCCCTCCAGCCAGATCGCTTGCACGATCGGCGGTAATGTGGCGGAGAATTCCGGCGGTGTGCATTGCCTCAAATACGGTCTCACCACCAACAATCTCTTGGGGCTGGAAATGGTGACCATCGACGGGGAGATCCTGCGCATCGGCGGTAAACAGATGGATTCGGCCGGCTATGACCTTTTAGGGCTGCTGACCGGATCCGAAGGTCTGTTGGGCGTGGTCACCGAGATCATCGTGCGCATTTTGAAAAAGCCGGAAACCGCCCGCGCGCTTTTGGTAGGCTTCCCCTCTGCTGAGGCAGCGGGCGATTGCGTTGCCACCATCATTGGGAATGGGATTATTCCCGGCGGTATGGAAATGATGGACCGGCCGGCGATCCATGCCGCCGAAGATTTTGTGGCAGCGGGTTACCCCCGTGAGGCGGAAGCTCTGCTCATTATCGAATTGGACGGCCCTCAGGTCGAAGTGGACCACCTAATCGACCAGGTGTCCAGCATTTCCCGCGACAACGGCGCCAACAGCATTCAGGTTAGCAATAATGAAGAGGAGCGCCTGCGGTTTTGGGCCGGCCGCAAGGCAGCCTTTCCGGCGGTGGGGCGCATTTCCCCTGACTACTATTGCATGGACGGCACCATTCCCCGACGTGCATTGCCCCTGGTTCTGCGGCGCATGCGCGAGATGAGCGACCACTATGGCCTGGATTGCGCCAATGTGTTCCATGCCGGCGACGGCAACCTACATCCGCTCATCCTTTACGACGCCAACAAGCCCGGCGAGCTGGACAAGGCAGAGGCTTTCGGTGCCGATATCCTTAAGCTCTGTGTCGAGGTCGGCGGCGTCTTGTCCGGGGAGCACGGCATCGGCGTCGAAAAACGGGACCTTATGGGCGAGATGTTCTCAGAAGCGGATTTGAAGCAACAGCAAAGGATCAAATGCGCCTTTGATCCGCAAAGCCTTCTTAACCCGGGCAAGGTCTTTCCCCAACTCCACCGCTGCGCCGAGTTGGGCCGGCTGCATATTCGCGGCGGCAAGATTCCCTTTCCCGAACTGCCCCGGTTTTAACGGCCTTTATGTTCACCCTGGCGACTCCTTACAATGCTTGACCTCTATAAGCCCCAAACCGTCGACGAAGTTCTGCCAATTGTCGAAGCGGCGCTGGAAGCCAAGTCGCCCCTAGAGGTCCTCGGCCGCGCAAGCAAAAGAGCCCTGGGGCGACCATCTCAAACGGCGGCAGGGCTGGATCTATCCGAGTTGTCCGGCGTGACCCTTTACGAGCCCGAGGAGCTTGTTCTGCAAGCTCTGCCCGGTACGCCAATGGCCGAGATCCAAGGGTTGCTCGATGAAAACCGGCAAATCATGGCTTTTGAACCCCCGGACTTCGGGGCCCTCCTCGGCGGCGTATCCGATCAGGGCAGCTTAGGCGGCGCCCTCGCCTGTAACCTGGCCGGCCCCCGTCGCCTTAAATCGGGCGCGGCGCGGGATCACTTCTTAGGGGTCGAGGGCGTATCGGGCCGGGGCGAGTTTTTCAAGGCCGGCGGCCGCGTTGTAAAAAACGTGACAGGGTATGACGTCATGAAACTGCTAGCTGGGTCCTACGGCACTCTGGCGGTGATGACCCAAATCACCATCAAGGTTCTGCCCCGCCCGGAAAAGACCTACAGCCTGCTGCTTTTTGGTCTGGATCATCATGGAGCTCGCACAGCCATGGCGCGCGCCTTACAATCGCCCCATGAGGTGTCTGCCGCAGCCCACCTGCCGGCCGGGCTCAGCGGCGCATCTACGGTGTCTTATGTCAAGGACTCCGGGTCCTCCGTCACAGCTATACGTGTGGAGGGACCGGGTCCCTCGGTTCAGCATCGCAGCGACAGTTTGCGCCGCGAACTGTCAGATCTGGCCGAAAGCGAAATCTTGCACAGCCACAACTCCCTTACCTTTTGGCGTGAGATTGGCAACCTGCACCCCCTCTGCGGAGAAACGCAGCGGCGGGTATGGCGTCTGTCGATGCCTCCTGCACAATCAGGCGCCGTCGCCGAGCGCTTGCTGGAAGCTTTTCCCAGCGCGGACCTTCTTTTCGACTGGGGCGGCGGATTGCTTTGGCTTGGCCTGCCACCGAGCGAAGATGACAATCACGCATCCGTACGCTCCGCTCTGGGAAGCGACAATGGGCACGCCACCCTTTTTAAAGCTCCGGAGACTCTTCGGGCCGCTGTCCCCGTTTTTCAGCCGCAAGCACCGGCATTGCAATCACTGTCGCAACGCATCAAAGGAAGTTTCGATCCCGCGGGGATCTTAAATCCCGGTCGCCTCTATCAGGATTATTAGAGCCGTATGCAAACCAATTTTTCCTTAGCACAACTGGCCGACCCCGATGTCGCCGCCTCCGAAGGCATTTTACGCACCTGCGTGCATTGTGGGTTCTGTACGGCCACCTGCCCGACCTATGTGATGCTCGGGGATGAGCTGGATAGCCCTCGCGGGCGTATCTACCTGCTCAAGGAAATGTTGGAGAAGGAGCAAAAACCTAGCGAAAAAGTGGTCAAGCACATCGATCGCTGCCTCTCGTGCCTGTCCTGCATGTCGACCTGCCCGTCCGGCGTGCACTATATGCACTTGGTGGATCACGGCCGCAAATACATCGCTGGGAACTTTAAACGCCCGGCCATCGACCGACTGTTGCGGCGGGTTCTGGCTATTGTGCTACCAAACCCCAACCTGTTCCGTCTTTCCTTACTGGCGGCCGGTTTCGCCAAACCCTTCGCCAGCCTTCTGCCGGAAAAAGTCCGGCCCATGCTCAAGCTCGCTCCGGCCCAGATCGCCCCACCCAGCGATCTGGAGCGCCCTCAAGTCGTGCCGGCGCAAGGCACGCGCCGAGGCCGGGTTGCCCTTTTAACCGGCTGCGCGCAGAAGGTTCTGGCACCACAGATCAATGAGGCCACGGTCCGCCTGCTCACCCGCCTGGGGCTTGACGTGGTGATCGGTGAGAGCGGCTGTTGCGGCGCCCTCACTCACCACATGGGTGACGAACATTCCGCCTTGTCGGCCGCCAAGAAAAACGTTGCTATCTGGCAAACAGAAATGGATGGTGACGGCCTGAATGCCATTGTCATCAATGCCTCGGGCTGCGGCACAACTGTTAAAGACTATGGCTTTATGTTGCGCAGCGATCCCCAGTGGGCAGAATCCGCCGATCGCATATCCCGATTAACCTGCGACGTAAGCGAGGTAGTCGAGCGGTTTGGCGAAGACATCATTAAGACGGCGACGGGCCTGGACGAGCTATTGCGCGCCCGTTTGCGAGTCACCTACCATTCCGCCTGTTCCCTTCAGCACGGCCAAAAGATCAAGGCCCTACCAGCGCAGTTGCTGCGCGCCGCCGGCTACAACGTTGCCACCCCCGCTGAAGCGCACCTTTGTTGTGGTTCCGCAGGTACCTACAACATTCTGCAGCCCGAATTGGCCGGACGCTTGAAAGCCCGCAAACTCTCCCACCTGGCCGCAACCGCGCCGGATGTAATCGCCACCGGCAATATTGGCTGCATGACCCAGTTGGCCAGCGGCAATGACGTGCCCCTGGTTCACACGGTCGAATTGCTAGACTGGGCAACCGGTGGGCCCCGGCCGACGGCCCTTCATTAACGTCGGTATTTGGACCTATCCCGGAGGGTTCGGAGCATGATCACGCGTTAAGGCGCGTAGGCTTTTCCAGGTAAAACCCCCGATACCCTCGAAGATAATGGCCGAGCCTTCATTCAGCGAACGGGTATCACTGAGTTCAGTAATCAGGTCCGGATCTACCTTGTCCCCATCGTAAAGGGTTTTAGTAGTATCGAAAACAACGGTCCAACTTTCGCTGTCGTTTGATCGACCGAGTTAGCCCGTTCCATCACCGCCGATCGCTCAGTCACGGCCATTGGTCCCGCCGCTGTCGTCGACACGAAGAAGTCATTGCCTTGGTCATCGTAAAGGGAGTCATCGCCCCACCGGCCGGTTAGAGGATCATCACCGTCCCCAACCCCTTGCCGCGTGTTGGATCGTGGGGGCCCCGTGACCGGCCAATGGGTCGTCAGAAATCTCACGGACTAATTTTTGCACGATGGCATCGGCAAAATCGTCATAGCTATCGACCGCCAAAACAAACGAGCCTGGTCCACCGGTGACATAGCGGCGAAAATAACCTTCCAACTCGAAGTTGTCATCCAAAATGGCCAATCCATTAATGGTGACCCCCTGAGCAACGATCTCATCCCTTAGACTCTTGGGATGAGGTCCTTGATTCGAGTGTTCATCCGATGTCAGGTCCATCACCAGCCGCCGGCCCGTAAATTGATTTTCAGTAATAAGCTTCAATCCATGCTTCAAGGCCGATCCGGTAGCCGTGCCGAAGCCTTGGAACCGCCTGGCCTGACGCGCGATCGCATCCCCAAATCGAAGGGAGTCCGTCCGACTACGCACCTGCATCCAGGGCACCGTGTCAACCTGTTGAAAGCTTGCGCTCCATTGAACAAAGGTCACCGCAAGCCCACCCCCACCCAGCGCCTTAATGGCGGCAATCACCTCTTCGCTGCGAAAGGCCTGGGCATAGCCAGTTATCTGAAGATCGAATTCAAGACCACGAATACTTGAGGAGGAATCGGCTAGGAGAACTAACTCCAATTCGACGGGCACATCGGCCGCCTTTGCGATGGGCTGAGACACATCGGGCCCAATCGCCCAGGTGCAAAAGAAAAAGCAGACGGTCAGAATCCGAGCCGGCACCCGGCAGCGGGAGAGCGACACTCTCACCGATCAATTCCACAGTCTTGGGGAAAGGAGCGCACAAGGTCGACATAACCTTGGGAAAACACCATATCCGGTCGGCGGTCATAGCTGAAGATGGCCACAATGCGCGGCCGGTCGGTGGAACCCACTTTAGACACCCTATGCATTGAACGACTGCCATTGAACAGGGTAAAATCTCCGGCCCTGATGGGTACACGGCGGCCCATTTGCGCCGGATCAGCGAAGAGCCGGCCGATGGCCTCATAATTCTCCACTTTTTCGTCGTCCCGCTCCTTTGGCGAGGGCTCGCCGCGGATATAGGGCGCATATTCAAAAACGCCGCCGCTGTCGGGCGCCTGCAACAATAGAGTCACCACACCATCGTTGGGATTGTAATGCCAACCATTGCAATCACCCTCATGGGCGATTTGCAGCGTCAAAGCCAAATGGGGGCAAGCGCTAGTATAAAGCCGGTCACATCCCAAAATTTGGCGAACAAATTCCGTCAGGGCGGAACACAAAAACAAACGCCGGATAATGCTATTGTTGGGAATTTGATGATTGAGGACTTGCCGATAGCGGTTTTGGTGAAGAAGGGCACGGGCATGTCCGGCCGGAAAGGTAGCCTGATCGTCATAAACATAAGCTGGGCGCAGCCGATCATAATAATAACCCACCCCGATCAGCGCTTCGGCCTCGCGCACCATCTGCGCCAGCGCATCCTCACGAACGAATCCCGGCAAGACACAGATCGCATCCCGATCCAGATTTTCGCGACAATGGCGGACCAGTTCCCCCATCGCCACGGGATCCCGATCGCCAATGGAATAGCTCTGGCCATCAATAAAATTCAAAGGATCATCTGAAACCGGGGAGGCGGCCATCTTTTGCCAGGCATCTTGCATCACATCAGTCTCCAGAAGGGCAACTGCCGTCAGACTATACCGTCTACCATGCAAAAACCTCCCGGAAATTGTCATCGACTGGTCAAAAATTGTCGAATATGAGAAAACGCCTGATGGAAAAGTGATCATCGGCGCAGGGCGCAAAACTTGGGTTTTGCGCAGATGTCCGCCATAATAGTCCTATGATGAGAATTCCAGCGGCAGTCGTGGCCCTGGTGGCCATTTTGGGATTGTCCGGCGCTATCGCCCGGGCGGACCAATCCGATGATCGCCTTGAGGCGCTTTTTAATCAGCTTTTGACTTCCGAAACCTTCGCTCAAGCCCAAGCGACGGAATTTCAGATTTGGCGCATTTGGAGCAGCAGCGAAGACGATGCGGTGACCCTGCTTATGAAGGAGGGATCGGAAGCGATGGCGGTCAGCGATTACCCCCGCGCCTTGCGCTATTTCGATCAGATCACGGCCATTGCCCCTGACTTTGCTGAGGGATGGAACAAGCGGGCCACCGTCCACTACCTCATGAGCAACTACCAGGCCTCGCTAGAAGATATCGATAAAACCTTGGCCTTGGAGCCGCGCCATTTCGGCGCCCTCTCCGGCAGAGGGCTGATTTATATTCAGCTCAAGAGCTTGGAAGACGCGCTGAAATCCTTCGAGGAGGCGATAGAAATTCACCCGACCATGCCCGGTCCACGCGTCAACGCCGAAGCCATCCGCCAAATCCTTAAGGAAAGCGAGATTTAGGTCTCCTCAGGCTAATCTACATGAACCACGTGTTGGAGTGAGCTCGGCAGGGTATCTATCGCCGCCGGCACGAACGAGGGCAGAAGCGGCAAAGCTCTTAGCGCCTGACAATCCTGAGACACCCATTGGAATAGGGCCACGTCCTGACCATCCAATCCAATGTAGGGCGGTTGGCCCTCAAGGACGGGGCCATGATCCAAGAATTCCATCAAAAAATATAGCGCGACCTCGTGATAGTCTTTGCCGTCATAGGCAAAAAAATTTTCAACGAACCAGAGCGGGCGAATGACGTTAACTTCGGCGCCCAGCTCTTCCATCATTTCGCGCTTCAAGGTTTGTTCAGCCGGCTCCCCCATTTCTGCCCGCCCGCCGGGAAACGTCCAAAAAGCGTCGCCCTCTGCTTTGTGGACCAGCACGGACCCCTTGGCGATTGCTACACCGGCAATTCGGTAATTGAATCTCTTTTCACCGCGATCGAAGGTGATCATTGTTACCTTCTCCGAACCAAGCGTGCAGGATCCCGAACATTATGTCGATGCCGAATTGGCATCAAACAATAGTAGGAGCTGTATTGCTTGATCGATCTTTTAAGATCCTCTCTACACTTCCAACCGGTCAAACAATCATCTCATTAAGCGCCTTGGGGTGCTGCGTTAACTGCTCATAGCCGTCCTCGGTGACAATGAAACTGTCCCCCACTTGGGCGCGGAAGCGTTTCGCCAGACTGACCGAGCCGTCCACGGCCAGGACCATACCGGGCTGCAGGATGGTCTTGTCGCCGGCCACCAGTTGCGGCCGCTCCAGGTAACTGAATCCCGTGGCACGGCCGCAACGAAAAGGGTAATCAAATCCGGCCTCTTCAATCACCGTGGCATAGGCCGCGTGAACGCTTTCCGCCGTTACGCCGGGCCGCAACGCCGCCAGGGCCGCCTTTTGACTGGCAACGGCTACCTCATAGATCCAGGCGTGCTCCGGGTCGGTGATTTCTCCGATCCAAAAGGTGCGATCGAAGCCCAGTTTGAAGCGGTGAAAGGATGTCATGCCGCAAAAGCACAAAAAGACCGGCTCGCCCCGATGCATGACGCGGGTGGAAGCCCGATGGTGCGGCTTGGTGATTTCCGAACCCGAGGCCATAATCTGCAAAAAATGAGTATTCGGCGACATGCAGGCATCGTCGTAGTGCTGTTCGAGCAGGCGGGCTGCCATTCTTGTCCCCGCTTGGGAGGTAGCCAAAGCCACTTCATACTCGGCCACTCCATCGCCGATGGCCCCTCGCCCGGCCTCCATCATGGCCATGGCCACCTCGGCAGCATGCCGGGCCATTTGTAATTCTTCGGCGGACTTGATCATGCGCATCTCCGCGAGCAGGCCGCTCACATCCCCCAAGGAACGCTCGGTGTCCAAGCTCTGCAAATAGCGTCGGACCACCGGCGGGAGGCGCTCCGGCTCCACCCCGACCGAGCCGGCTGCGTCGATTAGAGCCGGCAGCTCCGTGCGCCATTCGTTGCCCAGCCCATCGTTCCACCCGGCAATGCGGTCCACTCGGGCGGCGGCTTCGGCCATGTCGATTTCCATGCTCGGTGTGATGAGAACACTCGCACCCTGACGCGGCACCACCAGGATGGTCGGCCGGCCAAAATCCATATGCAGGTAATCGTAGTAGCCGGTCAGGTAATAGACAGAGTCCTCATCAGTGATGAGCGCCAGATCCAGCGAGGCCTCTGAAAGGCGGCGACGCAAATCATCCATTCGTATCCCATAGGGCTCTGCCGTCGGAGCAAGGGACCTGGCCATGAAGCCTCCAATCTTTGTCCGTTTTCGTGGGTTCTTTCACCGATCCAGGAGCGAGAGTGGCACTATCTTTCCCCGCCGCCAAGGATTAGTCTTTCACCTCATTGCCCCATCCAGCGCAACGTCAAGTGACAAGCCCCATGACCACAGCCACCTGGCGCATTCCCTCCGTGATCATCCTGGCAGCGGCCATCATGCTGGGCCTGAACATGGGCGTGCGCCAGACCTTCGGGCTGTTTCTGGAACCCATGACCATTGATCTGGGGGTGAGCCGCACTTCCTTTTCCCTGGCCATCGCCATTCAAAACCTGCTTTGGGGCCTGATGACTCCCCTCTATGGCGCGTTGGCCGACCGCTTTGGCGTGGCCCGCTGCCTGGCGACAGGCGGCTTATTTTATGTCGCCGGTATCTTGCTCATGGCCTTGGGCGGTAGCGAGGCCAGCCTGCATCTAGGTGCCGGGATCATGATCGGCCTTGCGGTCGGCGCCACCGGCTTTCCCCTGGTCTTAGCCGCCGTGGCCAGAGCCGCACCGGAAAATCGGCGCGCCCTTTATCTGGGCCTTGCTTCCTCGGGGGGCTCGGCCGGCCAGTTCATCCTCTTGCCCGTCTCCCAGGTACTGATCCAGTCCATCGGCTGGGTGGACGCGCTGCTGGCCTTGGCGGCCATGACCCTTCTCATCCTGCCCTTGGCCATCGTCCTCAAAGGAAAGGCAGATGCCCCTGCAGCCGGTGGCCCCAAACAGTCCTTGAAAGCCGCCGTTGCTGAAGCCGCCAGCCACCGCGGCTTCTTGCTTCTCAACGGCGGTTTTTTTGTCTGCGGCTTTCATGTGTCTTTTGTCGCCACCCACCTGCCGGGCTACATCGTCTCCTGTAATTTGGATCCCTTGGTGGGGGCGACGGCACTCAGCGTGATCGGCTTTTTCAACATCATCGGCGGCATTCTGGCTGGCGTGCTCGGTGGACGTTTTCGCAAAAAATACATCCTTGCCAGTATCTATCTGGCCCGGGCCGTGGTCATCGGGCTTTTCCTCTTGGGACCCAAGACCGAAGCAGCGGTTATGATCTTTTCCGCCTGTTTTGGCCTGTTGTGGCTCAGTACTGTGCCCCTTACCTCGGGCCTAGTGGGCGATATCTTCGGCACCCGCTACATGGCCACCCTCTTTGCCATCGTAATGATGAGCCATCAAATGGGGGCCTTTTTCGGCGCTTGGTTCGGCGGGATTAGTTTTGACCTGACCGGCTCATATGACGCGGTCTGGATTCTCTCCGTCGGCCTCGGCCTTCTAGCGGCGGTCCTCCATTGGCCCATTCCCGACCGACCAGTCCACGCCGCCCAGGGCGTTTCTGCATAAGGGCATAGCCGCTCACCCCCACAGTTCAGCTTTGGGCGGATGGACCAGGCTCCCCTCGAAGGTCAACCCATTCGCCCGGTCTTTGGCCATCAGCAAAGGCCCATCCAGATCAACGATCGCTGCCCCCTGGGCCACCAGCAAGGCCGGGGCCATGGCCAGCGAGGTGGCCACCATGCAGCCCACCATGATACCGAAGCCGGCCGCCTCCGCCGCTGCTTTCAGCTTGAGGGCCTCAGTAAGGCCGCCCGTTTTATCCAGCTTGATATTGACGATGTCGTAGCGCCCCTTCAAAGCGGTCAGACTTCCCCGGTCATGACAGGATTCATCGGCGCAAAGGGGAACCGAGCGATCTAAGGTCGCCAAATCCTGATCCTGCCCCGCCGGCAAAGGTTGCTCGATCATTTCTACGCCAAGCCCTTTCAGCGGTCCGGCCAGGGTTTCATAGTCCCGCAGATCCCAGCCCTCATTGGCATCGACAATCAATCGGGCGTCTGGCGCCCCGGCGCGCACTGCTTCCACCCGGGCCAGATCATCGGGCCCGGATAGTTTCAGCTTCAGCAAGGGCCGATGAGCATTCTCCGCCGCTGAGGCCCGCATTTTTTCAGCACTATCCAGGGACAGGGTATAGGCACTGGTCACCGGCCCCGGCGCGGGCAAGCCCGCCAAATCCCAAACCCGCTGGCCGGCGGTTTTGGCCTCCAGATCCCAAAAGGCACAGTCCAGAGCATTACGGGCCGCCCCCGCCGGCAGCGCAGACTGCAGATCCTGGCGGGTCATGCCGGCGGCTAAATCGGCCCGCAATGTCTCGATCTGCGCCACCACGCTGTCCAATGACTCCCCATAGCGGGCATAGGGCACACATTCGCCCCGGCCCACCTGGCCGCCCTGCGCCAGCTCTGCCACGGCAACTTGGGCATCCGTTTTGCTACCCCGGGAAATGGTGAAGACTTGCGCCAGCGGCCAGCTTTCCCGGCGCACCTCTAGATCCGGCATGGGACCATCCACTCCCTATAGATTGTCCACGATGCGCCCGGCCCCATCCTTAAAGGAATCCACCACCGGCAGTGCAAACTGCTCTTCCAAAGATCGGAGATAGGGGGCCACCGCGTCCGGCGCCATCTGGGACGAATTCACGGAAATGCCAACAAAACGCGCGGCAGGGTTGGTAAGCCGACCGGCGGCAAGGTTGGCCTCCATACAGGCGCCGATTTCCGGCAGACCATAGGTCGGCAGGCCGCGCATATGGGTACGGGTCGGCTCGTGACACAGCACCAAGGCATCGGGCTGGGCACCGTGCAAAAGACCCATGGAAACGCCGGCGAAAGAAGCATGGAACAGGGAGCCCTGTCCCTCGATCACATCCCAATGATCCGGATCGTTGTCAGGTGCCAGCCACTCGATGGCGCCGGAAATAAAATCGGCCACCACCGCGTCCACGGAGACACCCCGCCCCGTGATGAAAATCCCGGTCTGGCCGGTGGCACGGAAGTCGGCGGCCATGCCCCGTGCCTGCATTTCCCGCTCAATGGCCAAGCTGGTGTACATCTTGCCGATGGAGCAATCCGTACCCACCGTCAAAAGACGCTTGCCGCTTCGCTTCTTGCCGCTGCCCACCTGAAAGCTCTGGGTCGGATGGCGTAGATCAAAGAGGTTGCGGCCGTGCTTTTCCGCCGCAGCCGCCAAGGCGGGCACATCCGCCAAGCGATTATGGAGCCCGGCTGCCAGGTCAAACCCCATGGAAAGCGCCTCTTCCAAAAGTGCCGTCCAGGCCTCAGAAATCACGCCGCCCCGGTTGGCCACGCCGATCACCATGGTCTTGACTCCGGCCGTCTTGACATCGCTCAATGTCATCTCCGGCAAGCCCAGGTCCGCCTTACAGTCGGCCAACCGCATTTGCCCCAAGCACCAATCCGGTCGCCAGTCCAGAACACCTTGAGCCGTCTTGGCCGCCAGTTGATCCGGGGCCTCGCCGAGAAACAATAAATAGGGTTGCGCCAGTTGCACGGCCCCCTCCTTCTTCCTGTCTATCCCATATTCGCAGCCAAACCCAGCGACTGCTTTGATGCCACTATAGCATTCTTAAGCACTGTCGCCACTTTCCCTATTCGGCCCCGTGACATAATGTCAGCGAAGGATTTAATGGATTTAGGACTGACACACAATGTTCACCACGCGCCCGGAAATCCAGGGCACTTTCGGCGTTGTCGCTTCGACCCACTGGCTGGCCTCTGCTGCCGGCATGGCCATGCTTGAGCTCGGTGGCAACGCCTTTGACGCCGCCGTCGCCACGGGCTTTGCCCTGCAGGTTGTCGAACCCCACCTAAACGGGCCAGGCGGCGAGGTGCCGATCCTCATTCATGACAGCAAGCGCGGCGCACCCGAACTAATCTGCGGCCAAGGCCCGGCGCCGGCAGGTGCCACTATTGAACATTACAGGGGCCTGGGTTTGGAGCTAGTGCCGGGCAGTGGGCTGCTGGCGACAGTCATCCCAGGCGCGTTCGATGCCTGGATGCGCCTGCTGCGGGACCACGGCACCCTTACCCCCCGTGAGGTCATGACCCACGCCATCGACTATGCCGGTGGCGGATACCCGATGGTGCCGGGCATCAGCTCCACCATCGAACGGGTGCAAGAGCTGTTCGAGTCCGAGTGGACCACCTCGGCATACCTATACCTGCCGGGTGGGCAGGTACCTCAGGCCGGCAGCCTCTTCCAAAACCAGGCATTGGCAGATTGCTACAACCGGATGCTGAGCGAAGCAGAAGCTGCCAGCAGCAACCGTGACAGCCAGATTGAAGCCCTGCGCAGGATCTGGTCACAAGGCTTCGTCGCCGATGCCATTGACCACTTCTGCCGTCACCAAGAAATCATGGACACCTCCGAACGGCGCCAAAAAGGCGTCATGACCGGCCATGACATGGCGACCTGGGAAGCGGGCATCGAAGAGCCCTTAAGCTACGATTATTTCGGCCATCGTATCTACAAGGGCGGGGTTTGGAACCAGGGCCCCGTGTTCCTGCAACAGCTGGCTCTGCTGAAACACACGGGGATTGCAGACATGGATCCCTTAGGGCCAGAATTCGTCCACACCGTTACCGAGGCGGCAAAGCTGGCCTTCGCAGATCGTGAAGCCTTTTACGGCGATCCGAATTTTGTTGATGTCCCCATTTCCACCCTCTTGTCCGATGATTACAACCAGCATCGGGCGGGGCTTATCGGCGACCACGCCTCCATGGACCTCAGGCCTGGGCAAATTGAAGGATTTGCATCCAGGATCGTGATCGGAAGCAACAGTGCCGAGAAAAGGTTCAGCGCGCTGGGCGGCGGCGAGCCGACGGTCCAATCCAATGGTGCCAGCCGCGGCGACACCTGCCATCTCGACATTATCGACCGGCAGGGCAACATGGTCTCTGCCACCCCATCCGGTGGCTGGCTACAATCCTCGCCAATCATCCCTGAATTGGGCTTTTGTCTGAACAGCCGGGCCCAGATGTTCTGGCTGGAGGATGGCCTTCCGAGCAGCCTGGCGCCCGGCAAACGACCCCGTACTACCCTCTCTGCCAATCTTGTTTTTAAGGACAATGAGCCTCTCATGGCCTTTGGCACACCCGGTGGAGACTACCAGGACCAATGGTCCCTCACCTTTTTCTTGCGCCACATTCATCATGACATGAATTTGCAAGAAGCCATCGATTGCCCCATGTTCCAGACTGACCACATGCCGTCCAGCTTTTGGCCCCGGCAGGCGGACCCCGGCTCGCTACACCTGGAAAACCGCTTCCCGACAGACACCGTCAAGAAACTCCGTTCCCAAGGGCACCGGGTCCAGACGGTTGAGGATTGGTCCCTCGGACGTTTGTCGGCGGCGCGCCGTGACGGCCGGCTTTTGCGATCAGCCGCCAATCCCCGCATGATGCAGGGCTATGCCGTCGGGCGCTAACGGGCAAGCAAGGCATCTGCCACGTGAAGCGACAAGGTTACGCCGGTCAAGGTGGGATTGACCGCCATGCGGGTTGGGATCAGTCCGTTGGTGGCAAGGTATAGATTCTCAAATCCCCAGACCCGGCCTTGGTAATCGGCAACACCCGTGCCGTCATCCACCGCTGACATGCGGGTGGTTCCGGTCATGTGGGCAAAGCCAAAGGGCGTCCAAAGAATCTCGCAGCCCCGCCGACACCGTCCCAGAGCAGCCGTAAGGGCCTCGGCATCTCGAAATGCTCTCTCAAGGCGAGCTTTATCAGACGAGGACAGGGGTACGTGAAAACTCGGATCGCTATGGGCATCAAATTCTATTCTGTTTTCCTCTCGAACATCCACCGGACAAATAATCTGGATTTCCGCCAAGCGATTGGGATCGATTTGGCTGTCCGGATCTTTGGGTTCGAAGGGGGAAACATCGCGCAAAACCAAGCTGAACCAGGGTGCATTCTTGGTCGGCCGAATTTGCAAACGAGGCACCCGGTCGACAACACCGGGCGGCGCGCAATAGGCCTCGTCCAAAACCATCTGGGTAATGAGGATGGGATGGTATGACAACCAGCGCCCCAAAGCCTTGGGCCGAATACCCGACCGGTGAAGCAGTTGCGGGGTCCCGATGGCACCGCCCGCGATGACAAAATTATCGGCTTCCAAAAGCTTGTCGCCCAAATCGACCGCCGTAATTTGGCCACCGCGCAGCCGAAGAGACAAAGCCGTGCCGGCACAGAGTGTTATTCTATCACCCGCGGCCCCTGCGCCCGTCAGAATGTCATGGGGACCGGTATAATGGAGATAGTCGCTGTCGCCGTATTGGGCGGCGGTAGGCAAAACCTCCACGCCGCGTCCGGCTTCTGCCAAGTGCTCGGCCAGCCTGGCCTTGAGCTTTTGCTGGCGCACCGATGCATCGAACTCTGCCGCCTGGACACACAGATAGTCCTCAGCAAGTGCTGAATAGCTCTCCCAGCCTTGCGAGGACAAGGCTTCCCAGGTCGCATCACATCTCGGGCAAAGGTTAGTCCAGATCACGCCCTGGCCGCCGACGGTCTTGGTAACAGCGGCGCCCGGCAGTTGCTCTCGTGGAACCTGCGCATCGAAATAGGCTAGATGCCCCGTCGCCTCCTCAAGGTAGGATTTTGGGTCGCCATGAAAACGATCTTGGTTCCTTAGGTGGGAGCCAGGCGGGTCGGTCACGGCTTGACCCTCTTCAAGCACCAGGACCCTCTGGCCCTTTTCGGCCAGACGGCGGGCTGACGACAATCCGAGCGGTCCGCTGCCAATCACCACCGTATCAAAGGTTTCATTCATATCCCTGCTTCCGCACGGCCAATTCCAAAATTGGGCCTTGTAAGTTGGATCCGGCCCAACAAGTCGGCCCAACTTTTAGGACCAAATCACCCCGCGCACCTTGATCTTAACACCTATCAGCGCTGCTGCCATAACCGGATCCGTGGCTCAGCGCCAAAGATGCAAGCCAGTCCGAAGGATTTAGAGCTTGCTAATGGGGTGTTTTATGGCTTCTTGGCCCTGACCGGCCAAACCGATTTGATCCGTTGCGCCTCCCAAGACACCCAATCAATTGGCGAACCCATGACCAAGACTTCACCTGCCGGGGAACCCGATCAAGGCAATTGGAACCGGCGAGTATGGCGCTTGGCGGGTCCAATCATACTATCGAGTATGTCTACCCCCCTCTTAGGGGCGGTCGACACGGCCGTTGTGGGGCGCCTGGGCGATGCCAGTTACATCGGCGGCGTGTCCGTCGGGGCCATGATCTTTAGCTTCCTGCTATGGGGCTTCGGGTTTTTGCGTATGGCGACCACAGGCTTTACCGCCCAGGCCTTTGGCGCCGGCGACGAGGCGGAAATTCACGCCAGTTTTTACCGTCCCCTGGGGCTGGCCCTAGCCTTGGGATTTTTGCTCGTCGTTTTACAAGCACCTATAGCGTTCGTGGCCTTTGGGGCCGTGGGCGCCGGACCCGAGGTGGAGCTGCAAGCCAGACTATATTTCGGTGCGCGTATTTGGTCATCACCCGCTGCCCTGGTGAACTACGCGATCCTGGGTTGGCTGTTGGGAACCCAGCAGGCTAAGGCAGCCCTGTTCTTTCAAATCCTTCTTAACGGTTTGAATATATTACTCGATTTCTGGTTTGTCGTCGGCTTGGGCTGGGGCGTTCAAGGCGTTGCCTTTGCCACGGTCATTGCCGAAATAACCGCCGCTGGCCTCGGCCTGCTTTATGTCTGGCGATACCTTAGCGGGCGAGCGGTGCCGATCAGATGGCGGCAGCTTTGGACCGGGCCCGAGACCTTGGCCCTGTTCCGGGTAAACTTTGACATTTTTATTCGGACTTTATGTGTCATCTTCGCTTTCAGTTATTTCACCATATTGAGTGCTAGGTTAGGCGACGACATCCTGGCCGCCAATGCCATTTTAATGCATTTTTTATCGGTGACTTCCTATGCCCTGGACGGATTTGCCAACGCGGCGGAAATTCTTGCCGGCAACGCCGTGGGCGCGCGGAGCCTGACGACCTTTCGCCACGCCGTTAAGGTCTCGAGCCTATGGGCTTTGGCAACGGCCGTTCTTTTAGTCGCACTGTTTTGGCTGTTGGGCTCATGGCTCATTACCCTCTTCACGGATTTGCCGACCGTCATCTCCTTGGCAGAGCATTACTTACCTTGGCTGATTGCTCTGCCGATCTTTGCTATTTGGGGCTTCCAATTAGACGGGATTTTCATCGGCGCGACACGGGCCGCCGCCTTACGCAACGCGATGGTCCTATCGGCGCTGGTTTTCTTTGTTGCCACATGGATCCTGCTGCCGCTCTGGGGCAACAATGGCCTATGGCTGGCGATAACGATATTTTTGGTCGCCCGAGCCCTGACACTTGGGTTTTGCTATCCGGCACTGGAGCGCGCCATTGCTCGCACTGGGCAATGACCGAAAAAAGCCAAAATTGCTCCCAAGGGCGCCATTGCTGCCTTTAAACGACGGCGGCTATCCTGTAAGAAACCGGGCTTTGGCCAACAGCAACCAAGCGAAATTGGACTGGCCCCACGTCGTGACCCAGAATAATCAGATATCGTCAAACCACGCGGTGGCTTGGGTTTTAACCCTTTTTTGCCTGATTTTGCCGGTGATGGCCTTGTTGGCCTCAAAAGGAGTGGTTCCCTTACTTTATGGAACCGTCCTACTAACGATCCTATGCCAACTAAATGCCAAACAAGCTTTTGCAGTTCCGGATCGAATCCTAAGCTGGTCCATAGTGATATTTTTGGGATGGTGCGCTATCGCGACAGCCTGGAGCCCAGAGCCAAGCCGGGGCCTTCACACCATTCTCAAACTTGCCCCCCTTTATGCTGCAGGACTTTACTTGATCGCCGTTGCAGGTAGCCTCGCCGACCGGGAAAAGGAAAGGGCTCTTTGTTTTCTTGCGGTCGGCTGGTGCTTGTCTCTTGGACTGGTGGTCGTGGAAATCTATTTCGGGTCTCCGCTCTTTAACCTAATAAAGGGCCATGCGGACACACCCTATATTGCACTTTCGCGGATGAACCGAGGTGTCACCGCCCTAACCATCCTTGTATGGCCAATTGCCGCATTGCTCTTGTGCAAGACCCGTTCATGGATAGTGGCTATCCCGCTCCTGGTTCTTACACTCTTGTTGCCCAATAGCCAGGCCTCGGCAGCGGTGCTGGGACTAGTGGTTGGTTTGATGGGACTGGGCCTTTGCTTGCTTCATCGGCAGGCGAGCCGTCTGGTTCTTTTCGCGACAATTATCGGCATTTTTGTAATTTCTCCCCTTGGAACCAAATACCTCTATGAAAAAGGGGCGATGGAAGCGGACTGGCTTCAGCTATCGGCCCGACACCGTATTCACATCTGGGATTTCACAGTCGAACGATTTTCAGAAAAGCCTCTGATTGGATGGGGATTTGATGCCTCTAGCCGCATGGACAACGGCGACGCCAAGCCCTTCAAGGCGAACCGCAAGACCAAGTCCAAAAAATCAAAAAATAAGGCGGCGTCCGTAAATCAGCAAACCAGGGTTGGCGGAAGTCGGAAGGCGGCGTCGATCATCCCCTCTCATCCCCATAACGCGGCACTTCAAGTTCTTTTAGAACTCGGAATCGTCGGAGCAGTTTTGGCCTTTTTTGTCTTGAGTCTAATTATCAGAAAAATCCAGAAGCTACCCGATTTTATGAGATTTTTTGCGACAGCACAGTTCCTGACTATAACAGCGGTCGCCTTAACGGCCTATGGATTTTGGCAAAGCCAGTGGCAAGCGCTAATTTTGTCCTCCGCCGTCACGATTGTCTTAACTGGTCGGCTCGGACGGAACGGCAAATAATGGCAAGTGCAGCAGCTGGGTGGCCGAATGAGCGAGCACGATTGAAAATTCCGGCGCCGCCAAGGCCGATGCGTGCTGTACCTCCTCTAAAGCAGCCTCGATTGTAAAGAGGGCCCCACCAGCCAATCCGCCCGCCTGCCCGGCGGCAAGATCCGAGATGCGATCCCCGATAATCCAAGAGCGGGACAAATCTAAATTTCCCAAGGTGGCTGCGTGAAAGAGCATGCCCGGCCGAGGCTTGCGGCAGGGATGGTCGGCGATTCTGTAAGGTGGCTCGGCGTCATGATGGAAGGGGCAAGCAAAGACCAAGTCCAAGTGGGCACCCTGTTGCCCCAAAAGCTCCAAAAGTCGCTGCTGAGTAGCGGCAAAGTCATCCCATCCAAAGTAGCCACGCCCCACGCCTGATTGGTTGGTGACCACCGCGACGGGAATGCCTCCCTCATTTGCATTGCGGATCAGCGATGCCACACCATCCAGTAATTGAACCTCTTCGGGACGGCATACATATCCTCGATCCTTTATAATGACACCATCGCGATCGAGAAAAAGGGCCGGCCGAGCACGATCCCTATGAACGCTGCTTAAGGCCTGCCCCCAAACGCCATCTCGCATTAATGGTATTATCACAGACCCCAATCCAATGGTTGTCTTTCTCCTGTGGCCAAGCTTGAACAGTTCTTGACGAAATCTCAATGGGCCTTGGATGTTTCGATCTCAGCACCAATGGTCGATCTATTTCTGCCTAGCCATTGAAACTGGTTGAATTTTCTTTTAAAGCTGCTCACCGGAAGGCTGCCTCGTGCCAGCGCACCAATTTTGTCGGCTGATTTCAAAAAGATCAAACAAGGTACGCAATAAAAGCATGGCATCCCTCCCGCGAAACGCCAAAACAGAAGATGAAGAGTATCAAAATCTTCTGGAACTGTCCCAAAATCAAGCCAAGTTGATCGAAGAGCAGGCTGCTCGGTTGCAGGCTTATGAAGAAGCCTACGAAGGAATTGAAATCCCGGGATCATCGGCCTTTGGGATCGAACCTCGTCAATTGGACCGATTCACCGCGACCTTCCCCGGCCTTCCCACCTTGGAGCAGCCGCTTGATCCGCATCGCCCTTTACGGATTTGTATTATCACCCCTGATATCGTGGGGCCGGTCAGAAATGGCGGCATCGGCACTGCTTACCGCTATGCGGCGGACCTGCTGACCTCTGCCGGGCACCAGGTCACAATCCTTTATATACTTGGCAATCACTCGGAAAACGGCCCCGTTGAAGAGTGGGTCAAATACTATGCAGATAGAGGCGTTACATTCGTGCCCATGCCTCGTCCGGAGATTGAAACCGGCTTCGGCGACAACGGCCGCGCCGTGCGCTTTGCCTACGGTGCCTATTGCTGGTTGAAGTCGCAAGAGCCCTTCGATTTGGTTCACCTAACAGAGTGGCGCGGTGGCGGCTATTTTTGCATGTTGGCGAAAAGATTGGGGCTGGCATTTCAAGACACGCTGTTTTGCGTGAAGTGCTCATCTCCTAGCCTATGGAACCGTGCGGGCGGCTCTACCCATATCGACACTCATATCGAATTGGGCATCAGCTTCATGGAACGTCGCAGCGTGGAACTGGGTGATGTGGTGGTGAGTGGCAGTCTCCACCTTCTGCGCTGGATGTTGCAGCACGGGTACCGCTTGAACCGGGAGCGTTGCCATGTCCAGCCCAACATCATGCTGGGGCCGGTGAGCCCAACAGAGACAAGCAATTCCCCCAAGACACGTAATGCTCATCAGCCGAATGACCATTCAACGTCCCGACTCGACCGAAAAAAGTTCCCGATCGATGAAATCGTATTTTTTGGCCGGCTTGAACCCCGGAAGGGCATTTTTATCTTTTGCGATGCCTTAAGCAGGCTGGTCGCTCAAGACCAGGTGCCCAGGAAAGTGGTTTTCCTGGGCAAGGTGCCTACCAACTTTCCGGCTCGTGACATTATCAACGAAAGAGCCAAATCCTGGCCCTTCGAAGTTGAGATTGTTAGTCATTTATCTCAGCTTGAGGTAGTAGATTTTCTTAAGCAAGGCAATCGGTTAGCGGTCATCGCCTCGCTTTTGGAAAATTCGTCCTTTGCCATTTACGAGTGCCTCTTGCACCGGATACCTTTTATTCTGTGCCGTTCCGGTGGCAGCCCAGAGCTGGTCGACAAGGAAGATCATGCCCAGGTATTGTTCGATCCGCACCCCGGCGATTTGCAAAAACTGTTGGGCCAAGTTCTGCGTGACGGGGCCCTTTTGCCGCAACCCAGCTTTGACAACGACCGCAACAATCAAACTTGGCTGGATTGGCACGCCTGGTTGAGCCAACCCGGCCAAATTCAGAAAATGAGCAATGCGTATCCGGCCCCAACGGACCCAAAAGATCCGCTGGTCAGCGTCTGCATCGCTCATTTCAATCGGCCAGAGCTGGTTCGCCAGGCCATTGAATCAGTCAAGCGGCAAAGCTACCGAAACTTCGAGGTGGTGTTAGTCGATGACGGCAGCCCAGGTGAGGAAAATGCCCAGTTCCTGGATCAACTGGAA